>NZ_JBEZMM010000016.1:0-140848 GCF_040652715.1 Streptomyces sp. NPDC048196 | reverse complement strand
GAGCCGCGCCCTCACCGGCGAATCCACACCAACCTGGCGAACCGAAACAGGCAACCCACCCACAACAGCCTGAACCCAGATCAGACGCCCTCTTAGGGGGCGATCGAACAGATCCCGTAGGGGTCACGAGGCCCCCCTGCGGGGCCACAACCAGGCGGGGGGCGGGGGTTATTCCGGCGCGCGGGGGGCGCAGCGGGGTGCGAGCGGGGTTGCTCCCGGCGCGGGACACATGCGGAGGGCGGGGCGGGGTCATGCTGGCGGCGCGCGAGGAGGCGCAAGCGAGAGGCTGGCCCGGCGGCGGCGCAACGAGGCGCGGGCGAGAGGCTGGCCCGGCGGCGGCGCAACGAGGCGCGGGCGGGCGTTCCAAAGCCGTCGGCACCACCTCGGCGAGCCGGTGGGAGGCCTTCCCGTCGGAGGCCTTCCCGTCGGAGGCCTTCCGTGCCGCCTCCCCTGCCGCCTTCTGTACCGCCTCGCGGTCCGGCCGAAGGCTGCCCCCGCAGTCGATGTCGCCGCGAAGTGGACCCCACCGCTCCGGCAGCCGTAGCCGGCGTCTCCGCGTCCGGCGGCCCCGTGGAGGGGTCGCCTACGGGCGGCCCTCTTCGTACTGGCGGAGTTGGTCGAGGTTGATCATGCTGGTGTCGAAGAGGCTGGTTTCGTCCAGGGCGGCGGGCTGGGCGGGCGCGTGCGGGGCGTGCTGGGGCTGCTGGGGGACCTGGGGCTGGAGGTAGGCGTTCGGGTCGTAGCCGGGCTGCTGGGGCTGCTGCTGCCAGTCGTAGGCGTACGGGTCCGGGTGCTGGGTGTACGCGGCGGCCTGCTGGGGCTGCTGGTAGCCGTAGACGTCCTGCTGGGGGTAGGCGGCCGGGTCGGTGTAGTAGCCCTGCTGCTGGGGCTGGAACTGCTGGTGCTCCTGGGGCTGGAGCTGCTGCTGGTGCTCCTGGGACTGGTCCTGCGGCATCGCGGGCGTCTGCGGTTCGCGGTCGGCGCCGATGCCGGCCAGCTCGGCCAGGTACTCCGCGTCGGCCTGCGGCTGGGCGTTCTGCGGGTCGCCCTGGGCCGCCAGGTGCGCGGCGAGTTCGTCGATCGCCTGGGCGCCCTGAAGCTTGTCACGGCCCCGGCCGACCGCCTCCAGCGTCTTGGTCAGCACGGCTTGGAAGGCGCCGAACTTGGCGTCCACGTAGGCGTCCGCGCGCTGCCTGAGGGTCTCGGGGTCGGCGCTGCGCTCGGGGGCCTCGGTGTCCTCGTAGCCCTGCTCGTCGAGTCCGGGGCCCCGGCCGAGCAGCTTCTCGCGGCCGCGGTCGACGGATCCGATGGTCTTGGTGAGGACGACCTCGAAGTTGGCGAGCTTGGAGTCGACGTAGTCGTCGGCCTCGGCGCGGATCTCGGCGGCCTCCCGGGTGGCCTCGGCGAGGATCCGGTCCGCCTCCTCCTGAGACTGCCGGGCGATCTCGGTGTCGGAGACCAGGGAACCGCGGTGGGCGTGCGCGGACTCGATGATCCGCTCCGCCTCGGCGCGCGCCTCCTCGACCATCTGCTCCCGGCCGCCGAGCAGCTCCTGGGCCTGGGCGAGCGACCCGGGGAGCGCGGCGCGCACCTCTTCCAGCATGGCGAGCAGCTCGGCGCGGTTGACCACGCACGAGGCCGACATGGGCATGGACCGCGCGCCGGCGACGGTCGCGACGATGTCGTCGAGCTTCTTCTGCACGTCCACCTTGGACTCGCCACTCTCTGAGGGGTTGGAACGACGGAACGGGACGACTGTACGTCCACCGGCCCTCCGCCCGACACCAACTGACGGTACGTCAGGAAGTGGCCGCGGCCGGTGCGCCGGGTGCGGTGATCAGCTCTTCTTGCGCAGCCGCTCGGTGAGCGCGTCGAGCACGAACGGCGGGACCAGGTGGGAGACGTCGCCACCCCAGGCGGCGACCTCCTTGACGAGGCTGGAGGAGAGGAAGCTGTAGGTGGGGTTGGTGGGGACGAACAGGGTCTCCACACCGGAGAGGCCGTTGTTCATCTGGGCCATCTGCAGCTCGTAGTCGAAGTCGCTGACCGCGCGCAGGCCCTTGACGATCGCGGGGATGTCGCGCTGCTTGCAGAAGTCGACGAGCAGGCCGTGGAAGGACTCGACCTGGACGTTGCCGTACTCGGCGGTGGCCCGGCGGATCAGGTCGATCCGCTCGTCGACCGTGAACAGCCCCTGCTTGGACTGGTTGATCATCACGGCCACATGGACGACGTCGTACAGCTTGGAGGCACGGGCGATGATGTCCAGGTGCCCATTGGTGATGGGGTCGAACGACCCCGGACAGACGGCGCGGCGCAACGCGGGTTCCTCGCTCTCCGATGCGGTCATGACACGCTTGCTGACGTCGGTTCGGCGGACGTCGGAGCGGCGCGACCGTACCAAAGCGTCCCCTCGCCGTAGCGACGGGCCTTGATCGCGGTGAAGCCGTCCGGCCACGGGAACGCGCCGCCTCTGGTGCTCCGTTCCACGGTGACGAGTGCGTCGCCGGACAGCCACCCCTGACCACGGAGTGTGAGCAGGATCTCGCACAGCTCGGCGTCGCTCACCGCGTACGGCGGGTCCAGGAAGACGATGTCGTACGGCTCGCCGGGAGGCGGGGCGGCGGCGGTCTGTTCGGCCTTGCCGGGCCGCACCTCGACGCCCGGGAGGCCGACCGCGCGGACGTTGTCGCGGATGGTGCGGACAGCGCGGGCGTCGGCCTCCACCAGCAGGACGTGCGCCGCGCCGCGGGAGAGCGCCTCCAGGCCGACCGCGCCGGAACCGCCGTACAGATCGAGCACCCGGGCGCCGGTCAGCGGGCCGTCCAGCGACTCCCAGGTGGAGAACATGCCCTCGCGCGCCCGGTCGGAGGTCGGGCGGGTGCCGTTGCCGGGTGGTACGGCCAGGCGGCGGCCGCCGGCCGTACCGGCGATCACGCGGGTCATGGGCCCGTCCTTACGTCGTGCGGGGTGGAGGGGGGTCGGCGGAGCCGTCTCGGGCTCCGTGCTCCACGATATTCCGTCGTCCGGCGGCGGGCGCCCGCCGGAGCCGTCCGGGCGGCTCCCCGGCCCGTGATCGTTCTCACGCGGCCGCGGGTGCCGCGCGGACGGCACGGGCCGCCGTCCCGGCTCGCTCAGCCCTTGTCCAGGTACTGCTCCCGTTCCTCGTCCAGCAGGGCGGACAGCGCGATCCGCAGCTCCGGATAGCCGGTCAGCTCGGGGTCGTCGCCGACCAGCGCGGTGGCCTCCTCGCGGGCGGCGGCGATGATCTCCTCGTCGTCGATGACCGTGAGCATCCGCAGCGAGGAGCGGACGCCGGACTGCGCCTGGCCCAGGACGTCGCCCTCGCGCCGCTGTTCCAGGTCGATCCGGGAGAGCTCGAAGCCGTCGAGGGTGCCGGCCACCGCGGCGAGCCGGGCCCGCGCCGGGCTGGCCTCGGGCATCTCGCTGACCAGCAGGCACAGGCCGGGCGCCGAGCCGCGGCCGACCCGGCCGCGGAGCTGGTGCAGCTGGGAGACGCCGAACCGGTCGGCGTCCATGATCACCATGACGGTGGCGTTGGGGACGTTCACCCCGACCTCGATGACCGTGGTCGCGACCAGCACGTCCAGCTCGCCGGCCGCGAACGAGCGCATCACCTCGTCCTTGTCGTCCGGCGCCATCCTGCCGTGCAGCACCGCCACCCGCAGGCCGGCGAGCGGGCCCTTGGTGAGCTGGTCGGCGATGTCGAGCACCGCGAGCGGCGGGCGCTTCTCGGCGAGGTCCTCCGGCGAACCCGCCTCGGCCGCCGCGCCCTTGCCGCCGGCCGCGCCCTTCTTGCCCGGCTTGGGCGCGTCCTCCTCGTCGCCGATCCGCGGGCAGACCACGTACGCCTGGTGCCCGGCCTCGACCTCCTCGCGGACCCGCTCCCAGGTCCGGGCGAGGAAGTGCGGTTTGTCCTTGGCGGGCACCACATGGCTGGCGATCGGCGAGCGTCCGGCGGGGAGTTGGTCGAGGACGGAGGTCTCCAGGTCACCGAAGACGGTCATCGCGACCGTCCGCGGGATCGGCGTCGCGGTCATCACCAGGAGGTGCGGCGGCTGCTTTCCCTTCCCGCGCAGGGCGTCGCGCTGCTCGACGCCGAAGCGGTGCTGTTCGTCGACGACCACCAGTCCGAGGTCGTGGAACTGCACCTTGTCCTCGATCAGCGCATGCGTGCCGACGACGATGCCGGCCTCGCCGGTGACCAGGTCCAGCAGCGCCTGCCGACGGGCCGCGGCACCCATGGAACCGGTCAACAGCACCACCTTGGTGCCCCGTTCGGCGCCGCCCAGCAGTCCTCCCTCGGCCAGCTCCCCCATCATCTCCGTGATCGAGCGGTGGTGCTGCTGGGCGAGCACCTCGGTGGGCGCCAGCATCGCGGCCTGGCCACCGCTGTCGACGACCCCGAGCATGGCGCGCAGCGCGACCATGGTGTTGTGCGTGACGGTGAAGTGGTCGGTCACATAGGCGTGGGAGGGGTGCGCGACGCTGATGCACTGGACCGGCTTGCGGCCCACGTGCTCGATGGCGCGGATGGCGCGCCGGAGGCCCGGAGCATCACCGGCCCGCTCCTCGGGCAGCGTGACGTGGACGTCGTACGTGCCCGCCCCGGTGTCGCGCAGTCGGGCCGCGCCGCCCAGGGAGCGCACCAGCCAGGCGAGGTCGTCGGCGAGTGGGCCGGGCGCGGCGCGGAACATGTCCCCGCTGCCGGAAGCCGCTCCCCCGGCCTCCATCAGACCCCGGAGTACGGCCCGCCGGTCCTTGACGGGGGCGTTGCGGTAGGCGGCGGGCAGGCCGTCCCCGGGGAGGGAACGGCCGAGGCGGTACGGGTCGAGCGGGCGTTCCCCGCCGTCGTCGAGGTCGACGGGGGTGGCGGTGGCGATGGACCACCGGGGGCGGCCGTCGGCGTCCAGCAGGCCGGCCCGCAGCTCGCGGGTCGTCAGCACCCGCTCGCCCGTGTCGCGGGATCCGACGATCCACAGGTGCTCGTCGTCGCACTCGACGGTGGAGCCGTCCGACAGCACCAGTCGCCACACCTCGCGTTCCCCCTGCGGGAAGACGCCGTCCACCACGGCGCGCTCGCCGCTGGGCACCACCACTTCGGTGCCGACGGTCATCTCTCCCATGGGCCGGAAGCCGCCCGGGGTGAGCACCAGGGCGTCCAGCGGCTGGGCCTTGCCGGAGCCGACCTCGCCCTGGAGGAGGCGGTGCATGGGGTGTTCGGTCGCCAGGTCGTCGAAGATCTCCCGGCTGACCTTCTGCTGGCCTTCGGTGAGCGTGAACGGGAGCTCGGCGTCGAACGCGTCGAGGATGCCGTCCTTGACCAACTGGCGTGGCACGGCCGGGAGTTGGGTGTCGGTCAGGCGTCTGCGGGCCAGTGCGACCTGCATCACGAACGCCTCGTCCCACTTCAGCCGGTCCCGTGCGTCGGCGATGTCGGCCTTGCTGCCCGGCCGGTGGATCTTCAGCAGGGCCTCGGTGAGCGGTACCAGTGACCGGCCCGCGCGCAGCGCCTCGGGCAGCGGGTCGACGGCGTCCCGGGCGCTGGGCAGCACCGCGTCGACCGCCTTGGTGATCTTCCAGGACGCCATCTGCTGGCAGGCCGGGTAGATCGGGATGAGCTGATTGGCGAAGGCGTCCACGGCGTCGCCTTCGGTGTCGCCGTCCAGGAGCGCGTATTCGGGGTGGGCGAGCTGGAGTTTGCGGTTGAAGACCGAGACCTTGCCGGCGAACATCGCGCGGCGTCCGGGCAGCAGTTCCTTGTGCGGCTTGTGGATGCCCTTGCCGAAGAAGACCAGCTGGAGCCGGCCGCTGCCGTCCGTGAGCGTCACTTCGAGGCGCTGTCCCCGGCCGGCGTTGAATTTGTGCACGCGGGCGTCGGCGACCCTGGCGACGACCGTGACGTGTTCGTCCAGCGGGAGGTCGGACAGGCGGGTCAGCTCGCCGCGCTCGGCGTAGCGGCGCGGGTAGTGGTGCAGCAGGTCCCCGACCGTGTGCAGGTCGAGATGCTCGGCCAGCACCTTTGCGGTGGTGCCGCCGAGGATTTTCTTCAGGGGTTCGTCGAGCGCAGCCACGCGTCTATTGCACACCACGCCTCTGACAATTGCGCCGGTCCCGGCCGTCGGGGCGCCGTCACTCCACGCCGATGAGGAGGGGGGCGGTGCGCTGGCCGCCGTCGTAGACGACCGTGTCGACGGCGAGGTGGCGCTCGCGGACGTGCCGTTCCAGCCGCTCGGCGAGGGCGGCGGGCGCCCCGGCGCCGAGGACCAGGGTCACCATTTCGCCGCCCGCGGACAGCATCCGGTCCAGCACCGTCATGGCGGTGACGGTGAGGTCCGGGCCGATCACCGCGACGTCGCCGTCGATCAGCCCGAGGACGTCCCCGGCCTGGCAGACGCCCGCCATGGTCCACGACTGCCGTTCGGCGAGGGCGAGCTCGGCGTAGCGGGTGGCGCCGGCGGCGGAGGTCATGGCGACCGCGTCCTCGTCGAAGCTGCGGTCCGGCTCGTGCACGGCGAGCGCGGCGATGCCCTGAACGGCGGCGCGGGTGGGGATCACCGCGACCCGGACGCCTTCGGTGCGGGCCTGTTCGGCGGCGGCCGCGGCGGTGTGCCGGAGTTCGGGGTCGTTGGGCAGCAGCATGACCTCGCGGGCGTGGGCCTGCCGGATCGCCTGCACCAGTTCGCCGCTGGCGGGGGGCTCCCCGGGGCGGACGGTGACCGCGGTCGCGCCGGCGTCGGCGCACAGATCGGCGAGCCCGGCGCCCGGCACCACCGCGACCACGGCCCGCGGGGCCAGCGCCGGCTCCTTGGTGCGGCCGCCGCCGAAGTGCGTGATGCGGATCCGGTACGGGCGGCCGGCCTCGATGCCGGCCTCCACGGCGGCGCCCGCGTCGTCGACGTGGACGTGGACGTGCCACAGCCCGTCCCCGCCGACCACCACGAGGGAGTCGCCGAGGCCGTCGAGCCGGGTGCGCAGCCGCGCCACGGCCTCGTCCGCCGCCTCCAGCAGGTAGATCACCTCGAAGGCGGGCCCGCCGGCTTCCGCGCAGCCGTCGGCCGCCGTGTGTGCCGCGACGTCGCAGCCGGCGGCCTCGGGGAGCGGGGCGTCGGCCCGTACGGCGACGGGGGTGGCGGTGACCTCTCCGGAGAGCGCGTCGGCGAGCGCGCCCAGCAGGGCCACGAGCCCGCAGCCGCCGGCGTCCACGACGCCCGCCCGGCCGAGGACCGCCAGTTGCCCGGGGGTCGCCTGCAGGGCCGTACGGGCGCCTTCGTGGGCGGCGCGGGCGACCGCGGCGGCGTCCCCGGCCTCTCCGGCCGCGTGTTCGGCGGCGTCGGCGGCGGCGGTCGCCACGGTCAGGACGGTGCCCTCCACGGGGTGGGCGACGGCCTCGTACGTGGAGGCGGCGGCCCGGCGCAGGGCCCGGCGCAGTGCCTCGGCCGCCCCGTCGCCGGCCGCGGTGTCCGTGCCGTCCGTCCCGGCGTCGGCCGCCAGGACGTCGGTCATGCCGCGCAGCAGCTGCGCCAGGATGGTGCCGGAGTTCCCGCGCGCTCCTATCAGGGCGCCGTGTGCCATCGCGCCGATCGCGTCGGCGAGACCGGGGGCGGTGCCCGCCGAGGCGTGGCCGTCGAAGGCGGCCTCGACGGCCCGGGCCGCGGATTCCAGCGTCAGATAGAGGTTGGTGCCGGTGTCGCCGTCGGCCACCGGGTAGACGTTGATCGCGTCGATCCGCTCGCGTTCCCGGCCGAGCGCCTCCAGCGCCAGTCCGCACCAGGAGCGGACCGCGGCGGCGTCGAGCGGGTACGGCACATCGTCCTCCTGGGTCACGGGCTGCACCGCACAGTAGCCGCGCACCGGCGGGGAGGCCGGGGCGGGGGCCGACGGGTGCGTGATAGTTTCGTTCTACGGGAGCGGTCGTTGTATGCTGCTCCGGTTGCCCGATGAGAATCGGGCCATTTCCTCTCCTGACGGTCGCCGGTCGGGCAATGCACTCGGCCCGTCGGGATTTCACCGTAAGTGCATCTGAAGTCTTTGGAGTGACCCGTGGCTGCCAACTGCGACGTCTGCGGCAAGGGGCCGGGCTTCGGCAAGAGTGTCTCGCACTCGCATCGCCGTACCAACCGTCGTTGGAACCCCAACATCCAGACGGTGCGTGCAGTGATCGGGCGCACGCCGAAGAAGCTGAACGCCTGCACCTCGTGCATCAAGGCCGGCAAGGTCTCGCGCTGACGCCTTAGTCGTAGCGCAGCCTGCCGGTTGCCTGGGAAGCCGGTCCACCCCTCGGGTGGGCCGGCTTTTGCCATTCCTGTGCCGCCGCGGGCGGGCTTCAGCGCCGGTCGCCGAGCCGCCAGCCGTGGTCGACCGGCCCGATGCCGCCACCGAGCCGGAAGCCGGCCGCGATCGCGCCGGTGACGTAGTCCTTCGCCGCCGCGGCGGCCTGCGGGACGGAGTCGCCCTTGGCCAGCCGAGCGGCGAGCGCGCTGGCGAGGGTGCAGCCGGTGCCGTGGGTGTGCCGGTTGTCGTGGCGCGGGGCGCGCAGCCAGTGTTCCTCGGTGCCGTCGGTGAGCAGGTCGACGGCGCTGACGCCGCCCCCGTCCGCGGCCGTGAGGTGGCCGCCCTTGATGAGCGCCCAGCGCGGCCCGAAGTCCAGGACGGCGGCGGCCGCCCGGCGCATGTCGGCCTCCTCCCGGACGCGCACGCCGGTGAGCTGGGCCACCTCGTCGAGGTTGGGGGTGGCGACGGTGGCCGTCGGCAGCAGCTTGGTGCGCACCGCGTCCAGGGCGCTCGCGGCGAGCAGTGCGTCCCCGTGTTTGGAGACGCCCACGGGGTCGACGACTACGGGGGCGTCCAGGCCGGCGAGCAGTTCGGCGACGGTCTCGACGAGTTCCACCGAGGAGAGCATGCCGGTCTTGACCGCCTGGACACCGATGTCGTCGACGACGCTGCGGAACTGGGCGCGTACGGCCTCGGCGGGCAGGTCCCACGCGCCCTGCACGCCCAGGGAGTTCTGTGCGGTGACGGCGGTGAGCACGCTCATGCCGTGGGTGCCGAGCGCCAGCATCGTCTTCAGGTCGGCCTGGATGCCCGCGCCGCCGCCGGAGTCGGACCCGGCGACGGTCAGGACGCGTGGAGGTATGTGCATGCCGGCGAATCTACCCGCCCGCCGCCGGTGGCCTACTCGGCGTCGGCGTTGTCCCCGAAGTGGTCCCAGCCGGCCTTCAGCCAGGGCGCGCCGTCCACCGTGACCTGCGGCAGCGCGGAGGGGTGGAGGACCTCGCCGATGACCTTCCACCGGGCGGGCAGCTTCACGTCCGGCGGGAACGTGGCCACGATCGCGTGGTCCTCGCCGCCGTTGAGCACCCACTGCATCGGGTCCACGCCGACCGCGGTGCCGATGTCGGACATCTGCGTGGGGATGTCGATCGCGGCGGACCGCAGGTCGATCCGGACCTTGCTGGCCTCGGCGATGTGCCCGAGGTCGGCGACCAGCCCGTCGCTGACGTCGGTCATGGCGGTGGCGCCGAGCCCGGCGGCCGCGGGGCCGGCGTGGTACGGCGGTTCGGGGCGGCGGTGCGCCTCCACGAAGGCGCGCGGGGAGCGGAAGCCGCGGGAGAGGACCGCGTGCCCGGCGGCGGACCAGCCGAGCCAGCCGGTCACCGCGACCACGTCGCCGGGCTGGGCGCCGGCCCGGGTGACCGGTTCCTGGTTGCGCAGGTCGCCGAGGGCGGTGATCGCAACGGTGATGGTGTCGCCGCGGACCACGTCACCGCCGACGACCGCGGCGCCGGCCACCTGGCACTCGTCGCGCAGCCCGTCCATCAGCTCGGTCGGCCAGGTCGCGGGGAGTTCCGCGGGCACGACCAGGCCCAGCAGGATCGCGGTGGGCACCGCGCCCATCGCCGCGATGTCGGCGAGGTTCTGCGCGGCGGCCTTGCGGCCGACGTCGTAGGCGGTGGACCAGTCGCGGCGGAAGTGCCGGCCCTCCAGGAGGACGTCGGTGCTGGCGACCACCCTCCGGTCCGGCGCGGTGACCACCGCGGCGTCGTCCCCCGGCCCGATCCGTACCGCCGGAGTGGACGTGAGCCGGGAGGTGAGCTCCCTGATCAGACCGAACTCCCCCAGCTCGCCCACGGTGCCCTTCATGCTGTTGCCCTTCTCATGTGTACGGGCCGTTGTACGGACGGTCCGTACGTGGCTGACGGTTGCGCCGCACCTGCCGTGTTCACCGCGCGGGTCTCCCCGCTCCGCACGGTGACGCGGTACCGTGGCGTCCCTTCTTCCCCCATGATCCTCGTAGCCGCCCTGGAGGTTCCGTGGTACAGGCCTACATCCTGATCCAGACCGAGGTCGGCAAGGCCTCGGCCGTCGCGGAGGTGATCTCGAAGATCCCCGGTGTGCTGCAGGCCGAGGACGTCACCGGTCCGTACGACGTGATCGTGCGCGCACAGGCCGACACCGTCGATGAGCTGGGCCGCATGGTGGTGGCGAAGGTCCAGCAAGTGGAGGGCATCACGCGCACCCTGACCTGCCCGGTCGTTCATCTCTAGCTCCCCGTATCCTCGGCCGGGTGATCTCTTCGCGTCGCCGGTGCCGCGTCCTGGCCCTTCCCCTGCTCACCGTGGCGTTCGCCGCGGTGAGCTGTTCGTCTTCCGAGGACGTGGCCGTCCCGTCCCCCCGGGGCGAGGCGGCGCGGCACTGCCGGGCACTTCATGAGGAACTGCCGCGGACCGTCGACGGACTGAAGCGGCATTCCGCCGAACCCGTCTCCGACTTCACCGCCGTCTGGGGCGACCCCGCCGTGCAACTGCGCTGCGGGGTGCCGAAGCCGGACGTCCTGAGACACGGGAGTGAACATTACAACCCCAACCCGGAGGCGGCGGAAGTCAACGGCGTCCGGTGGCTCTTCGAGAAGCAGGACGACGGCTACCGCTTCACGACCGTGCTGCGCAAGGTGTATGTCGAGGTGACCGTGCCCGGGAAGTACGCCCCCGAGGTCGATGTGCTCCCCGACCTCGCGGGCGCGGTGAAGAAGACCATCCCCGCGGGCGTCTAGCCCTCCCGGCGCCGGCCGGCCGCGGTCCTAGCGCAGCCCGGTCGAGCGCTGCAGCGCCGCCTGCAGGAGGCGGTCGATCAGCTCCGGGTAGCTCACTCCGCTCTCCTGCCACATCCGCGGGTACATCGAGATGGGCGTGAAGCCGGGGAGGGTGTTGATCTCGTTGATCACGAACTCGCCGTTGTCCTGCAGGAAGAAGTCCGCGCGGACCAGGCCCTCGCAGGACGCCGCCTCGAAGGCCGCGACGGCCAGTTCCCGGACCTCGGCGGTCTGCTCGGCGGTCAGCGGGGCCGGCACGATGCCGGCGGCCGAGTCGATGTACTTGGCCTCGAAGTCGTAGAAGTCGTGTGCGGTGACCGGCGGGATCTCGGCCGGCACGCTGGCCCGCGGGCCGTCCTCGAACTCCAGCACCCCGCACTCGATCTCGCGGCCGCTGAGCAGCGATTCCACGAGGATCTTGGGGTCGTGCCGGCGGGCCTCCTCGATGGCCTCGTCCAGGCCCTCCGGGCCGTCGACCTTGCTGATGCCCATGGACGAGCCGGCCCGGGCGGGCTTCACGAAGAGCGGCCAGCCGTGTTCGGCGGCGAAGTCCACGATCTTCTTGCGGGCCGCCGTGGGGTCCTTCTCCCACTCCCGGGGGCGGATGACCTCGTAGGGGCCGACCGGCAGCCCGAAGGAGGTGAACACCCGCTTCATGTAGTCCTTGTCCTGGCCGACCGCGGAGGCCAGCACGCCCGAGCCGACGTAGGGCACGCCGGAGAGCTCCAGGAGGCCCTGCAGGGTGCCGTCCTCGCCGTACGGGCCGTGCAGGACGGGGAAGACCACGTCGACCTCGCCGAGCGCCTTGGGCACCGCGCCCGGCTCGGTGTAGACCACCTCGCGGTTGGACGGGTCGACGGGGAGCACAACTCCGCCCTCGGTGGACTCGGCGAGCTCGGCCACGCTGGGCAGCCGCCGGTCCGTGATGGCCATCCGCTCGGGGTCGTCGGCGGTGAGCGCCCAGCGGCCGTCGGTGGTGATGCCGATGGGCAGCACGTCGTACTTGTCGCGGTCGATGGCGCGCAGTACGGCTCCGGCGGTGACCACGGAGATGGCGTGCTCGGAGCTGCGCCCGCCGAACACGACGGCGACGCGGGGCTTGTGGGAGGAGGTCTGGCTGCTCATATCGCGTTGAGGGTACCTGCTGACCGGCGCGGCGTCAGTGCGGCGGCCGCCGTTGGTGGCGTGGCGGCGGCGCCCGCCGCGGGCGGCGGGGTTTTCGTGCCGGTTCGGTGCCGCTTCGGTGCCGTTTCGATGAACCCTTCGGTGCCGGTTCGATGCCGCTTTTCAGTGCCGCTCGGACTTGGCGCTGCGCGCCATCAGCTCCTTGAGGGCCACCAGCGGCGGCTTGCCGTCGTGGACGATGGACACCACCGTCTCGGTGAGCGGCATGTCGACGCCGTGCCTGCGGGCCAGATCCAGTACGGATTCGCAGGACTTGACGCCCTCGGCGGTCTGCTTGGTGACCGCGATGGTCTCCTCCAGCGTCATGCCGCGGCCGAGGTTGGTGCCGAAGGTGTTGTTGCGGGACAGCGGCGAGGAGCAGGTGGCGACGAGGTCGCCCATGCCGGCCAGGCCGGCGAAGGTGTGCGCGTCGGCACCCATGGCGAGGCCGAGCCGGGTGGTCTCGGCGAGTCCGCGGGTGATCAGCGACGCCTTGGCGTTGTCGCCCAGGCCCATGCCGGTGGCGATGCCGACGGCGAGGGCGATGACGTTCTTGACGGCGCCGCCCAGTTCGCAGCCCACCACGTCGGTGTTGGTGTACGGGCGGAAGTACGAGGTGTGGCAGGCGGTCTGCACCCGGCGGGCGACCGCCTCGTCGGCGCAGGCGACGACCGCGGCGGCGGGCTGCCGGGCCGCGACCTCCTTGGCGAGGTTGGGGCCGGTGACCACCGCGACCCTTTCGGCGGGGGCCTTGGCGACCTCCTCGACGACCTCGCTCATGCGCTTGGCCGTGCCCAGTTCGACGCCCTTCATCAGGGAGACCAGGATCGTGTCGGCGGGCAGCAGGGGCGCCCATTCGGCGAGGTTGCCGCGCAGCGTCTGGGACGGCACGGCCAGGACGGTGAACTCCGCGTCCCGGGCCGCCCGTGCCGGGTCCGTGGTGGCCCGTACGGCCTCGGGGAGCTCGACGCCGGGCAGGTAGTCGGGGTTCGTACGGCCGTTGTTGATGGCGTCGACCAGGGCCGCGCGGCGCCCCCACAGGGTCACCTCGCATCCCGCGTCGGCGAGCACCATCGCGAATGCGGTGCCCCAGGACCCCGTGCCGTAGACGGCGCAGCGCGTCACTTGCCTTCATCCTCCTGTGCCTGCTGGGTGCTTCGGGCCTGCTGGGGGGCGCCGGCGCCTTCGGTGGCGGCGGCCGGCCCGGCGGCGGCCTTGGCGGCCTCGCGGGCGGCCCGGCGTTCCTGGGCGATGGCCTTGCGCCAGTCGTACGGTGCGGCCGGTGCGCTCTCGCCGCGCAGCAGGGCCAGCTGCTCGGTGATCGCGCTCATGATGAGGTCGGTGACGGCGCGCAGCACCTCGGCGGTCGGTTCCTGGTCGTAGTAGGCGCTCAGGTCGACCGGCGGCCCCGCCTTGACCCGCAGCGTCTTGCGCGGGAGCAGCTGGAGCTTCTTCTCCTTGGCGTACGGCGGCATCGCGTCGTTGGCGCCCCACTGGGCGACCGGGATGACCGGGGCCTTGGTCAGCAGCGCGACCCGCGCGGCACCGGTCTTGCCCTGCATCGGCCAGAGCTCGGGGTCCCGGGTGAGGGTGCCCTCGGGGTAGAAGGCGACGCATTCGCCCTTGTGGATGGCGGTGACGGCGGCACGGAACGCGTTGGCGGCGTCGGTGGTTTCCCGGTAGACCGGGATCTGTCCGGTGCCGCGCATCATCAGGCCGACAAAGCCGCTCTTGAAGAGTCCGGCCTTGGCCAGGAATCGGGGGACCCGCCCGGTGTTGTACTGATAGTGCGCATAGGAGAGCGGGTCGAGATAGGAGTTGTGGTTGACCGCGGTGATAAATCCACCGTCGACCGGAATGTGCTCCATTCCCTGCCAGTCCCGCTTGAACAGAACCAAGAGCGGCGGTTTGCAGATGACCGCGGCCAAGCGGTACCAGAAGCCGATTCTGCGGCGGGACACTGGGACACCCTCCTTGTGGGACCTGCGTAGCTGCTACGGGCCGGCAGCCGCACAAGTGTCGCCCCAGGTACCCGCTATGTCGAGGACACCGTAACCCCGGCGCTCCCCCGGGTCGTCGGCGGCGGGTGAGAATGGCGCCGATGCGAAGAGACGGAGCGGATGGCGAGGCAGCGGCGGCCTGGAGCCTGGTGGTGCCGCTGAAACCGCTGGTGCGGGCCAAGAGCAGGCTCGCCGGGGCCGCCGGGGAGGACTTTCGGCCTCGGTTGGCCCTGGCCTTCGCCCTGGACACCGTGGCAGCCGCGCTGGCCTGCGCCGATGTGCGCGATGTGGTGGTTGTCACGGACGACCGGCTGGCCGCCGGGCGGCTCGCGGCGCTGGGGGCGCGGATCGTGCCCGACACTCCGGCGGGCGGGCTGAACGCGGCGCTGGCGCACGGCGCGGAGGCGGTACGGGCGGGTCGTCCGGGCGCGCCGGTGGCCGCGCTGAACGCGGATCTTCCCGCGCTGCGCCCGGCCGAGCTGGGCCGGGTGCTCCATTCCGCCGCGCTATTTCCCCGTGCATTTCTCGCGGATGCGGCGCATTTCGGGACAACACTTCTGACCGCGAGTTCCGGGGTGGAATTGGCACCGGCATTCGGTGGTGCCTCGCGGGCCCGTCATCTGGCGTCGGGGGCGCAGGAGATCACCGCGCCGGACGTGCCGTCGGTGCGCCGGGACGTGGACACCGGCGAGGATCTGCTGGCCGCGCTGGCGCTGGGCGTGGGCCCGCACACGGCGCGGCAGGCGCCGCCGGTGACGTGGACGGCTGCGGGGGCGGGGGCGGGCGGCGCCGGGGCGCACGTGGAGCCGTCCGGGCCGGTGCCGCCGCAGGTCAGAGCGTCTGGAGGGTGACCAGGTCGATGTGCCGGGCGTCGCCTTCCCCGGTGACCTCGATGCGGACCCGCTGACCGGGCCGGAGCAGCAGCAGCCCGCCGGCGTCGAAGGCGGCCGCGTCGAAGGGCAGCGGGGTGCCGTCGTCGAGCAGCACGCTGCCGGAGCGGGTCTGGGGGTCGTACGTGTACGCGGTGGCCTGCATGGGAGAGAGCCTAGACGGCGGCCGGGGCCGGAAAGCACCGCGGGCCGGGCTCCCCGGAGGGAGACCGGCCCGACGCATGGCGTCGCCGCTGCTGTGGGTCACCGCTTGCGGGCGGTGGTCTTCTTCGCGGTGGTCTTGCGCGCGGTGGCCTTCTTGGCGGGAGCCTTCTTCGCCGTGGCCTTCTTCGCGGGCGCGGTCTTCTTGGCCGTCGCCTTCTTCGCGGTGGTCTTCTTGGCCGGGGTCGCCTTCTTGGCGGCGGCCTTGGCGGGGGCCTTCTTCGCCGTCGTCTTCTTGGCGGTGACCTTCTTCGCGGGGGTGGTCTTCTTCGCGGCGGCCTTCTTCGCCGGCGCCGCCTTCTTGGCGGTGGCCTTCTTGGCGGTGGCCTTCTTCGCCGCGGCCTTCTTGATCGCGGTGCCGCCGGTGAGGCTGCCCTTGGGGGCCTTCTTGACGGAGACCTCGCCGCCCTTGGGGAGCTTCTTCGAGCCGCTCACCAGGTCCTTGAAGCCCTGACCGGCGCGGAAGCGCGGCACCGAGGTCTTCTTGACCCGCACCCGCTCACCCGTCTGCGGGTTGCGGGCGTAACGGGCCGGGCGGTCGACCTTCTCGAACGAGCCGAATCCGGTGACCGAAACGCGGTCGCCGGAGACCACTGCACGGACGATCGCGTCGAGTACGGCATCGACCGCGTCCGCGGCGTTCTGGCGGCCGCCGAGCTTGTCGGCAATGGCTTCTACGAGCTGCGCCTTGTTCACGTCTTCCCCTTCGGAGACATTGCTGGAAGGAAAGTTTCCAAGCTTTTTCGCACGTTAGGCAGATATATACCGCAAATCAAACACGAAACGGGCTAATCACCCTTGTGCCGCAACGAACTCGACCTTCACGGACTTCCGTCGGCGTGCACATCTTCGGGATAACGACCTTCGTCGAGGTCTTCCATGAACCACTCCAGACGCCGTGCCGCGTCCGCAAGATCGTGTTTAGCCGCGGCCGTGATGACGAGCAGCTTCCGGGTCAGCGCCATCCGTACGCCCTCCGGGACTTGCAGTGTCCGCACTCTTGCGTGTGCGTCCTTGAGTCGGTCGGCGACGACGCCGTAGAGCTGGAGTTGGTCGTCGCGTTCCATGCGCTAATTGTGCCATCTGCGGCGAGTTGTCGCTTCACGGGGCCTCAACAGCCGCCTCGACAAGCCGATGCGCCCCCTGCCAACTGCACAGGGGGCGCATCGTACGCAATAACGCTTTGAGCCAAAAACCCGAGGTCAGACCTCGATGGTACGCGGCTTGAACGACGGGCGATTCGCCTCGTACGCCACGATTGACGACTCCTCCCGAAGGGTGAGGCTGATGTCGTCCAGCCCCTCCAGCAGACGCCAACGGGCGTTCTCGTCCAGCTCGAAGTCCGCGCTGATGCCCTCCGCCCGGACCTGCCGGTCCACGAGGTCGACGGTCACCTCGGCGGCCGGGTCGGCCTCCACCAGCTTCTGCAGCCGGTCCACCGTCTCCTGCGGCAGGACCACCGTCAGCAGGCCGTTCTTGAGGGAGTTGCCGCGGAAGATGTCCGCGAACCGCGAGGAGATGACGGCCTTGAAGCCGTAGTTCTGCAGCGCCCAGACGGCGTGCTCACGCGAGGATCCGGTGCCGAAGTCGGGGCCGGCGACGAGCACCGTGGCGCCTTTGTACTGCGGCTTGTTGAGGACGAACTCGGAGTCCTTGCGCCAGGCCTCGAACAGGCCGTCCTCGAAGCCGTCGCGGGTGACCTTCTTCAGCCAGTGGGCCGGGATGATCTGGTCGGTGTCGACGTTGCTGCGGCGCAGCGGGACGGCCCGGCCGGTGTGGGTGGTGAAAGCTTCCATGGTTCAGACTCCCGCGGGCGTGGCGACGTCGGACAGGTCGGCCGGTGAGGCCAGATGGCCGAGAACCGCCGTTGCGGCGGCCACCTGCGGGGAGACCAGGTGCGTACGACCGCCCTTGCCCTGGCGGCCCTCGAAGTTGCGGTTGGAGGTGGACGCGGAGCGCTCACCGGGCGCCAGCTGGTCGGGGTTCATGCCCAGGCACATCGAGCAGCCCGCGTGCCGCCATTCGGCGCCCGCCTCGGTGAAGACCTTGTCCAGGCCCTCGGCGACGGCTTCCAGGGAGACCCGGACCGAGCCGGGGACGATCAGCATCCGTACGCCGTCGGCGACCTTGCGGCCCTGCAGGATCGCGGCCGCGGAGCGCAGGTCCTCGATGCGGCCGTTGGTGCACGAACCTACGAAGACGGTGTCCACGGTGATCTCGCGCAGCGGCTGACCCGCCGTCAACCCCATGTATTCCAGGGCCTTTTCGGCGGCGAAGCGCTCCGAGGCGTCCTCGTACGAAGCCGGGTCGGGGACGCTCGCCGAAAGCGGGGCGCCCTGGCCCGGGTTGGTGCCCCAGGTGACGAACGGCGCCAGCGAGGCGGCGTCGATGTGCACCTCGGCGTCGAAGACCGCGTCGTCGTCGGTGCGCAGCGTCTTCCAGTACTCGACCGCGGCGTCCCAGTCCGCGCCCCGGGGGGCGTGGTCGCGGCCCTGGAGGTAGTCGAAGGTGGTCCGGTCCGGGGCGATCATGCCGGCCCGGGCGCCCGCCTCGATCGACATGTTGCAGATGGTCATCCGGGCCTCCATCGAGAGCTTCTCGATGGCCGGGCCGCGGTATTCGATGACGTATCCCTGGCCGCCGCCGGTGCCGATCTTGGCGATGATCGCCAGGATCAGGTCCTTGGCGGTCACGCCCTCCGGCAGCTCGCCGTCGACGGTGATCGCCATCGTCTTGAACGGGGCCAGCGGCAGCGTCTGGGTGGCCAGTACGTGCTCGACCTGGCTGGTGCCGATGCCGAACGCCAGCGCGCCGAAGGCACCGTGGGTGGAGGTGTGGCTGTCACCGCAGACCACGGTGGTGCCGGGCTGGGTCAGTCCCAGCTGGGGGCCCACGACGTGGACGACGCCCTGCTCGACGTCGCCGAGCGGGTGCAGCCGGACGCCGAACTCGGCGCAGTTCTTGCGCAGCGTCTCCAGCTGGGTGCGCGAGACCGGGTCGGCGATCGGCTTGTCGATGTCGAGGGTCGGGGTGTTGTGATCCTCGGTGGCGATGGTCAGGTCCGTCCGGCGCACCTGGCGGCCGGCCTTGCGGAGGCCGTCGAACGCCTGCGGGCTGGTGACCTCGTGCAGCAGGTGCAGATCAATGAAGAGGAGGTCGGGCTCGCCTTCCGCGCGCCGGACGACATGGTCGTCCCAGACCTTCTCCGCGAGTGTCCGTCCCATCGCTTTCCCTCCGGCCGGCCGCAGTGCCGGCCTTGCTCGTCCATGCGCGATCGCCCGCAGAACTCCCCCTGCCGGGCCTTACGCCGGGCCCTGGTCGAGGGCCACATCTACAGACTGACGACTTCCCTGGAAAATTGAACTTGCGTTTCACAGTGTGAGACGTGAGTATCGTTGCATGGACAACTCTAGCGGCGTCGGCGTTCTCGACAAGGCAGCTCTGGTTTTGAGCGCCCTGGAGTCCGGTCCGGCCACCCTCGCCGGGCTGGTCGCGGCGACAGGGCTTGCACGACCCACGGCCCACCGACTGGCCGTGGCTCTGGAACACCACCGGATGGTGGCGAGGGACATGCAGGGCCGGTTCATCCTGGGCCCCCGGCTCTCCGAGCTGGCCGCGGCGGCCGGCGAGGACCGCCTGCTGGCCACGGCCGGGCCGGTACTGACCCACCTGCGCGACGTGACGGGCGAGAGCGCCCAGCTCTATCGCCGGCAGGGCGACATGCGGATCTGCGTGGCGGCGGCCGAGCGGCTGTCCGGACTGCGGGACACCGTCCCGGTCGGCTCCACGCTCCCGATGAAGGCCGGCTCGGCCGCGCAGATCCTGATGGCCTGGGAGGAGCCCGAGCGGCTGCACCGCGGCCTCCAGGGCGCCCGCTTCACGGCAACGGCCCTGTCCGGCGTACGGCGCCGCGGCTGGGCCCAGTCGATCGGTGAGCGGGAGCCCGGCGTGGCCTCGGTCTCCGCGCCCGTACGCGGCCCCTCGAACCGCGTGGTGGCCGCCGTCTCGGTCTCCGGACCGATCGAGCGGCTGACCCGCCACCCGGGCCGGATGCACGCCCAGGCGGTCATCGACGCGGCCGCCCGGCTCTCCGAGGGCCTGCGCCGCAACGGCTGAACGACACGGCACGCCCCCGGTCCGGCACGGCGGGATGCGCCCGGGTCCGGGGCCGGGCGGCCGCGCCCCGGCTCAGGCCGCCAGCCGCTCGGCCGCCCGCTCCCCGCGACGGGCGACCGGCACCACCCCGCGGGCCGCGCCCAGTCCGCTGGGCGGCATGTTCGCGTAGATGGTCTCGTACGAGCCCGCCGGGACGACATAGGTCTCGTGCCAGATGCCGACGTGGCCCCGCCCCTCCCGGGCCCGCCGGTTGAAGGCGGCCCAGGCCGGCCGGTGCGCGCCGCTCCGGTCGCTCGCGTAGGCCAGCAGCTTCTCCTTGGACTCCCAGTACTGCACGACCCCGAAGTCCCGCAGTCCGGGCAGCGGGCGGTAGCCGAGCAGGCCCCGCTCCGGATCCTGCGCCAGCTCCTTCATCATGGGCGGCATCGCCCGGAGCACCGGCAGCCAACTGCGCACCGCCCGCCAGTTGTTGATCCGCATCCCGATGAGGAACACCACCACCTCCCCGGTCCCGTCCGCCGTCATCCGTCCCTGCACCGGCTTGCCGCCCATCACAGCCCCCTTGGTCACGCCGAACAATGTTGGATAGCGACGCTATCCATGCTTGGATAGTGCCACTCTCCAAGAAGGGACGCAAGAGGTATGCGACTGGCGGAGCTCAGCGAGCGCAGCGGGGTGTCCACCGCGACGATCAAGTACTACCTGCGCGAGCGGCTGCTGCCGCCCGGCCGCCCGGTCACCGCCACCCAGTCCGAGTACGACGAGGACCACCTGCGCCGGCTGCGGCTGATCCGGGCGCTGATCCAGGTCGGCCGGGTCCCGGTGAGCACCGCCCGGGACGTCCTGACCGCCGTCGACGACGACTCCCGCGACCAGCACTCCCGCCTCGGCGCGGCCGTCGAGGCCCTCCCGCACGGCCCGCGGCCCGACGACGCCGACCCGGCGACCGACGCGGCCCGGCACATCGCCACCGACCTGCTGCGCCGCGTCGGCTGGCACTTCAACCTGGCGATCGCCGAGCACTCCGGCGCCTTCCGCATGCTCGTCGCCGCGGTCGCCGCGCTGCACCGCCTCGGCTATCCCTGCGACACCGCCCACCTGCTGCCCTACGCCCGCCAGGCGGCCGAGCTCGCCGTCGTCGACCTGGACCTGGTCGAGGAGTACGGGACCCCCGCGGAGCAGGTGGAGGCGGCGGTGGCCCTGACGGTGCTCTACGAGCCGGTACTGCTCGGCCTGCGCCGGCTGGCCGAGGCCGAGGAGTCCAACCGGCGCTTCCGAACGGGGCGTTGAACCACGGGAACAACGGAAAGGCCCTCCGCGCGATGCGGAGGGCCTTTCCTTGTGCGTACCCCCGACCGGATTCGAACCGGCGCTACCGCCTTGAGAGGGCGGCGTGCTAGGCCGCTACACAACGGGGGCAAGATTTCCTGCAGTTGAGCCTGTCACGAGGACATGCTGCGCTGGGCTACCAGGACTCGAACCTAGACTAAATGAACCAGAATCACTCGTGCTGCCAATTACACCATAGCCCATGGTGGTTTAGACCAGTACCCCCGACCGGATTCGAACCGGCGCTACCGCCTTGAGAGGGCGGCGTGCTAGGCCGCTACACAACGGGGGCCCTAGCGATCCCATCCGACCGGAGCCGGATGTTGTCACCGCAATATCACCGGGAGCGACCCTGGTGGTCTACGGGATGGATCTGTACCCCCGACCGGATTCGAACCGGCGCTACTGCCTTGAGAGGGCAGCGTGCTAGGCCGCTACACAACGGGGGCTTTGCAGATGAGCTCTGCGAGCTGGCCTACCAGGACTCGAACCTAGACTAACTGAACCAGAATCAGTCGTGCTGCCAATTACACCATAGGCCATCAAAGCACAACCCCCTGCGGGGGTGGTATTTGACTTACGCTTCCCGGCCGGGCCTCTCGGCCCTCTCGGGCGGCGCAGGAAGAACATTACCTGATCGTGGACGGGGCTCCAAAACCGATAACCCCGTGCAGCAGCTCGGGCAGCTCAGCCAGGCTCGTGATCCGCCGCACCCCGGCCGGCAGCTCCCCGCCGGCGCCCGTGCGGTCCAGCCAGACGGCGCCCAGCCCGGCGTCCCGGGCGCCGAGCGCGTCGATGTCGAGCCGGTCGCCGACGTAGACCACCTCTTCGGGCCCGAGGCCCAGCGCGGCACAGGCGCCGTGGAAGGCCTCCGGCGCGGGCTTGGCGTGCCCCAGCTCGTCCGCGCACAGCACCGCCTCGAAGTGGGTGCGGATGCCCAGCCTGGTCAGCTTGCGCTCCTGGTTGGCGACGGAGGAATTGGACAGCACGGCCTGCCGCACCAGGGGCGCCAGCGCCGTCAGCGCGGGCGCGGAGTCCGGGAAGAGCACCCAGGAGGCTTCGTAGTGCGTGATGTATTTCGCGAACCAGGCGTCCGCCTCCGCGTCGCTCAGCGCGACGCCGAGGAACGTCCGGGCCCGCTCCCTGCGGTGGTCGAGGAATCCCAGCTCACCGGCGAGGAAGCGGGCGAACTCGGTCTCCATGGCCGCGCGCCACCGCGTCAGCGCCGCCTCCTCCCCGCCGTAGGCGGCCAGCAGTCCTTCGGCGCGCAGGTGCCGCAGCGCACCGGCGCGGTCCGACCCGCTGTAGTCGAAGAGGGTGTCGTCGATGTCCCACAGGACGGCACGGAGGGGCATGACGGCAATCTAACGCGCCGGGGCCGCGCCGGGAGGAAATATGCCGAGGGCCCGGAAACCGGGACGGCTTCCGGGCCCTCGGGCGCCCTTACGGGGTCAGCCGGCCAGCTTGGCCAGCGCGGCGTCGATGCGGGCGATGGTGCGCTCCTTGCCGAGGACTTCGAGGGACTCGAAGAGCGGCAGGCCGACCGTGCGGCCGGTGACGGCCACCCGGACCGGGGCCTGGGCCTTGCCGAGCTTGAGGCCGTGCTCCTCCCCGGCGGCCAGGACGGCCTCCTTGAGGGGCTCGGGGCCGGCGTTCCAGTCGGCGGCGGCGAGCTTGGCCCGGGCGGTGGTGAGCAGGGCCACCGGGTCGCCCTTCATGGCCTTGGTCCAGGACGCCTCGTCCTCCACCGGCTCCGTGCGGAACAGGAAGTCGACATTGGCGGTGATGTCGGACAGGACCGTGAGGCGGGTCTGGGCGTGCGGGGCGATCGCGCGCCAGGCGGCCTCGTCGAAGTCCGCCGGCTCCCAGTTGGCGAACGGGGCCTTCAGCCAGGGCTCGCACCGCTTGATGAAGTCCTCGACGTCCAGCTGCCGGATGTGGTCGGCGTTGATCGCCTCGGCCTTCTTCAGGTCGAAGCGGGCCGGGTTGGCGTTGACGTCCTCGATCTCGAACTTCTCGATCAGCTCGGACACCGAGAAGATGTCCTGGTCGGCGGAGAACGACCAGCCGAGCAGCGCGAGGTAGTTGAGCAGGCCCTCGGGCAGGAAGCCGCGCTCGCGGTAGAGGTTGAGCGAGGCCTGCGGGTCGCGCTTGGAGAGCTTCTTGTTGCCCTCGCCCATGACGTACGGCAGGTGGCCGAACTCGGGGATCGACGAGGCGACGCCCAGCTCGATCAGCGCCTTGTACAGGGCGATCTGGCGGGGGGTCGAGGAGAGCAGGTCCTCGCCGCGCAGGACGTGGGTGATGCCCATCAGGGCGTCGTCGACCGGGTTGACGAGGGTGTAGAGGGGCGCGCCGTTGGCCCGGACGATGCCGTAGTCCGGGACGTTGTCCGGCGTGAAGGTCAGCTCGCCGCGGACCAGGTCGGTGAAGGTGATCGGCTCGTCGGGCATCCGGAAGCGGACGATCGAGCTGCGGCCCTCGGCCTCGTACGCGGACTTCTGCTCGGCGGTCAGCTCACGGCAGGTGCCGTCGTAGCCGGAGGGCCGGCCGGCCTTGCGGGCGGCCTCGCGGCGCTCGTCGAGCTCCTCGGTGGTGCAGTAGCAGGGGTACGCGTGGCCGGCGGCGAGCAGCTTCTCGGCGATGTCCTTGTAGCGGTCCATCCGCTGGGACTGGCGGTACGGCGCGTGCGGGCCGCCGACCTCGGGGCCTTCGTCCCAGTCGAAGCCGAGCCAGTGGAAGGAGTCCAGCAGCTGGTTGTAGGACTCCTCGGAGTCGCGGGCCGCGTCGGTGTCCTCGATCCGGAAGACCAGGGTGCCCTTGTGGTGCCGCGCGTAGGCCCAGTTGAACAGGGCGGTGCGGATCAGGCCGACATGGGGGTTACCGGTCGGGGAGGGACAGAAACGTACGCGGACGGGGGTCGCGTTAGCCACGCTTGATCACCTTGTTGGTGAGAGTGCCGATGCCTTCGATGGTGACGGCGACCTCGTCGCCGACGTTGAGGGGGCCGACCCCGGCCGGGGTGCCCGTGAGGATGACGTCGCCGGGGAGCAGGGTCATCGCCTCGGTGATGTGGACGATCAGGTCCTCGATCGGGCGGACCATGTCGCTGGTGCGGCCGAGCTGGCGCTGTTCGCCGTTGACCGTGCACTGGATCGCCAGGCCGGCGGCGACGTCGGCGGGGTCCAGCCCGGTCTCGACCCAGGGGCCGAGCGGGCAGGAGCTGTCGAAGCCCTTGGCCCGGGCCCACTGCTTCTCACGCTGTTGGACGTCGCGCGCGGTGACGTCGTTGGCGCAGGTGTAGCCGAGGATGACGTCCTTGGCGCGGTCGCGGGGCACCTCGCGGCACATCCGCCCGATGACGACGGCGAGCTCCGCCTCGTGGTGCACCTCCTGGGAGAAGGAGGGGTAGGCGATGGGGTCGCCGGGGCCGATCACCGAGGTGGACGGCTTGAAGAAGGTGACCGGCACGTCCGGGACGGCGTTGCCCAGCTCGGCGGCGTGTTCGGCGTAGTTGCGGCCCACGCAGACGACCTTGTTGGGCAGCACGGGGGGCAGCAGCCGGACCTTGTCGAGGGGAACCTTCTGGCCCGAGCGCTCGAATTCCGCGAAGGGATGACCCTTGATGACGTCGAGTTCGTCGCCTTCGAGGACGCCGAAGCCGACGTTGCCGTCGATGGAGAATCTGGCGATGCGCACGGGTGCCGCTGCCCCTCAGTGATCATTGACCGGAGTTGACACTCCAGGCTATCGCCCCAGTTCGGGCGCGCGCTCACCTATGGGGCGCCGAGGCGGTGCGCGGCTGCTGCCCTTCCGCCCGGGTGACTAGGCGGTGACGGCCTGCTCGGGGACGTCCATCAGGACGGTGCGCCGCGGGTTGGCGGTCTGCGTGGGGAGATCGACGGTGTGCTCCGGGGCCTCGGAGAGGGTGGCGCCGAGCTCCTCGGCGTCCTTGAGATGGGCCAGGGTGGTGCGCCGCGGGTTGGCTATGTTGCGGAACATCATCGTCGTCTTCACTTCGGTATGCCTCGTGTGGTCGGAAGCTGGGGATCGGCCGGTGAAAAAGCCGTTGCGGAAACCTGTCTTGTCAGTTTCGGCAACTGTGTAAAGCGTCAGGCTATGCGCGCTATTCCCTCCGAAGTGATGGGGAACTCAACGATCTTCCTGTGAGTTTGCTCACGAGCCGTGCGACAAAAGCCGCATTTTCCTTGATCAACATCCTTGGGCGAATCGGACAATGTCGGATTGAAGCGCACGTTCCGCTCCCGATCACCGCACCTGGGACAGCCGCCTGAGGCGTGCGACTCGTGGGCATACGCCCGAAATCTCCAGCGGCTTCTTCTACAACTCGTGACGCGTCCCGTACATTGCGTCATCCATGTCACAGCCACCCGCTCCGCTCTTGTTGGAGATCCGGCACTGTGCTGGAATTCCACGGACCGCCGCACGTTTCAGCCGGCGCGCAGGGCGCAAGGTGGCGCCGCGCGGTGGTGCCGCTCTCTCGGCCAGAGGGGGCAGCCCGCCGGTCATTTCACGGCCGCCATGGGGGATTCACGGCCCCCTATACGACTCGACACCGTCCCGCCGAGGTGGGACGCCTGGTCCAGAGGTTGCGACGCTAGTGCAGGGACGTTTCAAGAGGGATGGCAGCGCTGCGGCGGAACCGGAGCTGCGCGGCGGAACCGACCGCGCCTCCTCGCCCCAGCGCGACCGCAACAACCCGGCGGGCGGCCTCACGTCGTCCGACCACGGCGGCCAGGCGCCGGGCGGTGATGCCGCGGACACCGGTGCGCCCAAGGCCGCGACCGGCCCCGGTTCGCGAATAGCGCTGCGCAACTGGCGCATCAGCACCCGACTGGTCTCCCTGCTCGCGCTACCCGTGGTCGCCGCCACCACGCTCGGCGGCATGCGCATCGCCACGCAGCTGGACAACATCGACCAGCTCGACAAGATGCAGATGCTCACCGAGATGACCCGGCAGGCCACCGAGCTCGCCGACGCGCTGCAGATCGAGCGGGACAAGTCGGCCGGTCCGCTGGCCGGCAGCGGCAACGCCAAGGACGACGCGAACGTCGTCGCCCCCCGTGAGGCGACCGACCGCGCCAAGCTGTCCTTCAACCAGGCCACCGGCGACATCCAGGGCCAGGACGCCACGATGGCCGGTGTCCGGGCGACCATCCTGGAGATCGGCCGCCAGCTCAACACCCTCAACGAGATCCGCGCCAGCGCCTACAAGGACGACGGCAACACCGCGCGGACCGTCACCAGCTACAACCAGCTGATCAACTCGCTGCTGTCGCTCTCCCAGGACATGGCGCAGGCGACCAGCAACCCGGAGATGATCCGCAGTACCCGTGCGCTGGCGGCGTTCTCGTCGGCCAAGGAGTACGCGTCGATCCAGCGCGCGCTGATCAGTGCCGGTCTCGCCCACAAGGGCGGCCCGGAGCTGTCCGCCAACGACCGGCAGGCCGGCCACAACGCCGAGATCAGCGAGAAGGCGGCCCGGGACCGGTTCTCGCTGATCTACGCCAACAACGCCGGCGCGCTCACCCGCGGCCTGGACGGCAACAACGACGAGATCAAGGCCGCGTCCGCCTTCTCGCACCGCGCCTTCGCCAGCGCCTCCGGCATCCGCAGCCAGGACTACCGCTACCTCGACTGGTACGACTCCGACACCGTCAAGATCGACGAGATGTCGCGGATCGAGACCACGCTGCTGTCGGAGATGGAGCAGAAGTCCCGCGAGGCCCGCGACGAGGCCACCCAGGACGCCCTCATCAACGGTGCGGTGATCCTCCTCGTCCTCGGCGTCTCGCTGGTCGGCGCGTTCGTCGTGGCCCGCTCCATGGTCCGCTCGCTGCGCCGGCTGCAGGACACCGCGCAGAAGGTCGCCCAGGACCGGCTGCCCGAGCTGGTCAAGCAGCTGTCCGAGTCCGACCCGCAGGACGTGGACACCTCCGTCGAGTCGGTCGGTGTGCACAGCCGGGACGAGATCGGCCGGGTGGCCGCGGCCTTCGACGACGTGCACCGCGAGGCGGTCCGCCTCGCCTCCGAGCAGGCGCTGCTGCGGGGCAACGTCAACGCGATGTTCACCAACCTCTCGCGCCGCTCCCAGGGTCTGATCCAGCGTCAGCTCTCGCTGATCTCCGAACTGGAGTCCCGCGAGGCCGACCCGGACCAGCTCTCCTCGCTCTTCAAGCTCGACCACCTCGCGACCCGTATGCGCCGTAACGGCGAGAACCTCCTGGTCCTCGCGGGTGAGGAGCCGGGCCGCCGGTGGACCCGTCCGGTGCCGCTGGTCGACGTGCTCCGTGCCGCCGCCTCCGAGGTGGAGCAGTACGAGCGCATCGAGCTCAACGCCGTCCCGCAGACCGAGGTCGCCGGCCGGGTCGTCAACGACCTGGTGCACCTGCTCGCCGAGCTGCTGGAGAACGCCACCTCGTTCTCCTCCCCGCAGACCAAGGTCAAGGTCACCGGCCACGCGCTGCCCGACGGCCGGGTCCTGGTCGAGATCCACGACACCGGTATCGGCCTGTCCCCCGAGGACCTCTCGGCGATCAACGAGCGGCTGGCCAGTCCGCCGACCGTGGACGTCTCGGTCTCCCGCCGGATGGGTCTGTTCGTGGTCGGCCGGCTGTCCCTGCGGCACGGCATCCGCATCCAGCTCCGGCCGTCCGACTCCGGCGGCACCACCGCACTGGTCATGCTGCCGGTCGACGTCGCCCAGGGCGGCAAGAAGCCGGCTCCGAGCACCGCCAAGGGCGCGCCCGGTGACGTCGGCGGTGCGCCGTCCAGCCGGCTCGCCGGGCTCCAGCCGCGCGGCCAGGTCGGTTCCGGCCCGGGCGCCGGCGGCCGTCCCGCGCTGCCCGGCCGCGGCGGTCCCGGTGGTGCCCCGAACGCCTTCGGCGCCCCGTCCGGGCGTCCCGCGCCGGCCGGCGCCGCACCCGGCGCCCCGGCCGCGGGCGGCGACACCCGTCCGCCCGCCCCGCGCTCCGGCGGTGCGCGCCCCGCACTGCCCACCCGCGGTGCGGACAACGGCCCCGCAGGTGGCCCCGCGCCGACGGTTGCCCCGCCCACCGGTGCGCCCCGCCGCGAGGAGCGGCCGGAGCTGCCGGCCCGCGGTCCGGCGGCCGAACTCCCGGGCGGTGCGCCGGCCGGCGGCCGCGGGGGCCAGGACGTCTTCGGCGGTCAGCAACAGGGCGGTACCAGCTGGGGTGCCCGCCGCGAGCGCGGCGGTAACGACGACTGGCCGCTGACGCCCCGCGAGGCGCAGGACCGGCCGCGCGGCCACGAGGAGCCGGACACCGGCAGCTTCGAGCGGCCCGCACCGGCCGGCGGCCCCGGTGACACCACCGCGTTCGCCCGTCCCGACTTCAACGCCCCGCCGCCCGCGGCCAAGGCCCCGGAGCGCGAGCCGGACCGGTACGACACCGGCCAGTACCCGGCGGACCGCTACGACACCGGCGAGTACCCCGCGGACCGCTACGACACCGGCGAGTACGCCGCGGACCGCTACGACACCGGCGAGTACCCGGCGGACCGCTTCGCGCAGCCCGCCGCCGAGGCCGATCCGTACGAGACCGGTCAGCTCGACGCCCGTCATCTGCAGCAGGCGGAGGCGGACCGGGCCGGTTACGCCGGCGATCCGCAGGGCACCGGCCAGTTCCCGGTGGCCCGGCCGCAGGACGGCCGCGCGCCGGAGCCGGACGTGCTCGGCAGCGCCGACGCCGGTCCCGGTGACGGCCGTACGCCGATCTTCGACACGATCGAGTCCAACTGGTTCAGCCACCCGGCGTCCGCCGCCGCCGGTGTGCCGCCGCAGGGCACCGAGGAGCCGGAGGCGCAGCGGCTGCCGCGCCGCGGTTCCGCGGCGGCCCCGGGTGCGCCCGCCGAGCCGCAGGGCAACGGCGCACGCAACCCGGAGCGGGCCGACACCTCCGCGCAGTGGCGCAGTTCGCCGAACGACGAGACCTGGCGGCAGGCGGAGCAGATCCGCCAGCCGGCCTCGGGCGGTGTCACCACCTCCGGGCTGCCCCGCCGGGTCCCGCGCGCCAACCTCGTCGCGGGCACCGCGCAACAGCAGCAGCCCGCCCAGAGCGGTCCGCAGGTCTCCCGCGCGCCGGGCGATGTGCGCGGCCGGCTGACCAATCTCCGTCGCGGTATCCAGCAGGGCCGGCAGGCCGGGACGTCGTCCACCGGCAACCACGGCATTGTCGATCCCACTCACCAGCAGGAGCGTTAGTTGAGTCCGATGAGCCAGGCGGCGCAGAATCTGAACTGGTTGATCACCAACTTCGTGGACAACACCCCCGGGGTGTCCCACACGGTGGTGGTCTCCGCGGACGGGCTGCTCCTCGCGATGTCCGAGGGCTTCCCGCGTGACCGCGCCGACCAGTTGGCGGCGGTGGCCTCCGGGCTGACCTCGCTGACCTCCGGCGCGTCCCGCATCTTCGAGGGCGGGAGCGTCAACCAGACCGTGGTGGAGATGGAGCGTGGCTTCCTCTTCATCATGTCCGTCTCCGACGGATCGTCGCTGGCCGTGCTCGCGCACCCCGAGTGCGACATCGGTCTGGTCGGCTACGAGATGGCCCTGCTGGTCGACCGCGCGGGGACGGTGCTGACGCCCGACCTGCGCGCCGAACTCCAGGGCAGTCTGCTGAACTGACGGCGTCCGCAGCGCCGTTCGTCCAGCACCCACCACCCATTCGTGCCGCACCCCCCACCGGCCCAACCCGACGACAGCGCGCGCTGTCCCGTCCGGAGGACCCCATGACCCCGCCACCTGCCACTTCCGGCCCGTACGGCGCCTACAGCCAAGCGCCGTACGGGAGCGAAGGTGACCAGCCGCTGGTGCGCCCGTACGCCATGACCGGAGGCCGGACCCGGCCGCGCTACCAGCTCGCCATCGAGGCGCTGGTCAGCACGACCGCCGACCCCGCCCAGCTGCCCGGGCTGCTGCCCGAGCACCAGCGGATCTGCCACCTGTGCCGTGAGGTGAAGTCGGTCGCCGAGGTCTCCGCGCTGCTGCACATCCCGCTGGGTGTGGCGCGCATCCTCGTCGCGGACCTGGCAGAGGCCGGAATGGTGGCGATCCACCAGCCCGGTGGCAGCGGCGAGGCCGGCGGTACGCCGGACGTGACCTTGCTGGAGAGGGTGCTCAGTGGACTTCGCAAGCTCTGACGGCGGCTTCGCCGCGAGCCCGGCCCGCGCCACCACGTCCGCGAAGATCGTGGTGGCGGGCGGCTTCGGCGTGGGCAAGACCACGTTCGTCGGCGCGGTCTCGGAGATCAACCCGCTGCGTACGGAGGCCGTGATGACCTCCGCGTCGGCAGGGATCGACGACCTCAGCCACGTGCAGGACAAGACCACGACGACCGTGGCGATGGACTTCGGCCGGATCACCCTGGACCAGGACCTGATCCTGTACCTCTTCGGTACGCCGGGCCAGGACCGCTTCTGGTTCATGTGGGACGACCTGGTCCGCGGTGCCATCGGCGCGGTCGTGCTGGTGGACACCCGGCGCCTGGCCGACTGCTTCCCGGCCGTCGACTACTTCGAGAACAGCGGCCTGCCGTTCGTCGTCGCCCTCAACGGCTTCGAGGGGCACCAGCCCTACACGCCCGACGAGGTCCGTGAGGCGCTGCAGATCGGTCCCAACACCCCGATCATCACGACCGACGCCCGGCACCGCAGCGAGGCCAAGAGCGCGCTCATCACGCTCGTCGAGCACGCCCTGATGGCCCGGCTCAAGTAGGAACCGACCGCCGCTCCGGCTCGTCATCTGTAGTGGGCAATCCGCCAGTTGACTCTTATGGGGGGCGCCGCCCTGCCCAGGGCTGCGCCCCGCCATCCGCGAAGGGATCTGTGTCCTTCGACACGCCCACAAATTCGCTTCATAACGTTTCGACAGTGAATCCCTGAGGTTTCGACACACCGCGCGCATGCCCGGCTTCGCTGCGCTCACGGATCGCCTGTCTTTTGCTGCGTCTCGCCCTTAACGCCCCTTTTATCTGAGGGCTTTCCGGGCCCGCTCAGGCTTTGCTCAGTGTTTGGAACGCACCGCCCTGACGTGCTGAAATTCGCTGAACTCCGGAGTAGGAAAGCCCAGAAGAAACGGCACAGCAGGTAGTGCCGGCCGCCGAGAGGTTGTTGGTCGAGTGAGGCGAAGCACGTCTAGCCCCGAGCCGCAGGAACCGCGGCGGGGCAACTTCACGCCGCCACCGAGAGGTGGCGTACCGGCTTCCGACGCGCCCGAGGACACGGTCGCGAAGCCTCCGGTCAGCGGTAGCAAGTTCTCCCCGCGCAACTGGCGGGTGGCCACCCGGCTGAACGCCATCCTGCTGATCCCCGTGCTGCTCGCCCTGGTCTTCGGCGGCCTGCGGGTGAACACCTCGTTCGCCACCTGGCAGGAGGCGCAGGACGCGGAGAACACCGCGAAGCTCGTGCGCGCCGCGCTGTCCTACAGCACCGCCCTGAACGACGAGCGGGACCGCACCGCGGCACCGCTGCTGGAGGGCAAGAAGGACGACCCGGTCGTCCAGGAGGCCCGGGACACCACCGACGCCGCCGCCGACGCCTTCCACAAGGCCGCCAAGGCCATGCCGGACAAGCCGGGCCTCAAGCGCCGGCTCGCCGCGTTCGAGAAGGTCGAGCCGAAGCTCCAGGTGCTGCGCCAGGCCGCGTACACCGCCAAGCTGCACGGTGTGCAGACCGAAGAGGGCTACGTCGAGGTCCAGCACCCGCTGATGGAGTTCGCCAACGAACTCGGCCTGGGCACCGGCAACATCACCTCCTACGGCCGCACCGTCTACGCCGTCGCGCTGGCCAAGGCCGCCGAGTCGCTGGAGCGCTCGATCGGCACCCACCTGCTGGTCGACCCGGCGACCCCGCAGGGCGGCAAGGAGCACAAGCTCCAGCTGACCGCCTTCGCGTCGTACCGCTACCTGGAGGGCATCGCCATCGGCGAGTACACCTCCGGCGGCACCCCTGAGGACGTCGAGCGGCTGAAGAAGGACGCCGCCGCACTCAAGCAGGCCGCACAGCAGAAGATCGCACAGGCGAAGCAGCAGGCGCAGGCCGCGAACCGGCCGTTCCGCACCCCGCCGTCCATCGACCAGATGTCCACCTGGATCGGGACCGGCGCGGCGCCGGAGACGCTGAGCCTGAAGGGCGTCACCTCCGACAGCTACTTCGCGGCCGCAACCGGCAAGTTCAACATGTACCGGTCCATCGAGAAGGACCTGGCCGACAAGGCCGTGAACGAGGCCGCGCAGATCTCCGCGGACGCCAGGCGGTCCACCTTCGTCGACTCCGCGATCGCGGTCGCCGCGCTGATCATCGCGTTCGTCGTGGCCGGTCTGATGGCCCGCCGGATGAGCCGCAACATGCGCCAGCTGCGCAACGCCGCCTTCGGTATCGCCGAGCAGCGGCTGCCGATGCTGGTCGACCAGCTCTCCCGGACCGCGCCCGGCCGGGTCGACACCCGCGTCACCCCGATCCCGATCTCCACCACCGACGAGATCGGCGAGGTCGCCCGGGCCTTCGACCAGGTGCACCGCGAGGCCGTCCGGCTGGCCGCCGAGCAGGCGCTGCTGCGGGGCAACGTCAACGCGATCTTCACCAACCTCTCCAGCCGCAACCAGGGCCTGATCGAGCGTCAGCTGGAGCTGATCACCGACCTGGAGAACAACGAGGCGGACCCGGACCAGCTGGAGAGCCTCTTCCGGCTCGACCACCTCGCCACCCGTATGCGCCGCAACGGCGAGAACCTCCTCATCCTCGCCGGCGAGGAGCCGGGCCGCCGCTGGAACCAGCCGGTGCCGCTGGTCGACGTCCTGCGGGCGGCGATCAGTGAGGTCGAGTCGTACGAGCGGATCGACCTCACCGGCGTGCCGGAGAGCGAGATCCACGGCACCGCCGTGACCGACCTCGTGCACCTGCTCTCCGAGCTGCTGGAGAACGCCACCACGTTCTCCTCGCCGCAGACCAAGGTGCGGGTGACCGCGACCCGGCTGCCCGACGGCCGGGTGATGATCGAGATCCACGACAAGGGCATCGGGCTGACCCCCGAGGACTTCGCGGACATCAACCACAAGCTGGCGAACCCGCCGAGCGTGGACGCCGCGATCTCCCAGCGCATGGGCCTGTTCGTGGTCGGCCGGCTGGCCGACCGGCACGGGATCCGGGTGCAGCTGCGCCCCTCCGGCGAGCAGGCGGGGACCACGTCCCTGGTCATGCTGCCCGAGGCGATCACCCACGGTGGTGGCGGCGACGAGCAGTTCGAGGACGACTTCACGGTCTCCCGGATCGTCCCCGAGCACCAGCAGGCCGCCTACGAGGGCCACCAGCGCACCGCCGCCGAGCTGGGCTTCGACGACAGCCGCTACGCCCGCCCGGACGCCACCGACCTGGACATGGTCGGCCGCTCGCTGCTGCGCGAGGAGCGCCGGGCCGCGCTGGAGGCGCAGGCCATCGGCACCGAGCGCCCGGCCGAGGGGCCGGACGCCGGCAATCCGCTCTTCCGCGACCCGGCGACGTCCGCCACCGGTTACCAGGGCCACCCCGCCCCGGGCTATCCGGAAGCTGATCAACCGCTCTACGACGACCGGTCGCACGGCAGCCAGGCGTTCGGCGATCCCGGCTTCCCGGAGACCACCGGCCAGCAGCCATACGTCTCGCACGAACCGGTACAGCCGGACGAATGGTCCGAACGCCACGCATTCGAGGGCTACTTCGGGACCGAAGCGGAATCTGACCGGAATACAACTGCCGCTCCCGCTGACGCGCCCGAGCGCGTACCATTCGAGCGTCCGGGCCCCACACCGAGCGACCCGCACCCGCTGACGGACGCCGGCCTTCCGCGCCGCGGAGGCCGCGACCAGCAGGCACAGCAGGTTCAGCAGCCGCGGAGCGCGCCGGAGACCGGCCAGGACGGCTCCGACTGGCGCAGCTCGAACGACGAGCGCTGGGAGCGGGCGGAGCGGCTGCGCGAGCCGAAGGCAGGCGGAGTCACAGCCTCCGGTCTTCCCCGCCGGGTACCCAAGGCCAACCTGGTCGAGGGTTCCGCGGAGCAGACCCCGCAGGGCGGCCCCCAGGTCTCCCGCGCCCCGGAGGACGTCCGCGGCAGGTTGAGCAACCTGCGCCGCGGGGTCCAGCAGGGACGCAACGTCGGCACGGACCCCTCCGGGGTCCCCCAGAATGACCAACAGGGCTTCGGCCCCGGCAGCACCTACGATCAGGAGCGTTAGTGTGAGCCCGATGAGCCAGGCGGCGCAGAATCTGAACTGGTTGATCACCAACTTCGTGGACAACACCCCCGGGGTGTCCCACACGGTCGTGGTCTCCGCGGACGGACTCCTTCTCGCGATGTCCGAGGGCTTCCCCCGTGACCGCGCCGACCAGTTGGCGGCGGTGGCCTCCGGGCTGACCTCGCTGACCTCCGGCGCGTCCCGCATCTTCGAGGGCGGGAGCGTCAACCAGACCGTGGTGGAGATGGAGCGTGGCTTCCTCTTCATCATGTCCGTCTCCGACGGATCGTCGCTGGCCGTGCTCGCGCACCCCGAGTGCGACATCGGTCTGGTCGGCTACGAGATGGCCCTGCTGGTCGACCGCGCGGGCACGGTGCTGACGCCCGACCTGCGCGCCGAACTCCAGGGCAGTCTTCTCAACTAGCAAACAGGCAGTGCGTTTCCCGCCGCCGCGTCTTATGGTTCGGTGGCGCGACCGGCGTCAGACAGGCAAGTTGGAGGAGGAGACGTGGCAACGCCCCCTAGCGGATACCCGTACGGTTCCGGGCAGGAGTCCGGGCCTGTGGGCGAGACCCATCACAACCGCTTCAACTTCCCGTCTGCGCCGAGCCGCCGGCCGCAGCGGCTTCAGCCGCAGCCACAGCAGCCGGGGCCGTACGACTCCCAGCCGTACGAGCCGTCGGTGTACGACCAGCCGCAGGCCCCGCGCATCCAGCCGGTGCAGCCGCCGCGGAAGCCCGAGCCCGCTCCCTCCGGGGCGAACAACCCGCTCGTGCGCCCGTACGCCATGACCGGTGGCCGGACCCGGCCGCGCTACCAGCTCGCCATCGAGGCGCTGGTCAGCACGACCGCCGACCCGGCCAAGCTGCAGGGCCAGCTGCCGGAGCACCAGCGCATCTGCCACCTCTGCCGCGAGATCAAATCGGTGGCCGAGATCTCGGCCCTCCTCTCCATCCCCCTCGGCGTCGCCCGAATCCTCGTCGCCGACCTGGCGGAGGCCGGGCTCGTCGCCATCCATCAGCCCGGCGGGGACGAGACCGCCGGCGGACAGCCAGATGTGACACTGCTCGAAAGGGTGCTCAGTGGACTTCGCAAGCTCTAGCGGTGCAGCCCGCTCCACCACCTCCGCGAAGATCGTGGTGGCGGGCGGCTTCGGCGTGGGCAAGACCACGTTCGTCGGGGCCGTCTCAGAGATCAATCCGCTGCGTACCGAAGCCGTGATGACCTCCGCCTCCGCGGGGATCGACGACCTCACGCACGCGCCGGACAAGACGACCACGACCGTGGCGATGGACTTCGGCCGGATCACGCTGGACCAGGACCTGATCCTGTACCTCTTCGGTACGCCGGGCCAGGACCGCTTCTGGTTCATGTGGGACGACCTGGTCCGCGGTGCCATCGGCGCCGTCGTCCTGGTGGACACCCGCCGCCTGGCCGACTGCTTCCCGGCCGTCGACTACTTCGAGAACAGCGGCCTGCCGTTCGTCATCGCCCTCAACGGCTTCGACGGACACCAGCCCTACACGCCCGACGAGGTGCGTGAGGCCCTCCAGATCGGCCCGGACGCCCCGATCATCACCACGGACGCCCGGCACCGCAGCGAGGCCAAGAGCGCGCTCATCACGCTCGTCGAGCACGCCCTGATGGCGCGCCTGCGCTAGCGCCGCCGCGTACCGGCCCCCCGTGCCCGTACGCCGCACCTGCCGGAAGGCCCCCACATCGCGTGATGCGGGGGCCTTCGGCGTGTGTGCGGGATGCGCCGCGAGCGGCTACTTACGACCCGGGCACTCCTTCCAGGCGAAGTGGTACACCGTGTTGATGCTGCCGTCGGTGGAGTCCATGGCCATGTAGCTGGTGGCCTTGGGGTCGGCCGACTTGCCGTCCACCCTCAGCTCGGTGTTGATGTTGAAGTAGCGCTCCTCGCCGCAGGGCGCGTAGACCAGGGCGTCGACGTCGGTCTCGTCCGAGGTCTGCCAGTTGGTCTCGTAGGGGCCGGTGAAGGTGTGGCTCTTGCGGGCCGTCTGCTGCTGGCCCTGGAAGTAGTAGTTCGCCTGCTCCAGCCCCTTGGCGCCGGGGGCCAGCGAGGCGTAACCGCGGTAGTCGGCGCGGGCGATGGCGTAGGTGAAGCCCTGCGGGACGTGGACGTTCAGGGCGATCTGGCAGTTCTTGCGGGCGTCGGTGGGCTTGCTGGTGCCGCCCGCCTGGGCGAGGTATTCGCTGTAGGTGACGGTGAAGGCGGTGTTGTCGGGGGCGATGGCCACCGCGGCGCTGCCGGGTCTGCAGCCCGATCCGTTGACCGTGGCGACGGTGATGGTGATCTTGCCGGTCGGCGGGTCGTCGCCGAACCGCGCTGGTGCGGTGGGGGATGCCGATCCGGCGAGGAGCAACGATGCCACGGCGGCACCAGCACTGAGCGTGCTGAGCATGGGCTCTTCCTTCCGGTCGTCCTAGGCCCGCGGCGCGGGAACACCAGGAGTAGGGATGACGAGCGCATGCCAGCACGGGAAGCTCCCCTTGACCAGCTCTGCTCCGCAGGATTGGGGCGAACCTACACCTTGATTCGGACGTCGGCTACCGAATCGGAACACCCGGACGCGGGGCTACTGATGCGACATCAACGACCTTTGTTCACAAGGAAGTTGAAAAGGGAATGAGTGGGAACAGGAACGGGAAGGGCCCCGCGGGCGTGCCGCGGGGCCCTTCCGTCGTGCTCGGTCAGCGCTGCCAGCTGGTCGCGCCGTGGAAACCGGTCTGGCGCTCCAGACGGCGCCAGCGGGCGGCGGTGGCGTGCGGGCCGGCCGGGGCGGCGGCCGGGCGGTGGGCGGCGCGGGCCAGCAGGACGGCGGTCAGGGCGGCGAGCTCTTCCTCGCTGGCCTGGCCCTTCTCCACGCGGATCGGGGCGGTGCGGTGGGCAGCATTCACGGTGTCTTCTTCTCCGTCGTCGCGTCGTCGGTGATTCGCGGGTGCCTGAAGGGGCTACTGGGGCGGGTTGCCGTGCTTGCGGGCCGGGAGGTCGGCGTGCTTGGTGCGCAGCATGTCCAGGGCCCGGATGAGGGTCCGGCGGGTGTCGGCGGGGTCGATGACGTCGTCGACCAGACCACGCTCGGCCGCGTAGTACGGGTGCATCAGCTCGGACTTGTACTCCTTGACCATGCGGGTGCGCATGGCCTCGGAGTCGTCGGCCTCGGCGATCTGCTTGCGGAAGATGACGTTGGCCGCGCCCTCCGCGCCCATCACCGCGATCTCGTTGGTCGGCCAGGCGTAGGTCAGGTCGGCGCCGATGGACTGCGAGTCCATGACGATGTAGGCGCCGCCGTAGGCCTTGCGCAGGACGATGGAGATGCGCGGCACGGTGGCGTTGCAGTACGCGTACAGCAGCTTGGCGCCGTGCCGGATGATGCCGCCGTGCTCCTGGTCGACGCCGGGCAGGAAGCCGGGCACGTCGAGCAGGGTGACGATCGGGATGTTGAAGGCGTCGCACATCTGGACGAAGCGGGCGGCCTTCTCGGACGCCTCGATGTCCAGCACACCGGCCAGCGACTGCGGCTGGTTGGCGATGATGCCGACCACCTTGCCGTCGAAGCGGCTCAGCGCGCAGATGATGTTGGTGGCCCAGCGCTCGTGGACCTCCAGGTACTCGCCGTCGTCGACGATCTCCTCGATGACCTTGCGCATGTCGTACGGGCGGTTGCCGTCGGCCGGCACCAGGTCCAGCAGCGCGTCGCCGGAGCGGTCGGCCGGGTCCTCGCACGGCACCGACGGCGGGTTCTCGCGGTTGTTGGCCGGCAGCAGGGAGAGGAGGTAGCGGACCTCCTCCAGGCAGGTCTGCTCGTCGTCGTAGGCGAAGTGGCAGACACCGGAGGTCTCGGCGTGCACATCGGCGCCGCCCAGGCCGTTCTGGGTGATCTCCTCGCCGGTCACCGCACGGACCACGTCCGGGCCGGTGATGAACATCTGGGAGGTCTCGCGGACCATGAAGACGAAGTCCGTCAGGGCCGGGGAGTAGGCCGCGCCGCCCGCGCACGGGCCGAGCATGACCGAGATCTGCGGGATGACCCCGGAGGCCTTGGTGTTGCGCTGGAAGATGCCGCCGTAGCCGGCCAGCGCCGAGACGCCCTCCTGGATGCGGGCGCCCGCGCCGTCGTTGAGCGACACCAGCGGGGCACCGGCCTGGATGGCCATGTCCATGATCTTGTGGATCTTCGTGGCGTGCGCCTCACCGAGCGCGCCGCCGAAGATCCGGAAGTCGTGTGCGTAGACGAACACCGTCCGGCCGTGGACCGTGCCCCAGCCGGTGATCACACCGTCGGTGTAGGGCTTCTTCGCCTCCAGGCCGAAGCCCGTCGCCCGGTGCCGGCGCAGCGGCTCGACCTCGTTGAACGAATCCTCGTCCAGCAGCAGCTCGATCCGCTCGCGCGCCGTCAGCTTGCCCTTGGCACGCTGGGCCTCGGTCGCCCGCTCGCTGGGTCCGCGCCGGACCTGCTCACGGATGGCGTGCAGCTCGGCGACGCGCCCGCGGGCGTCGTTGGCGCCGGCGGGCAGATCTTCGACAGTGGTCATGTATCGACGGTACGTGTGCGGGGCGCCGCACACCGATGTCGGTTTCGTACAACGTCACATGCGTTTTGGTGGGCAGGCAGTACAGAACCCTCCTGTACGCGGCCCGCGTCCCGGCCCCCGTTCGGGTGGCCGGGACCCGCTTCCTCTGTATGGGCCCGACAAACGGCCGCCGAGTGATGTTGTGGTGACCGGTGGTCCGCGGGCCCGGACGGCCGGCGGTCCGCGGGCCCGGCGGAACGGGCCCCGGCGCAGGTCAGCGCAACCGCACGGTGCAGCGGTGGGTGGCGCAGACCGTACCGGGGCGGGCCCGCAGCCGAAGGCCCCGCCCGGTCTCCAGCACCTCGATCGACGGGTCCTGGTCGAGCACCCCGCACACCTGCCGTGACCAGGTGATCTCCACCGGATCACCGGTCCGCGCCGGGGCCGCCAGGGACAGCCGGGCGGTCCGCCCGTCCGGCCGCTCGCGGATCAGCACGCTCACCGGGCCGCTGCTGCGCAAGGGGCCCGCCCGCCCCGCCCGCCAGAAGTTCGCGGCCGTTACGCCGAGCGGGTGGACGGCGATCGCCTGGCGGCACGCGTCGTTGGCGAGCACGGTCAGCCAGTGCGGGTCGGCGGCCCGCGCCGCGACGGTGTGCGCACGGGCCCCCGGCATCAGGAGGTACGCATAGCAGGCATCCGACGGATCGACCCCGTGATCGCACCACAACGTGACATATCGCCGGGTGAACGGCTCCGCGGACGAGGTGGTGTTGATGTCGTGCCAGGAGCCGGTGCGGGCCTCGCGCAGCGCGTGCAGCGCGGCGCCGCCGGGGAAGACATAGCCGCCGTGCCCGGCGAGGTGGGCCCAGCGGGCGCGGCGGAAGGCGGCGCGCCGGCCGAGCGTGCCGGGCTGCCGTACGCCGTCGACGGTGAGCGCGGCCGTGCCGTACTCCCCCAGGCGCCGGTTGTCGACGACGGTCTCGACCGCCACGCCGTCCCGCGCGGTGATCCCGGCGCCCAGACAGACGACACAGTCCGCGAGCGCGAACCAGGACTTCCGGGCGCGCAGCGTCGAGGACAGCCCGCGCAGCTGCTGCCCGAGGGCGGCGAACTCCCCGTCGGTGGTACCGCCGACCCACCGGGCGTCGGGCTTCGGCTCACCCCAACCGCCGCCTTCGTTGTCCGCGAGCCGCTTGGTGGAGACGGTCGTGCCGGGCAGCCGGTACGGGTCGACGGTCGGCCAGAAGGCATCCGTGTACTGGTCGCCGCCGAAGTCCGCGCCCCACCAGTACGTCATCCCGGCACCGGTGTGCCAGCCGCGCCGGTTCTCCCCGTTGCCGTTCTCGTAGTACGTGATCCGGTCCGAGCACATCGCCACGTTCGCGACCCAGCCGGGGCGGCGGTGAACGGCGCGGTCCATGGCCGCGAAGAGCCGGTGGCCGACGGGCTCGGCGGCGGCCGGGCCGGGCCCATCGGCGATCTTCCGCAGCCGGGCGAGGTCGGCGACGCCGTACTGCCGGTCGGTGAGCACCGGCAGGGTGCGGTCGCGGGCGGTCCAGCCCTTGATCATCGCGTGCCAGCGGTCCCGCTCGGCGGCGCTCGCGCTCTCGCCGAGCAGCGCGAGGGCGGCGATCAGCGCATGGCCGTGGTAGTGGTCGCTGCGCAGCACCCTCCGCTCGTCGTTGCGGAGGTAACCGCGGCTGATCGCCCGGCCGTTGACGCTGTCCATCATCAATCCGTTGTGCAGCAGCGGCGCGTAGGCATGCTCCACGCTGTCCAGGATGACCTGCCGCCCCGGATCGGTGACCTCCCACTCCGACCCGCCGAGCAGCGCGAACAGCCGCCCCAGCCCGTCCAGCAGGACGTAGCCGTAGGTACCGGAGTAGGCGACCCAGGTGTGCTGCACGAACGAGCCGTCGGCGTAGAGCCCGTCGCCCTCGCTGACGTACGGGAAGACCGGCGAGAGGGCGTCCCGGGCCAGTGCGATCTTGGCGGGCGTCCGGCCGAGGATTCCGCGCAGGGCGACCACCCGGCACAGGTCGACGCGGTTGGCTCCGGTGCTGGTGCCGGTGTAGTCGCCGAGCATCGTGTCCGGCACGAAGTGGTCGACGGCGGCGAGACAGCGGGTGCGCAGGTCACCGGGCAGGCCGCCGCCGTCGGGCAGGTGCTCGTCCAGGATCGCGAGGGTGTCGAGGAGGAGTCTGGGACTGCCGATCTGCCACTCCCACCAGTTGCCGTAGCGGCTGGTGCCGGTGTTGTAGACAGTGGCTTCGAGGTGGTCGAGGCCGGTGCGGACGGCGTCGGCGAGGCCGGGGTCGCCGGTTCGGCCGGTGCCGGGCTGGGCGTACGCCTGGGCCATGGTGTTCAGCCGGCCGTAGCTCTGGGTGATGCCGGAGGGCGGGTCGTACGGGCAGTCCGGCCACAACGAGCCGGCGGCCGGCCGCATGCCCGCCCGGAAGGTGGCCGCGAGGTCGCCGGTCTCCTTCAGGACGGCGGCGTACGGCGGCGCGGTGGCGTCGAAGCCCGCGCCGAGGGTGAGCGTGCACCAGCGACTGCGGAGGGTGTCATAGGCGTCGCCCCCAGGAGACAGGGGCGCGGCGGACGCGGGGTGGGCGGCGGCGAGGGCGAGCGCGCTCGCGGTGGAGACGGTGAGAAATCCTCGGCGTGACCAGACGGACGGGGCGGGCTCGGTCGGCACGGTCGGTCCTCTCCATGGCGTCAACTGGGGTGTGGCGCTGCGCACTTGGGAGTTCCCGATGGTCTAGCACGGCCCCTCGCGGCACGGCAATGACCGCGTCGCAACGCCGCCCACCACCCGTACGGCCGAGCCCGGCACCCCCTCCGGGAGGTTCAGCCCATCGCCGAGAGGTTGAACATTGAACTAAATACCGCTACGATGGCACTGTCGTTGAACGTTAAACCACTCTGCTGTCCGCAGCACCCGTCCTGAGGAGGAGCCATGGCTCTGTTCACCCGCAAGCGCACCGCCGAGACCGCCGCCCCCGCCGCCGTCCTCGAGGCGGACCCCGCGCTCGCCGCGCTGACCGGCGACTACACCATCGACCCGGCCCACAGCAGCATCGGCTTCACCGTCCGGCACGCCATGGTCACCAATGTCCGCGGCACGTTCGGCGCCTACGAGGGCACGCTCGCCCTGGACGGCACCGACCCGTCCCGGTCCGCCGCCTCCCTCGACGTCGAGATCGCGAGCATCGACACCGGCATCGCGGACCGCGACGCCCATCTGCGCAGCGCGGACTTCTTCGACGCCGAGAACTTCCCGCGGATGACCTTCCGCAGCACCGCCGCCGAGCGCGTGGCCGGCGACCGCTACCGCCTCACCGGCGACCTCACCCTCCGGGGCGTCACCAAGCCGCTCACCATCGACCTGGAGTTCCACGGCTCGGCCACCGACGTCTACGGCGCCGAGCGGGTCGGCTTCGAGGGCAGCGCCGAGATCCTCCGCTCCGACTGGGGCCTGACCTGGAACGCGGCGCTGGAGGCCGGCGGCGTCATGGTCAGCGACAAGGTCAAGCTCAGCTTCGACATCTCGGCGGTCAAGGCGTAGCCGTCGGTTGCCCGCGGTGGCCATGGGGGCGGGCGTGATCCTTCACGCCCGCCCCCACCCACGTTTTCGTGGCAAGCACCACGACGTGGGAAGCACTACGCCTGGGGCTCGACCCCGGCCCGCAGCAGCCCGTACGCGTAAGCGTCGTCCAATGCCTGCCAGGACGCCGCGATGACGTTCTCCGCCACGCCGACCGTGGACCACTCGCCGCGGCCGTCGCTGGTGGAGACCAGGACGCGGGTGATGGAGCCGGTGCCGAGGGCGCCCTCCAGGATGCGGACCTTGTAGTCGACGAGCTCCATGTGGGCGAGCTGCGGATAGATCCGCTCCAGGCCCACCCGCAGCGCGCGGTCGAGCGCGTTGACCGGTCCGTTGCCCTCCGCGGTGGCGACGATCCGCTCGCCCTTGGCCCACAGCTTCACGGTCGCCTCGTTGGCGTGCGTGCCGTCGGGGCGGTCCTCGACGATCGCCCGCCAGGACTCGACGGTGAAGTAGCGCAGGGCCTTGCCGCGGACCTCCTCGCGCAGCAGCAGCTCGAAGGAGGCGTCGGCCGCCTCGTAGGTGTAGCCGGCCAGTTCGCGTTCCTTGACGCGCTCCACGACCCGGCCGACCAGCTCGCGCTCGCCGCCCAGGTCGATGCCCAGTTCCTTGCCCTTGAGCTCGATGGAGGCGCGGCCGGCCATGTCGGAGACCAGCATCCGCATCGTGTTGCCGACCAGCGCCGGGTCGATGTGCTGGTAGAGGTCCGGGTCGACCTTGATCGCGGAGGCGTGCAGACCGGCCTTGTGGGCGAAGGCGGAGACGCCGACGTAGGGCTGGTGGGTGGAGGGGGTGAGGTTGACGACCTCGGCGATGGCGTGCGAGATCCGGGTGGTCTCGGCGAGCTTGCCCTCGGGCAGCACCCGCCGGCCGTACTTGAGCTCCAGCGCGGCGACGACCGGGAAGAGGTTGGAGTTGCCGACCCGCTCGCCGTAGCCGTTGGCGGTGCACTGCACGTGGGTGGCGCCGGCGTCCACCGCGGCGAGGGTGTTGGCGACGGCGCAGCCGGTGTCGTCCTGGGCGTGGATGCCCAACCGGACGCCGGTGTCCGCGAGGACGGTCCGGACGACCGCGGTGACCTGCGCGGGAAGCATCCCGCCGTTGGTGTCGCAGAGCACCACGACATCCGCACCGGCCTCGCCGGCCGTGCGGACGACCTGCTTGGCGTAGACCGGGTCCAGCGCGTAGCCGTCGAAGAAGTGCTCGCAGTCCAGGAAGACCCGGCGGCCCTGGGAGCGGAGGTGGGCGACGGTGTCCCGGACCATCGCGAGGTTCTCCTCCGGGGTGGTGCGCAACGCCAGTTCGACGTGTCCGACGTGGGACTTGGCGACCAGCGTGATGATCGGGGCCCCGGAGGCCAGCAGGGCGGCGACCTGGGGGTCGTCCTCGACGCGGACGCCGGCCTTGCGGGTGGCGCCGAACGCGACCAGCTGGGCGTGCCGGAAGTCGATCTCCTCGCGGGCGCGCTGGAAGAACTCGGTGTCCCGGGGGTTGGCGCCGGGCCAGCCGCCCTCGATGAAGCCGACGCCGTACTCGTCGAGGTGCCGCGCGATGGTCAGCTTGTCGGCGACGGTGAGGTTGATGCCCTCGCGCTGCGCACCGTCGCGGAGGGTGGTGTCGAAGACGTGGAAGTCGTCGGGCACCGCGCCGGCGGGACGGGGGGCGGGCGACGGGGAGGCTTGGGGTGCGTCCGTCATGCGGTCTGGCTCCTGTCGGGTTCTCGGTCTACCGGAATAACCGGTGCCACCGCCCCTCCATGCTCCCTCGCGCTCCGCCTCCGGTGGGGTGTGGGCCGGAAACGAAAAAACCTCTCGCGGGTGCGAGAGGTCTGCGCGCGGGTCTGGGACGACGGTGGCCGCGCCGTACTCGGGTCGTACGGGGCGGTCACTGCGGACCGGCGCGCCTGCTGCCAATAATCATGGCGAACGAGAGCACGGTCCGCAGTGTGCCATATCGGGCGCACCGCGCACCCGGCGGTCTCACTATGCGGGCGGCGTGTCCACCGCGGCCCAGCGGCGGAGCGCGGCGGTGGCCCGGGCGCGGTCCCGGCCCGCCGGCCGGGCCCGGGTCGTGGCGTGGCCGGCGCCGGGCGCCACAAGAGGGCTCGGCGGCCGGGCGTACCGGACCGGACCGGGCCGGGCCGTCGCCGCGGGCGGGGCCGCGAGCCCTGCCGCGAGCAGGCCGGTCAGCAGCAGCGGTACGAGTGGACGCCTGGTCCTCGTCATGCCGTCCAGCGAAGCCGCCCGCGGCCGGCCGCGGATCCCCGGGAACGGGGAACGGCCTCCCCGGGCGGGGGAGGCCGTGGCCGGAGCGGGTAGGCGGGTCAGTCGGCGACCGGCTCCCGGCCCGGGGTCCGGGCGGGATCGGCGGGTGCCTCGGTGCCGACCCGGTGCAGATCGATGGTCCGGGTCTCCCGCATGGTGATGTAGACGATCAGCGAGACCGCCGCGCAGCCCGCCACGTACCAGTAGTAGCCGGACTCGATGCCGCCGTTCTTGAACCACAGGGCGACGTATTCGGCGGTGCCGCCGAACAGCGCGTTGGCGATCGCGTAGGGCAGTGCGACGCCCAGTGCGCGGATGCCGGTGGGGAACAGCTCGGCCTTCACACAGGCGTTGATCGAGGTGTAGCCGGTGACCACGACCAGTGCCAGCAGCGACAGCCCGAGCGCCGGCCAGAAGCTGCCGGCGTGCCGGAGCAGCATCATGATCGGCACGGTCAGGAAGGTCGAGCCGACCGCGAAGGTGATCAGCAGCGGCCGCCGCCCGATCCGGTCCGAGAGCTTGCCGGCGAACGGCTGCAGGCACATGAAGAGGAACAGCGCGCAGAAGCTGACCAGCGAGGCGGTCGGCTTGGCCAGCCCGGCGCTCTGCGAGAGGTACTTGGTCAGGTAGGTCGTGTACGTGTAGTAGGCGACGGTGCCGCCCATGGTGAGCGCGATGACCAGGAACGCCTCGCGCTTGTGGGCCAGCAGCGCCTTGATCGTGCCGCGCTCCGGGTCGGCCTGGGCGCCCTCGTCGTGGGCGTAGACCTCCGTCTCCAGCATGTTGCGCCGCAGGTAGAAGACGATCCCGGCGCCCAGCGCGCCGACGATGAAGGGGACCCGCCAGGCCCAGCTGTGCAGCGCGTCCTCGGACAGGGTGCGCTGGAGCACGATCTGCAGCCCGAGGCCCAGCAGCTGGCCCGCGGTCATCGACACGTACTGGAAGCTGGAGGCGAAACCGCGCTGCCCTTCGGCGGACGCCTCGGTCAGGTAGGTGGCGCTGGCCGCGTACTCCCCGCCGACCGAGAGGCCCTGCAGCATCCGGGCGAGGAGCAGTACGGCGACCCCGCCGTAGCCGGCGACGGCGTACGTGGGCGCGATCGCGATCAGGACGGCCGAGGCGGACATCAGGGTGACGGTGAGGGTCAGCGCGGCCTTGCGGCCCTTGCGGTCGCCGATCCGGCCGAGCAGCCAGCCGCCCACCGGCCGCATGAAGAAGCCGACGGCGAAGATCCCCATGGTGTTCATGAGGTTGGCCGTGTCATTCCCCTTGGGGAAGAACGCGTCCGCGAAGTACACCGCGAAGCTGGCGTACACGAACCAGTCGAACCACTCGACCATGTTGCCGGCCGAGCCGACCCAGATCTTCTTCCACTGCTCTCGTCCCATAGCCGATCACGGTCGCGGACCGGTCGGCCTTCGGCAAGGGAGAGCACGGCAACGATCGGGCGTACTTACGTGCGTTGTGGTCGCGCGACCGGGTGCGCCGTCGGCTACGGGCGCGGGATGCTGAGGGATTCGTCCAGGAAGTCCCGTATGTGGTCACGGACCTGTTCGCGGTCGGTGCCGGGGAGGCCGACGACGAGGTGGGTGCCGAAGCCGTCGAGGAGGGCGCGGGTGCGGGTGGCGAAGCGTTCGGCGTCGACGGGGCGGAACTCGCCCTTGGACGCGCCCTCGACGAGGAGGGCGACCAGGTCGCGGTGCCAGGCGAGTTCGAGTTCCAGCTGGCGTTCGCGGGTCTCGTCGTCGGCGTTCTGGGAGCGGTTCCAGACCTCCAGCCAGAGGGTCCAGCGCGGGTCGCGGTGGCCCTGGGGGAGGTAGAGGTCGATCAGCGCCTCCAGCCGCTCGCGGGCCGGGACGCGGCGGGAGAGGGCGGCCCGGCGCTCGGCGCCGAGCTGCTCCTCGCTCCACTGGAGGGTCTGCAGCAGCAGCTCGTCCTTGGTCCCGAAGTAGTACAGGATGTGGCCGCTGCTCATGCCGACCTCGCGGCCCAGGCCCGCCATGGTCAGCCGGTCCAGGCCCTCCGCGGCGATGGTGGCCATCGCCGCGGCCAGGACCTGCTCGCGGGGCTGGTTGAGCCGGCGCCGGGGACGGCGCACGGGACCGGGCACGGGAAACCTCCGGGTCGGCTGGACGGGGCCTTCTCGTCAGACCCTCGGCTGCTGCTGGGTGATGCAGTGGATACCGCCACCCGCTGCGAAGATCGTACGGGCGTCCACCAGCGTCACGGTCCGCCCGGGGAACAGCCGGCGGAAGATCGCGGCCGCCTCCTCGTCCCGCGGGTCGTCGAAGGCGCACAGCACGATGCCGTCGTTGCACTGCAGGTGGTTGATGTACGAGTAGTCCACCAGCTCGCCGTCCTCCTCGACGACGGTGGGCGCGGGGATCTCCACGACCTCCAGCCGGCGGCCCTTGGCGTCGGTGGCGTCGCCCAGCAGCTTGACGATCTCGTTGCAGATGGCGTGGTCGGGGTGGTCCGGGTTCGGCTGGGTGTGGACCATGACGACGCCGGGGCGGGCGAAGGCGGCGACGATGTCGACATGGCCGCGGGTGCCGAACTGGCCGTAGTCGGCGGCGAGTCCGCGCGGCAGCCAGATCGCCTTGGTGGTGCCGAGGTGGGCGTGGATCTCCGCCTCGATCTCTTCCTTGGTGCGGTCGGGGTTGCGGCCCGGGTCGAGCTGGACGGTCTCGGTGAGCAGGACCGTGCCCTCGCCGTCGACGTGGATGCCGCCGCCCTCGTTGACCAGGCCGGTGGCGTAGCGGCGGGCCCCGGCCAGCGCGCCGACCTGCTCGGCGATCTTCTCGTCGAGGTCCCAGCGGGCCCACTCCTGGGCGCCCCAGCCGTTGAAGACCCAGTCGGTGGCGGCGAGGTTGCCCTTGCCGTCGGTGAGGAAGGTCGGGCCGATGTCGCGCATCCAGGCGTCGTTCAGCGGCCGTTCGACCAGCTCGATGCCGTCGCCGAGCAGCTCGCGGGCGCCGGCCAGCTGGCCCGGTCCGGCGACGACGGTCACCGGCTCGTACTGCCGCACCGCGCGGGCGACCGCGGCCCAGGCCCGGCGGGCCTCGGCCAGCGTCTCGCCGCCCTCCGCACCGAAGGTGAAGTTGGGGCCGGGCCAGGCCATCCAGGTGCGCTCGTGCGGTGCCCACTCCGGGGGCATGGCGAAGCCGTCGGCGGCGGGAGTGTTCATGTGGGGTCCTTGGGAGGGAGCCGGTGCGGTCAGCGGACACCGGTGCGGTCGGGAAGGCGGTGGGTCAGAGGAAGTACAAGCGCGACAACGAGACGGTGTCGGCCGGCTCGGAGCGCATCGGGTCGCCGTCGAGGGTGACCAGTCCGCTGCGGGCGTCGACCTGGACCTGTCCGACCCGGGAGTTGTGGACGAGGCTTCCGGGCCCGATGCCGCGGGTGCCGCGGACCGCGACCCGGCGGCGGCGGGTGGGCATGCCGTCGTTGCCCTGCTCGACCGCGGCGCGGGCGACGAAGGCGACGGAGATCTCGGCGGGCGTCGCGCCGTGTGCCCCGAACTGCGGGCCCAGCACGAGCGGTTCGCAGGTGTCGGTGGCGGCGTTGGGGTCGCCGGTGACGCCGTAGGCCGGGAAGCCGGACTTCAGCACCAGCTGCGGCTTGGCGCCGAAGAACTGCGGCGTCCAGAGCACGATGTCGGCCATCTTGCCGACCTCGATCGACCCGATCTCGTGCGAGAGGCCGTGGGCGATGGCGGGGTTGATGGTGAGCTTGGCGATGTAGCGCAGCACGCGGGCGTTGTCGTCGTGCGGGCCGTCGCCCTCCATCGGGCCCAGCTCGGCCTTCATCTTGCCGGCCATCGCGAAGGTGCGGCGTACGGTCTCGCCGGCCCGGCCCATGCCCTGGGCGTCGGAGGAGGTGATGCCGATCGCGCCGAGGTCGTGCAGGACGTCCTCCGCGCCCATGGTCCCGGCGCGGATGCGGTCGCGGGCCATGGCGGCGTCGCCGGGCAGGTCGGTCTTCAGGTCGTGGACCGAGACGATCATGCCGTAGTGCTCGGCGACCGCGTCCCGCCCGAAGGGGAGGGTGGGGTTGGTCGAGGAGCCGATGACGTTGGGGACGCCGGCCATCTTCAGGACGTTGGGCACGTGCCCGCCGCCGCAGCCCTCGATGTGGAAGGCGTGGATGGTGCGGCCGTCCAGGACCCGCAGGGTGTCCTCGACGGTGAGGCATTCGTTCAGGCCGTCGCTGTGCAGGGCGACCTGGACGTCATGGTCCTCGGCGACCCGCAGCGCGGTGTCCAGGGCGCGGGCGTGCGCGCCCATGTCCTCGTGCACCTTGAAGCCGCAGGCGCCGCCCTCGGCGAGCGCCTCGACGAGCGGGGCGTCGCCGGAGGAGGAACCGCGGCCGAGGAAGCCGATGTTGACCGGCCAGGCGTCGAAGGCGTTGAACGCATGGCCCAGTGCCCAGGGGGAGTTGACGCCGACGCCCCACACTGGGCCGAATTCCTGGCCGATGATCGTGGTCACGCCGGAGGCCAGCGAGGCCTCCATGACGCGCGGCGAGAGCAGGTGGACGTGGGTGTCCACGGCGCCGGCGGTGGCGATCATGCCCTCGCCGGAGACGATCGAGGTGCCGGTGCCGACGACGACGTCGACCCCGTCGAGGGTGTCGGGGTTGCCGGCCCGGCCGATGGCGTGGATGCGGCCCTCGCGGATGCCGATGGACACCTTGCGGATGCCCTGGACCGCATCGATGACCAGGACGTTGCTGATCACCACGTCGCAGGTCTCGCGGACCGCGGCGGCCTTGAGCAGCAGCCCGTCCCGGGCGGTCTTGCCGAAGCCGGCCAGGAACTCGTCGCCGGGCTTCTGGGCGTCCGACTCGACCCGGACGACCAGGCCCGAGTCGCCGAGGACGACCCGGTCGCCGGCGCGCGGGCCGTGCACCGACGCGTACTCGTGGGGATCGATGCTCATGCCTGCTCCTCCGCTCCCAGGTAGCCGCAGGCGGCGGCCCGCCGCAGCGCTTCTTCCTTCGCGCCCGGTGCGTCCAGCGGGCCGTCGACGAGACCGGCGAAGCCGACCGCGATCCGGTCGCCGCCGATCGGCACCAGACCGACCTCCGAGGTGCCGCCGGGGTCGAACCGCACCGACGAGCCGGCCGGCACGCACAGCCGCATGCCGTACCCGGCCGCGCGGTCGAACTCCAGGCGGGGGTTGGCCTCGAAGAAGTGGAAGTGGGACGTGACGCTGATCGGGACCACCGCGGTGTTGCGCACGGTCAGCACCACCGCGGGCGCCGGCTCCGGGTCGGCCGGGCCGGGGAGCACCGCGCCGGGCGCCAGGGCCGCGGTCTCGTCGCGCTCCCCCGACGCGGCGCCGATCGGGTCGGTGACCACCGCGAGCCGGGAGCCGTCGTCGAAGACGGCCTCCACGTGCACCTCGGTGACCACGTCGGCCACGCCCGGGAGGACGTCGTCCGGTCCGAGCGCGCTGCGTGCCGCCTCGATGGCTTGAGCGAGGCGGCGCCCGTCCCGCGCCGCCTCGCAGACTGTGTCCGCGATCAACGCGGTCGCCTCGGGCACATTCAGCTTCAGTCCGCGGGCCCGGCGCGTCCGCGCCAGCTCGGCTGCGCCGAACAGCAGCAGCCGGTCGCGTTCCGTCGGGGTCAACCGCATCCCGTCCCACCTTCCAGCTCGGTTAGAGCACCACTCTAACCATGAAATTAGTCAACGCGAAAGCATTGACCTGTGGCATGGGGATGAGTCACATTGAGCGCTGTTCTAAATAAGCGGTGGATAGAGCGCCGCTCTAAACGATCTCGCGGCGGTCCCGCAGCGCGATTCCTCGCTCACTCATGAGCACTGCTCGCTCACGAGCACTGTCCACACCACGGAGCACTGCACGCGGAGCACTGCTCGCACACTGCTGTCCGGCCTCTCAGGGGAGCCCCCATGCCGATCGAACAACGCGGAGTCGACACCATCCCGGACGAGGAGCGCACCAGCGGTCCCCGGGACCTCATCTCGATCCTGCTCGGATCGAACCTCGCCCTCGGCGTGGTGATCTTCGGCTGGCTCCCGGTCTCGTTCGGCCTCGGCTTCTGGGGCTCGGTCAGCTCGCTGGCCGCCGGCACCCTGGTCGGCGCCGTGCTGACCGCGCCGCTCGCCCTGGTCTCGCTGCGCAGTGCGACCAACCTCTCCACCAGCAGCGGCGCCCACTTCGGCGTGCGCGGCCGGCTGATCGGCTCGGTCATCGGCCTGCTGCTCTCGCTCGGCTACACCGCACTCACCCTGTGGGTGGGCGGCGACGCGATGGTCGGCTGTCTGCACCGCCTGCTGGGCCTGCCGGCCGACGGCGCGTCCTACGCCGTCGTCTACGCCGTCCTGGCGGGCTGTACCGCCGTCGGCGCGGTCTACGGCTACAAGGTCCTGCTGCGGATGAGCAAGGTGCTCTCCATCGGCCTGACGATCCTGCTCGTGGTCGGCGTCCTCGCCTACGCGCACCACTTCACCACCGGCCCGGTGCACGGCGTCCCGTACGCGCTCGGCGGCTACTGGCAGACCTGGCTGCTCTCCGCGGTCTCCGCCGGTCTGAGCGGCCCGATCGCCTTCATCACCCTGCTCGGCGACTACAGCCGCTACATCTCGCCGCGCCGCCACTCCTCGAAGAAGGTCTTCACCGCCACCTACCTCGGCCTGGTGACCGGTCTGCTGGTGCCGCAGCTCTTCGGTACCTTCAGTGCGCTGGCGGTCGGCGCCGGCGACGACTACGCGGGCCCGCTGGTGGCCGGCGCCCCGGTCTGGTACCTGGTCTTCCTGCTGCTCAACGCGTCCGCCGGCTCGGTGGGCAACTCCGGTCTGATGCTCTACAGCATGGGTCTCGACCTCGACGCGATCCTGCCGCGGGCGACCCGCACCCAGGCCACGTACGTGGTCGCGGGCGTCTCGACCGCGCTGGTCTACGCCGGCCACTTCCTGTGGGCGGCACAGGACGCCATGACGTCCTTCGTGCTGCTGATGACCGCGATCGGCACCCCCTGGGCGGTCATCACGGTCATGGGCTTCGCGCGCTGCCGCGGCAATTACGACGCCGACTCGCTGCAGGTCTACAACCGCGGCACCCGCGGCGGCGTGTACTGGTACAAGGCCGGCTGGAACGTCCAGGCCACCGCCGCCTGGGCGCTCGGCTCGGCCGTCGGCCTGCTGGGCGTGGACACGCCGTTCTACCAGGGCCCGCTGCTGCCCCACACCGGCGGGATCGACCTCAGCTTCCTGCTGGCCGCGGCCGTCGCCGGGCTCGCCTACCTGCTGCTCACCGCCCGCCGGCCGCGGCCGGTCCCCGCGCTGCGCAGCGTCGCCACTCCCTCGCCGGCCGCCGCACCGGAGGCCCCGGCGGAGATCGGCTGACCCCGCCCGGTACGGCCGAGGCCGCCCCCGACGGTTTCGTCGGGGGCGGCCTCGGTGGTGTCCGGGCGGGCGCCGGCCGTCGCCGGTCCCGCCGGCGGGCTCAGCCCAGGCGGTGCATCCAGCCGTGGGTGTCCTCGGCGACACCGCGCTGGATGTCCAGCAGCGCCTCGCGCAGCTTCAGCGTGACCTTGCCGGGCTCGCCGTCGGACTGGGTCCACTCGGCGCCGTTCCGCTTGACCGTGCCGACCGGGGTGATCACCGCGGCGGTACCGCAGGCGAAGACCTCGGTGAGGGTGCCGTTCGCGGTGTCGGCCTGCCACTGGTCGATGGAGACCCGGGCCTCCTCCGCCTCGAAGCCCAGGTCGCGGGCGACGGCCAGCAGCGAGTCACGGGTGATGCCGGCGAGCAGCGAACCGGTGAGCGTGGGGGTGACGATCTTGTCCCCGTAGACGAAGTACAGGTTCATCCCGCCGAGTTCCTCGACCCACTTGTGCTCCACGGCGTCGAGGTAGGCGACCTGGTCGCAGCCGTGCACCGCGGCCTCGGCCTGGGCCAGCAGCGAAGCGGCGTAGTTGCCGCCGGTCTTGGCGTCGCCCATACCGCCGGGCACCGCGCGCACCCGGTCCTCGGAGAGCCAGATGGAGACCGGCTTGACGCCACCGGGGAAGTAGGCGCCGGCCGGCGAGGCGATGACGACGAAGAGGTACTCGTTGGCCGGCTTCACGCCCAGCCCGACCTCGGTCGCGATCATGAACGGGCGCAGGTAGAGCGACTCCTCGCCGCCGTGCGCCGGCACCCAGTCCTTGTCCTGCTGGACGAGCAGGTCACAGGCCTCGATGAAGGTCTCGACCGGCAGCTCCGGCATGGCCAGCCGGCGCGCCGACGCCTGGAAGCGGCGGGCGTTGGCGTCCGGGCGGAAGGTCGCGACGGAGCCGTCGGGCTGACGGTACGCCTTGAGCCCCTCGAAGATCTCCTGCGCGTAGTGCAGGACGTTGGTCGCCGGGTCGAGGGAGAGCGGCCCGTACGGCACGAGCTGGCCGTCGTGCCAGCCGCGGCCCTCGGTCCACCTGATCGTCACCATGTGGTCGGTGAAGTGGCGGCCGAAGCCCGGGGCGGCCAGGATCTGCTCCCGCTCCGCGTCGGACAGCGGGTGCGAGGAGGGCTTGAGCTCGATCGTGGGCGTCGTCATGTATGCATGTCCTTCACTGCGTGGTCCGCGCCGGGCGGTTGGCGGTTGCCGCGTACGACGGGATCTTGGCGTACCGGTCGTTACTGGGACGTCCGAGTTTCCCCGCGGACGGCGGCCCCTCTTCCGATTATCGCTCGGGGGTGTCCGCCGCCGTACGCGCGTATGCGGTCTCCGGGTCCGATGGTCGCATCCCGCCCGGCGTTAGCACAGGGTCGACCGGCGGGCGGCCTGCGGCCGGGAATGCGGACAGCGCCGGAACCCCGTTGGGGGCCCGGCGCTGTCGGTGCGTTTCTGCGTGCGCTGCGGGCCTCAGCCCGCTACTCGTGCGGCGAGCGCGTCGCCGATCTCGTCCGTGCTGCGGGCGGTGCCGTCCCGGGCCTCCAGGTCGGTCGCGACGGCCGTCTCGATGCGGGCGGCCTCGGCCTCGTGACCGAGGTGACGCAGCAGCAGTGCGACGGAGAGGATCGTGGCGGTCGGGTCGGCCTTGCCGGTGCCGGCGATGTCCGGCGCGGAGCCGTGCACCGGCTCGAACATCGAGGGGAACTCACCGGTCGGGTTGATGTTGCCGGAGGCGGCCAGGCCGATGCCGCCGGTCACGGCCGCGGCGAGGTCGGTGAGGATGTCGCCGAAGAGGTTGTCGGTGACGATCACGTCGAACCGCTCGGGCTGGGTGACGAAGAAGATCGTCGCCGCGTCGACGTGCAGGTAGTCGGTGGTGACCTCGGGGTACTCCCGGCCGACCTTGTCGAAGATGTTCTTCCACATGTGGCCGGCGTAGACCAGCACGTTGTTCTTGTGGACCAGCGTCAGCTTCTTGCGGGGACGGGCGTTGGCCCGCTCGTACGCGTCCCGGACCACGCGCTCGACACCGTAGGCGGTATTCACGCTGACCTCGGTGGCGACCTCGGCGGGGGTGCCGGTGCGCAGGCTGCCGCCGTTGCCGGTGTACGGGCCCTCGGTGCCCTCGCGGACGACGACGAAGTCGATGTCCGGACGGCCGGCCAGCGGCGTGGCCGTGTTCGGGAAGAGCTTCGACGGGCGCAGGTTGACGAAGTGGTCGAAGGCGAAGCGGAGTTTGAGCAGCAGGCCGCGCTCCAGCACGCCGGAGGGCACGGACGGGTCGCCGATCGCGCCGAGCAGGATCGCGTCGTGCTGCTTGAGCGCCTCCAGCTCCGCGTCCGGCAGGGTCTCGCCGGTGGCGTGCCAGCGCCGGGCCCCGAGGTCGTACTCCTTGGTTTCCAGCTTGACGTCCTGCGGCAGGACGGCGGTCAGGACCTTGAGGCCCTGGGCCACGACTTCCTGGCCGATACCGTCACCGGGGATCACTGCGAGGCGAATGCTGCGAGACATGGTTGGACCCTACTCTTCGTCCCATTCATTGACACGTAACGTCCGCCATGCGGACACGCCCAGGACCACGTCCACGGGCGGCCCGACGCCTCAGTGACAGATCAGCCGGGCGGCGGAGCACCGGATCCGCCACCAGCAGCGGCACGGTACCGACGCCCGGGCCCCACCATGTGCGCGGAACATCTCAGTGCCCGGTGGAGCCGCCGTTGTCCCGGCGGTCGAGGGCGCGCTGGAGGGCGGCCGCGGCGTTCCTGCGGTCGGCGTCGTTGGTCGTACGCGCGGAGTGGCGGGTCCTGCGGACAGCGGTCTCGGCCATGATTCACGTCTCCAATGCCAAAGCCCCGAGAACGGATGGGATACGTCGATCCAGAAGCGGGCCGGAAAGGGCGGGGGCTCCGGCGCAACAGGGGTCACCTGCGCATACGCACCGGGCCACATCCGCAGTCGCTCGATGGAGCGTTACGTTCGGCTCCTACAAAGCTAGGACAGCCGGGCCGTGATGTCTGCACAATTACTTGGGCTTCCTACTATCTGAGACGGATTCCCTGTTACCCGTCTCCGACGAGGCCCTCCACGCCGTTGCGCAACGCGTGCCGTACGGCGTGTACGAGCCGACGACGACGGCCCGGCACCCCCTTGTGAGGGGTGCCGGGCCGCCGTCGTGTCCCGGGGCGGTCAGCCCATGTGCGGGTAGCGGTAGTCCGTCGGGGGGACCAGGGTTTCCTTGATGGAGCGGGTGGAGGTCCAGCGCATCAGGTTCTGCTTGGCGCCGGCCTTGTCGTTGGTGCCGGAGGCGCGGCCGCCGCCGAAGGGCTGCTGGCCGACGACGGCGCCGGTGGGCTTGTCGTTGATGTAGAAGTTGCCCGCGGCGAAGCGGAGCTTCTCGCAGGTGGCGGCGGCCGCGGCGCGGTCCTGGGCGATGACGCAGCCGGTCAGGCCGTACGCCGAGGCGGACTCCATCTGGGTGAGCATCTCGTCGTAGTCCGCGTCGTCGTAGACGAAGACGCCGAGGATCGGGCCGAAGTACTCGTCCCTGAAGATCTCGTTGTCCGCGTCGGTGGAGACCAGGACCGTCGGACGGACGAAGTAGCCCTCACTGTCGTCGTACGTGCCGCCGGCCACGACCTCGATGGTGGGGTCGGCCTTGGCACGGTCGATCGCCGCCTTGTTCTTGGCGAAGGACCGCTCGTCGATGACGGCACCGATGAAGTTCGACAGGTCGGTGACGTCACCCATGGCGAGCGACTCGACCTCGGCGGCGAACTCCTCCTTGAAGCCGGCGTTCCAGAGGGAGGCCGGGACGTACGCGCGGGAGGCCGCGGAACACTTCTGGCCCTGGAACTCGAAGGCGCCACGGGTCATGGCGGTCTTCAGCACGGCGCGGTCGGCCGAGGGGTGGGCGACGATGAAGTCCTTGCCGCCGGTCTCGCCGACCAGCCGCGGGTAGGTCTTGTAGTTCTCGATGTTCGCGCCGACCGTCTTCCACAGGTACTGGAAGGTCTTGGTCGACCCGGTGAAGTGGATGCCCGCGAGGTCCGGGTGGGCCAGCGCGACCTCGGAGACGTCCTTGCCGTCACCGGTGACCAGGTTGATCACGCCCTTGGGCAGCCCGGCCTCCTCCAGCAGCTCCATCAGCAGCACGGCCGCGAAGGTCTGGGTCGGCGAGGGCTTCCAGACGACCACGTTGCCCATGAGGGCGGGGGCGGTCGGGAGGTTGCCGGCGATCGCGGTGAAGTTGAACGGCGTGATCGCGTAGACGAAGCCCTCGAGAGGCCGGTGGTCCGAGCGGTTCCAGACGCCCGGGGAGTTCGCCGGGGGCTGCTCGGCGAGGATCTGGCGCGCGAAGTGCACGTTGAAGCGCCAGAAGTCGATCAGCTCGCAGGGGGTGTCGATCTCGGCCTGCTGGGCGGTCTTGGACTGGCCCAGCATGGTGGCTGCGGCCAGCGTCTCGCGCCAGGGGCCGGAGAGCAGCTCGGCGGCCCTGAGGATGATCGCGGCACGGTCGTCGAAGGACATCGCGCGCCAGGCGGGGGCGGCGGCCAGCGCGGCGTCCACCGCGTCCTGGGCGTCCTTGACCGTGGCGTTGCCGTACGTGCCGAGCCGGGCTCCGTGGTTGTGCGGCTGGACGACGTCGAAGCGCTCGCCGCCGCCCATCCGGCGCTCGCCGCCGATGGTCATCGGCAGCTCCCGCGGGTTGCCGGCCAGCTCCTTGAGCTTGGCCTCCAGACGGGAACGCTCGGCGCTGCCGGGGGCGTAGGTGTGGACCGGCTCGTTCACCGGCACGGGGACCTGGGTCACAGCGTCCATGGCGGCCGTTTCTCCTTCGGTGGTCGGTTCGTACGTACGTAAAGGGGCCGGGGGGTCAGCCCCGGGTCGCCGTCATCCCCGGGTCGCGAGCGACCGCAGGAAGAACGCCAGGTTCGCGGGGCGCTCGGCGAGCCGGCGCATGAAGTATCCGTACCAATCGGTGCCGTACGGGATGTACACCCGCATACGGTTCCCCTCGGCGACCAGGCGCCGCTGCTCCGCCTCGCGGATGCCGTACAGCATCTGGAATTCGTAGTCCGCCGGCTTACGGCCGTTGCGGTGCGCCAGCTCCTGGGCGATGGCCACCATCCGCGGGTCGTGCGACCCGATCATGGGGTAGCCCCGGCCGGCCATGAGGATCTTCAAGCAGCGCACATAGGCCCGGTCGACCTCCCGCTTGTCCTGGAAGGCGACGGTCGCGGGCTCCTTGTACGCGCCCTTGACCAGTCGCACCCGGGAGCCTTCCCCGGCGAGCGCCCGGCAGTCGTCCTCGGTGCGGAAGAGGTAGGACTGCAGCACCGCGCCCGTCTGGGGGAACCGCGCACGCAGCTCGGCGAGGATCGCCAGGGTCGAGTCGACCGTGGTGTGGTCCTCCATGTCGAGGGTGACGGTCGTCCCGGCCTCGGCGGCCGCCTCGACCACCGGAGTGACGTTCTGCAGGGCCAGCTCGTGGCCGCCCGGCAGCGCCTGGCCGAAAGCGGACAGCTTCACCGACATCTCGGCCTTCACGCCGAGCCCGTGCTCCTTGAGGGCCTCGGCCAGCCGGAGGTAGGCGTCGCGGTTGCGCAGCGCCTCCGCCGGGTCCGTGATGTCCTCGCCGAGGTGGTCGAGCGTGACCTCCAGTCCGCGCGCGGCCAGATTCCGCACCGCGGCCATGGCCTCGTCCAGACGCTCGCCGGCGACGAACCGTTCCACCACGGGGCGGGTGACCGGAGCGGCCGCGACGACGCGCCGGATGCTGTCGCTGCGCGCTGCGGCGAGGAGCACGGGACCCAGCATGGGGCACCTCCACATTCAGGGTGACAAGTACCGGGCGCGCCGTGCAGGGCTGACGCGTCGGCAAGATTGAGCCACCTGAAACTTAAGGATCCCGCCACTTCGCGGCCATCGACAGCTGTCACGCCTTCGTGGCCGGGATCTCAGACAGATGTATGAGAATGGGAACAGGGACGACCACTGCGACAGGAGAGGAGCCGAACGGCGGATGCGGGGCGACTACCAGCAGCTCGTGGACGAGATCTCGGCGGCACTCGGCGCACCGGCGACGCTGGAGGACCGGGACTTCGGGCTGATCGCCTTCGGCGCGCACGAGGGCGAGGACGACGAGGTCATGGACCCGGTGCGGACCCGGTCGATCCTGCAGCGCCGCTCCTCGGCCGCGGTCCGGGCCTGGTTCGAGGCGTTCGGCATCGCCCGGGCCACGACGCCGCTGCGGATCCCGCCGGACCCGGCCGCCGGCGTCTTCCGCGGCCGGATCTGCCTCCCCGTACGCCACCGGGGCGTGGTGCACGGCTACGTCTGGCTGCTCGACGACGGGCACCTCACCGACCTGGCCCTGGGCGGCCACGGCACCCCGCCCGACCCGCGGATCGCCCAGGCGATGGAGACCGCCGCCCGGATCGGCGCACTGCTGGCCGAGGAGGCCCGCGCCGGGTCCGAACTCGGCGATCTGCTACGGGAGTTGCTGACCGGCCCGGCCACCGGCCGGCCGGCCGCGGCGACCGCGCTGCGCGACGCGCTCCGCGACACCCTGCGCTTCACCCCCGGCCTGCCGCTCACCCTGGTCGCGGTGACGCCCTGGGACACCTCGGACACCGACGCGGCCCCGCTGCCGAGCCTGCCCGGTCTGCTCGCGGCGTGCGCACTGCGCTCCCCCGGCGGTCCGGCGGGCGCCCCGGGCCCGCCCACGCTGGCCGCGCTGGTCCGGCTGCGGGCGACGGGCGGATCGGCCCCCGCCCGTACGGTGGCGGAACACCTGCTGCGCTCCCCACGGGCGGGGAGCGCCCCGGCCGCCGCGGCTCCGGCCGGCCCCGGGCGGTCCCGTTCCGCCGATCGCTCCGCCCCGCCCCGCCCGGGCGCGGCCGGCATCGGCACCGCCACCCGGGAGCCGGCCGAACTCCCCACCTCGTGGCAGGAGGCCCTCGCCGCGGCCCGCGCGGCCCGCGCGGAACCCCGGCTGGGCCCGGTCGCCCCGTGGGACACCATCGGTTCGTACCGCATGCTGACCGCCCTGCCGGTCACCGACCCCGACCCCGCGATCGGCCCCCTGCTCACCCCCGCCCACGCCGAACTCGCCCGCACCACCGAGGTGTTCCTCGACTGCGCGGGCCAGGCAAGCCGGACGGCCCAGGTCCTGGGCATCCACCGCCAGACCCTCTACTACCGCCTCGGCCGCGTCGAAAAGCTGACGGGTCTCGACCTGGATGACGGCGAGCATCGGTTGCTTCTCCATATGGCCCTCAAGGCGGCGCGTTTGTAGCCCCACACGTTCCGCTGCGCTTTGCGGCGCCGCATACGTACCTGGCTGTCCCGCCGCGGGGCGTCTCGCCGTTGCGGGAGAGACGGCTACGTGGGGTCAGAGAACCTTGCCCGTCGTGACCCGCCGCAGCGCCGCTGCCAAGTCGTGTCCCGTGGGAAGCGTGTCGGGCGTGACCAGGGACTGGACCATCAGGCCCGTGAGGAGCGCCTGGTAGAAGGAGCCGACGATGCGGGCCGTCTCCGCGTCGACCTCCGTGTCGGGGACGCCCTCGAAGAGCGCGACCAGGCCCTCGCCGCCCTCCGGCAGTACGGCCCCGATCGCCTCTCGCAGGCCCTCGTCGCGCGGGAGCAGCCCCAGCACCTCGACCTGGGCGGCGATGAACTCCGGTTCCGTGGCGATGTGTTGGAGCACCCGGTCCCAGGTCTCGGCGAACCGCTCCAGCGGATCCGCGGAGGTCGGGGCGCCCTCCGCGGCGGACGGCGCCTCGGCCATGCTCATGCCCCACTCCTCGCTGGACGCGATCACCGCCTGGCGCATCAGGGCGTCCTTGGAGCCGTAGTGGTAGCCGATGGAGGCGAGGTTGGCGCCGGAGGCGGCCACGATGTCGCGGGCGGTGGTGCGCGCGTACCCCTTCTCCAGCAGGCAGCGCTTGGCGCCTTCCAGAAGATCTTCACGGTGTCCCATGACGGCAGCCTAATCGCCGGCATACAGCCGTACCAGACAGGTGTCTTATACGTACGTTCACGCGCAGCACCCGATGCGCGGGCGTCTACGTGCAACGCGACGCGCAGGTCACCCGGGGGCGGGTCCCCGTGCGCAGGTCCCCCGGGCGCGGGCCCCGGCCCCGGGTCCGGGGTGCAGGTCCCCGGGCGCAGGCCCATGGGGGCGGGCGGACCCCGGCCCCGGCCCCGGCCCCCAGGCGCGTGTCAGCGCAGGTCAGCGCCCCTCCGTGCCCGGCCCCTCCGTGCCCCTCCGCTTCCGCTCCTCAGGCGGCGTGGCCTCGGGCGTCTGCTCGGTGTCGCGTCGGGTGTCGGCGTCCGGACGGGCTTCGCGGGTGCGGTCCCCGGCTCCGGCGCCGGCCATCGGCCGGTCGAAGAGTTTGTTGCGCTCGGCGGGCGTCCGTGCCGGGCCGCCGGGCTCCGCCCCGGAGGGCGGCACGGCGGGCCGCACCGCATCCGGGCCACCCGGCTCGCCGCGGGCGGTCTCCGGTGCGCCCTGGCTGCCCGTGACGTCCGTGTCCGGTCGGGCCGCGGGCTCCGCGCCGACCGGCCGGATCAGCCCGTAGTAGCGGTACAGCTCGGTCTCCTCGGACGGGTCGAGGTGGGCGTCGGCGTCGATCCGCGGGGCCTTCTTGATCGTCTCCTTGGTGTGCGGAACGTGCAGTTCGTCGCCGGTCCGGCGGGCCCCGGCGAGCGGGACGAAGGACTCCTTCATGCCGAACAGACCGGTGCGCACGGTGATCCACTCGGGCTCGTTGGTGGCGTCGTCCCGGTAGACCTGCTGCACCGTGCCCACCTTCGCGCCGTTCGCGTCGACCACGTGCAGGCCGGTCAGCGTCTGCGGGGTGTCTCCCAGAGGTGCGTTCATGGGTCCTGCTCCTTCCGCACGCGCCGGTGCGGCACGCACAGTTCCCATTGCGCGACGCCCGCTTCCGGGTTGCGACTCGGGAGGCTCGGGGGGTGCCGGGCCGGGCGGGCCCCAGGAGCCCCCTCGCGGCTCCCGCGGGCCCACCCTCGCTACGCCATTCGGGTGAATGCTGGGGAATGCTCGGCCCGGTCAGCCGCACGGTCCGCGGCCGCACGGCGTCCGTACGGTGCCGGCACGCGAACGGGCCCGGCCCCCGCCGAAGCGGGAGCCGGGCCCGTTGACCTGCGAAAACCGTCCGGTCAGTGACCGAGGTTCACCGCGCGCACGGACGTCGCGCCGATCTCCTCCGAGATCTCGTTGAGCACGTTCGCCGGAATGGTGTCATCCACGGTCAGCACGACCAGCGCCTCACCGCCAACGTCGGCTCGGGAGACCTGCATGCCGCCGATGTTGATGCCCGCCTCGCCCAGGATGCGGCCGACCGTGCCGACGACGCCGGGGCGGTCGGTGTAGCGCATGAACGCCATGTGGTCGGCGAGCGTGAGGTCGATCGAGTGCTCACCGACCGCCACGATCTTCTGCACGTTCTTGTGGCCGGCGAGCGTGCCGGAGATCGACACCTCCTCGCCGCCGGCGAGCGTGCCGCGCACGGTGACCACGTTCCGGTGCTCGGGCGACTCGCTGCTGGTCGTCAGCCGCACCTCGACGCCGCGCTCCTGCGCGAACAGCGGGGCGTTGACGTAGCTCACCGTCTCGTCCACCACGTCCTCGAACACGCCCTTGAGCGCGGAGAGTTCGAGCACCTTGACGTCGTGCTGGGTGATCTCGCCGTACACCTCGACGTCGAGCCGCATCGCCACCTCGCCGGCCAGCGCGGTGAAGATCCGGCCGAGCCGCTCGGCCAGCGGCAGCCCGGGCTTGACGTCCTCGGCGATCACACCGCCCTGGACGTTGACCGCGTCCGGCACGAGCTCGCCGGCCAGCGCCAGCCGCACCGACTTGGCGACCGCGATACCGGCCTTCTCCTGCGCCTCGCCCGTCGAGGCGCCCAGGTGCGGGGTGCACACGACCTGGTCGTACTCGAACAGCGGGGAGTCGGTGCAGGGCTCGACGGCGTACACGTCCAGGCCCGCGCCGGCGACCCGGCCCTCCTTGAGGGCGGTGGCCAGCGCCGCCTCGTCGACGATCCCGCCGCGCGCGGCGTTCACGATCCGGACCGACGGCTTGACCTTGTGCAGCGCCTCGTCGCCGATCAGACCGATGGTCTCCGGCGTCTTGGGGAGGTGGACGGTGATGAAGTCGGAGACCTCCAGCAGCTCGTCCAGGGTCAGCAGCTTGACGCCCATCTGCGCGGCGCGGGCCGGCTGGACGTACGGGTCGTAGGCGACGACCTTCATGCCGAACGCCGACATCCGCTGGGCGACCAGGACGCCGATCCGGCCGAGGCCGACCACGCCGAGGGTCTTCTCGCTGAGCTCGACGCCGGTGTACTTGCTGCGCTTCCACTCGCCGTTCTTGAGCGCGGTGTTGGCCTGCGGGATGTTCCGCGCGGTGGCGACCAGCAGACCGCAGGCGAGCTCGGCGGCGGTGACGATGTTGGAGGTCGGGGCGTTGACGACCATCACGCCGGCCTTGGTGGCGGCGGAGACGTCGACGTTGTCCAGGCCCACGCCGGCGCGGGCGACGACCTTCAGCTTCTTGGCGGCGGCGATCGCCTCGGCGTCCACCTTCGTGGCGCTGCGCACCAGGACGGCGTCGACGTCGACGATGGCGGGGAGCAGCTCGGCACGGTCCGCGCCGTTGCAGTGCCGGATCTCGAAGTCCGGGCCGAGGGCGTCGACGGTGGCGGGCGACAGCTCTTCGGCGATCAGTACGACAGGTTTCGAGCTCACGTGGTCTTCAGTCCTCACTAGTCCTTCGCGGACGGCCGTCCCGACGGCCGAAGGCGGTGAAGGGGGAAAGCCGCGTGGAAGACGCACGACGTTGTGAGCCTGAACGCGCTTGTGATGGGCAGTGTAGTGGCGGTGGGGGGCGCGTCCTGTGCCGTTGCGGAAGGATCACCCGTGCGTGGTTCTACGCGGTGGACAAGGCGCCGCGCGGTGCGCGGCCGGTCCTACGGACGAGGGGGCCGCGAGTGTTCGCGACCCCCTGTCCACCGGGCTCACGCCTGGTCGTCGACCCAGCTCATCAGCTTCCGCAGCTTCTTACCGGTGGTCTCCAGCAGGTGGTCCTCGTCGGCCTTCTTGTACTCGTTGTACTTCGGCAGACCGGCCTGGTACTCCGCCATCCAGTTGTTGGCGAAGGTGCCGTCCTGGATCTCGGCGAGGACCTTCTTCATCTCGGCCTTGGTGGCGTCGGTGACGACCCGCGGGCCGGTGACGTAGTCGCCCCACTCGGCGGTCTCGGAGACCGACCAGCGCATCTTCTCCAGGCCGCCCTCGTACATGAGGTCCACGATGAGCTTCAGCTCGTGCAGGCACTCGAAGTACGCGATCTCCGGCTGGTAGCCCGCCTCGACCAGGGTCTCGAAGCCGGCCTTGACCAGCGCCGAGGCGCCACCGCAGAGCACCGCCTGCTCACCGAACAGGTCGGTCTCGGTCTCCTCGGTGAAGGTGGTCTTGATGACGCCGGCGCGGGTGCCGCCGATGGCCTTGGCGTACGACAGCGCCAGCGCGAACGCGTTGCCCGACGCGTCCTGCTCGACGGCCGCGATCGCGGGAACTCCACGGCCCTCCTCGTACTGGCGGCGCACCAGGTGACCCGGGCCCTTGGGGGCGACCAGGGCGACGTCCACGCCGGCCGGGACCTTGATGAACCCGAAGCGGATGTTGAAGCCGTGGGCGAAGAACAGCGCGTCACCGTCGTTGAGGTTGTCCTTGATGGACTCCTCGTAGACCTTCGCCTGGATCGGGTCCGGGATGAGGATCATGATGACGTCGGCCTCGGCCGCCGCCTCGGCCGGGGTGACCACGCGCAGGCCCTGCTCCTCGGCCTTGGCCTTGGACTTGGAGCCCTCGTGCAGACCGACGCGCACGTCGACGCCCGAGTCGCGCAGGGACAGCGCGTGGGCGTGGCCCTGGCTTCCGTAGCCGATCACCGCGACCTTGCGGTTCTGGATGATGGACAGGTCGGCGTCGTCGTCGTAGAACAGCTCGGCCACTTGGGGTCTCTCCTTGGATCTAGCGGGGTGCCCACACAGTACGTCGGGCGGGGTGAGGAAGGTCGGTGGGTCTCGCCATACGGTCCGGTCGGGCCGCGGCGGACGGGCGGGTCAGGCCGAACGGTCCAGCGCGCGCAGCGAGCGGTCCGTGATGGAGCGGGCGCCGCGGCCTATGGCGATCGTGCCGGACTGCACCAGTTCCTTGATGCCGAACGGCTCCAGCATCTTCAGCATCGCCTCCAGCTTTTCACTGGATCCGGTGGCCTCGATGGTGACGGCCTCGGGCGAGACGTCGACGGTCTTGGCGCGGAAGAGCTGGACGATCTCGACGATCTGCGAGCGGGTCTCGTTGTCCGCGCGGACCTTCACCAGGACCAGTTCGCGCTGGATCGCGGAGCCGGGCTCCAGCTCGACGATCTTCAGGACGTTGACGAGCTTGTTGAGCTGCTTGGTGACCTGCTCCAGGGGCAGCGACTCGACGCTGACCACGATGGTGATGCGGGAGATGTCGGGGTGCTCGGTGACCCCGACGGCGAGCGAGTCGATGTTGAAGCCGCGGCGGGAGAACAGCGCGGCGATCCGGGCGAGGATGCCGGGGGTGTTCTCCACCAGGACGGAGAGCGTGTGCTTGGACATGGTCTTCTCTCTTTCGCTCTTCGTCGTCTCAGTCGTCTTCGTTGTCGCCGAAGTCGGGACGCACGCCGCGGGCGGCCATGACCTCGTCGTTGGAGGTGCCGGCGGCGACCATCGGCCACACCTGGGCGTCCTCGTGGACGATGAAGTCGATCACGACCGGGCGGTCGTTGATGGCATTGGCCTCTTCGATGACCTTGTCGAGGTCGGCCGGGTCCTCGCAGCGCAGCGCCACGCAGCCCATGGCCTCGGAGAGCTTGACGAAGTCCGGGATGCGGGTGCCCGCCGAGGGCTTGCCGGAGCCGCTGGTCAGCTCGTCGGGGCCGCTGTGCAGCACGGTGTTGGAGTAGCGCTGGTTGTAGAAGAGGGTCTGCCACTGGCGGACCATGCCCAGCGCGCCGTTGTTGATGATGGCGACCTTGATCGGGATGTTGTTCAGCGCGCAGGTGACCAGTTCCTGGTTGGTCATCTGGAAGCAGCCGTCGCCGTCGATCGCCCAGACCGTGCGGTCCGGCCGGCCGGCCTTGGCGCCCATCGCGGCGGGCACGGCGTAGCCCATGGTCCCGGCGCCGCCGGAGTTGAGCCAGGTGGCGGGCTGCTCGTAGTTGATGAAGTGGGCGGCCCACATCTGGTGCTGGCCGACGCCGGCGGCGTAGATGGTGTCGGCGGGGGCGAGCCGGCCGATCCGCTCGATGACCTGCTGCGGGGACAGGCTGCCGTCGTCCGGCTGCTCGTAGCCCAGCGGGTAGGTCTCCCGCCAGCGGTTGAGGTCCTTCCACCAGGCGCTGTAGTCACCCTTGTGGCCGGCCTCGTGCTCGGCCTGGACGGCGACGATCAGGTCGGCGATGACCTCGCGGGCGTCACCGACGATCGGCACGTCGGCGGCGCGGTTCTTGCCGATCTCCGCCGGGTCGATGTCGGCGTGCACGACCTTGGCGTACGGCGCGAAGGAGTCCAGCTTTCCGGTGACCCGGTCGTCGAAGCGGGCGCCGAGGGTGATCAGCAGGTCGGCCTTCTGCAGGGCGGTGACCGCGGTGACCGAGCCGTGCATGCCGGGCATGCCGACGTGCTGCGGGTGGCTGTCGGGGAAGGCGCCCAGTGCCATCAGGGTGGTGGTGACCGGGGCGCCGGTCAGCTCGGCGAGCACCTTCAGCTCGGCGGTGGCACCGGCCTTGAGGACGCCGCCGCCGACGTAGAGCACCGGGCGCTTGGACTCGGCGATCAGCCGGGCGGCCTCGCGGATCTGCTTGGCATGCGGCTTGGTCACCGGGCGGTAGCCGGGCAGGTCGGTGTGCGGCGGCCAGCTGAACGTGGTCTGCGCCTGCAGGGCGTCCTTGGCGATGTCGACCAGGACCGGGCCGGGACGGCCGGTGGACGCGATGTGGAACGCCTCGGCGATCGTCTTGGGGATCTCGGCCGGGTCGGTGACCAGGAAGTTGTGCTTGGTGATCGGCATCGTGATGCCGCAGATGTCCGCCTCCTGGAAGGCGTCCGTGCCGATCGCCTTCGACGCGACCTGACCGGTGATCGCGACCAGCGGAACGGAGTCCATGTGGGCGTCCGCGATGGGGGTGACGAGGTTGGTGGCACCCGGGCCCGAGGTGGCCATGCAGACCCCGACCTTGCCGGTGGCCTGCGCGTATCCCGTGGCGGCGTGCCCGGCGCCCTGCTCGTGGCGGACGAGGATGTGCCGGACCTTCGAGGAGTCCATCATCGGGTCGTACGCCGGCAGGATCGCACCGCCGGGGATGCCGAACACGGTGTCGGCCCCGACCTCCTCCAGCGCACGGATGAGGGACTGCGCGCCCGTGACGTGCTCGACGGTGGCGGACGGCTGCGGTCCGCCGGCGTTACGGGCCCGCGGCTGCGGATGGTGGGCCCCGGAGGCCTGCTCGGTCATCTGCGTCTCTTCTCGAAGCTGAGGGTTTTGACGGGATTTGTGAGGTTGCTGTGCAACAAAAAACCCCTCGTGCCGAGTGGCAAGCGAGGGGAGCGCGTCGGTGCGGTCTGCCGGGCGGCGTTGGGGCCCAGCTTCAGCCGACGCGCTTTCCAAGTACGAGAATTCGGGTGCGCATGGCACTGACCCTCCCCCTCTCGTGCACCGAGTGTCAAGTGGGTGGGACGGAGGTCTCACTATTTGAGCGCAATGGGGGATGCGCCATGGTCTCCGGACCGGCCAGACCCCCACGTCGGGCCGGCACTCCGCTGCCGCTGAGCACCACCGCGCGCCCCTGGCCCGGGTGGTCGGGAACGGGGTAGCCGGTACGGGTGAGTGCCCGGCGCAGCCGGTGTTCGTCGAGCGGGCCGGAGAAGGCCAGGCCCATGCCGTGCGTGCAGCCCATGGAGCGCAACGCCAGGACCTGTTCGGGCAGGTCGACGCCGTCCGCGACGGTCTGCATGCCCAGGTCGCCGGCGATCCGCAGCAGCCCGGCAGTGATCTTGTGCAGCCGGGAGGACTCCACCACGCCGTCGACCAGGCCGCGGTCCAGCCGCAGGACGTCGACGGGCAGCCGGCGCAGTGCGGTGATCGCGGCGTACCCGCTGCCGAAGCCGTCGAGGGCGATCCGTACGCCGAGCCGGCGCAGCGCGACCAGCCGGCGCTCCAGGTCGTCCAGCGCGATCCGGGAGTCGCTTTCGGACAGTTCCAGGACGAGCTCCCGGGCGGGCAGGCCGTGCCGGGTGAGGAGTGCTTCGACGCCCTTGGGGGACAGCGCGCGGTCGAGCAGCCGGCGGGCGGAGAGCCGGACCGCGACCGGGATCTGGTGGCCGGCGCGGTGGCGCGCGGCGGCCTGCCGGACGGCCTCCTCCAGCTGCCAGCGGTCGAGTTCCGCTGCGCGGTCGCCGTCGTCGGTGTACCGGCCGCGGTCGCCGACCCGGAGGAATTCGGCGGGGGTGAACAGGATGCCCTCGGCCGAGCGCCAGCGGGCGTGCGCGGCGACCGCGGTGACCCGCCCGGTGGCCAGGTCGACGACGGGCTGGTGCAGCAGCGCGAACTCGCCTTCGTCGAGGGCCGTACGGAGTTTGGAGGCGAGCTCGGCGCGGTGCGCGACCTCGTCCTGCATCTGGGGGGCGTAGAGCTCGACCCGGCCCTTGCCGGCCTGCTTGGCGCGGTACATGGCGAGGTCGGCGTTGCGGAGCAGACCGGCGGGGGTGACGCCCGGTTCGGCGAAGGCGACGCCGATGCTGGCCGCCACGCGGACGTCCCGGCCGTCGATGCGGTACGGCTCGGAGAGCTTGATGCGCAGCCGGTCGGCGATCTCGTGGATGCGGAACTCGCGGGCCGCGCGGTCGCGGGTGCCGTCGCCGGTGATCAGCGCGGCGAACTCGTCGCCGCCCAGCCGGGCCGCTATGTCGCCGGCGCGAACCGATTCGGCGAGCCGGCGGGCGGCCTGGATCAGCAGTTCGTCGCCGGCCTGGTGGCCGATGGTGTCGTTGACCTGCTTGAAGCCGTCGAGGTCGATGTAGAGCACGGCGGTGTCGTGGTCGCTGGCCCGCCGGCCGGTGACGGCCTGGGTGACGCGTTCGGTGAACAGCGCGCGGTTGGGCAGGTCGGTGAGCGTGTCGTGCGAGGCGTTGTGCTGGAGCTGAGCCTGGAGCCGGACGCGTTCGGTGACGTCGCGGGAGTTGAAGATCAGGCCGCCGTGGTGGCGGTTGACCGTGGACTCGACGTTCAGCCAGCCGTCGACGCCGGAGCGCTGGCCGCCGGCCCGGAAGCGGCATTCGATGCGGGTGGTCGGCTCGTCCTGCGGATCGGCGGCGAGGAACCGGCGGACCTCGTGCACCACCCGTCCGAGGTCCTCGGGGTGGATCAGCGTGGCGAGTTCGGAACCGATCAGTTCCTCCGCGTCGCGGCCGTAGACGCCGGCGGCGGCCGGGCTGACGTAGCGCAGCACGCCGGACGGCGCGGCAATCATGATGACGTCGCTGGAGCCCTGCACCAGGGAGCGGAAGTGGTTCTCCTTCTGGGCGAGTTCATGGGTCAGGGTGATGTTGTCGAGCAGCATGATGCCCTGGCGGACGACCAGGGCGAGCACGACCGTGCAGCCGGTGAAGAGCACCACGCGGTCGATCCGCCGCCCGTCGAGAACGTTGGTGAGGATGCCCAGGGTGCAGACGGCGGCGGCGAGGTACGGGGTGAGCGCGGCGAGCGAGCCGGCGAGCGGACGGCTGCCGTGCGGGACGCGGACGGCGGCGGGCTCGGCCGCCTCGTCCGGCTCCTCCTCCTCGGCCCGGCGGGCGACCCAGGGCGCATACGCGAGCAGCATCGAACCGGCGAACCACCCGGCGTCCAGGATCTGCCCGGAGCGGTAGTGCTCGCGCAGCAGCGGGGAGCTGAACAGGGCGTCGCACAGCACCGTGAGCGCGAGCGCGGCGATGGCGGTGTTGACGGCCGAGCGGTGCACCGAGGAACGCCGGAAGTGCAGGACCAGGACCATGCTGACGAGCACGATGTCCAGCAGTGGATAGGCCAGTGACAGGGCGCTCTGCGCCACGCTGCGGCCCTGGAAGTGGGCGGTGTGCGCGAGTGCGAGGCTCCAGGAGAGGGTGAGCAGCGAGCCGGCGATCAGCCAGGAGTCCAGGCCCAGGCAGACCCAGCCGGCCCGGCTCACCGGGCGCTTGGCGAGCACCAGCAGGCCGACGATGGCCGGTGGCGCGAACAGCAGGAAGCAGAAGTCGGCCGGCGAGGGGCTGGGCACGGTCGTGCCCAGGATGACCTCGTACCAGCCCCATACGCCGTTGCCGATGCCGGCCATTCCCGAGGAGGCGGCGAACAGCATCCAGGCCGGCCGGAGCCGGCTGCGGCGCCGGCGGGCGTACAGACCGCAGGAGACGGCCGCGACCAGGGCCGCGAAGCTGAGTCCGAAGTCCCCCATGAACAGGGCGACTTCGGTGGATCCCCAGCCGAAGGCGGCTCCGAGGGCGTAGCCGCCGCAGACCACGGCCAGGACGACCTGCGGCACCGGGCTCGGTGGACCGCCGGCCGGCGTCGGTGGCCTGGAGAGCATCGCCCCGGGGGCGCTCACCGCACTCTCCCGTGGTCCCGCGCCGGACGGCGCCTCGCGCGGGGCGGCCGGTGGCCCCGCCGCGTCCCCGCGGGCGCTCGTGGATCCCGCCTCTCGCGGATCGTCCATCGTCCGTACATCGCCCGTCGCCCCCCTTGCGTTCCGGATCTTGCATCGCGCCGCGGCTGTCCCGGCGCCGTCCCCGCTCGGACGATACACCAGTTCCGTCACTCAGCGACATAGGGTATCTACGGAGCGTGACGGCGTGCGGGGTGGTGAATACCCACCGCAGTCGTACGGCCCCGTAGCGCCATCCGCGCCCCGTTTCAGTCGGCGGTCGCGACGACGTTCCGCAGGGGTTCGCCGGCCGCGAAAAGCGCCAACTGGTCCCGCAGCAGCCGCTTCGCGCGGGGCAGGAAGGCAGAGCTGGGACCACCGACGTGTGGAGTGATGAGCACGCCCGGAGCGTGCCACAGCGGATGCCCGGCGGGCAGGGGTTCCGGATCGGTGACGTCGAGCGCCGCGCACAGCCGTCCGGATTCGAGCTCGGCGAGCAGTGCCTCGGTGTCGACGACGGCCCCGCGCGCGATGTTCACGAGGAGTGCGCCCTCCTTCATCCGCGCCAGGAAATCGCGTCCGACCAGGCCACGCGTCTCGTCGGTGAGCGGAGTGGCGAGGACGACGACGTCCGCGTCGGGCAGGAGGGCGGACAGGTCGGAGAGTGGGTGCACGGGGCCGCGCACAGTGTCACGCGCGGTGCGTGCGACGCGCACCACCCGCGCACATTCGAAAGGCGTGAGCCGGTCCTCGATGGCACTGCCGATCGAACCATAGCCCACAATGAGGACCGACTTGTCGGCGAGGGCGGGCCGGAAGCCCGGCCGCCACTCCCCCGCGTCCTGGGCCCGGACGAAGCCGGGGACGTCGCGCAGCGCCGCCAGTATCAGGGTGAGCGCGAGTTCGGCGGTGCTGGCGTCGTGCAGTCCGCGGGCGTTGCACAGCTGGGCCCCGGCCGGCATCTGCGGCAGCCCGGGCAGCATGTGCTCGATACCGGCGGTGAGGGTCTGCACCACCCGCACCCGGCTCATGCGGGCCAGCGGCCGCAGGCTGACCTCCGCGCCCTTCATGTAGGGGACGGCGTAGAAGACGCACCGGGCCGGATCGGCCGGGTACTCGGGGCCGGCGTCCCAGTGGACGTAGTGGAGGCCGCCGGGCAGGCCCTCGATCTCGTCGGGCGGGATCGGGAGCCAGACGTCGTTCGGTTCGGTGCGCTGGTCTGCGGTTGCCATGGCCCGAGGCTATGCGAAGGGATGTTCTGCTCAGACGTTAGTTTGGTCCGTGCCCTTGATCGGGGGCGAGGGGACGGAGGCACAACCAGGTGGAGCGCAGGACAATCGGTGCGGCGGCTCTGGAAGTGGGCGCCGTGGGTCTCGGCTGTATGCCGATGAGCTGGGGGTACACCGAGTCGCAGCGCAACGGGGAGGGGTCCCTGCGGGCCGTGCACACCGCGCTGGACCGTGGTTGCAGCCTGCTGGACACCGCCGACATGTACGGACCGTTCACCAACGAGCTGTTGGTGGGACGGGCTTTGAAGGAGCGCCGCCAGGACGCGTTCGTCTCGACCAAGGTCGGGCTGCTCGTGGGCGAGCAGCACATCGTCGCCAACGGGCGGCCCGGTTACGTCAAACGCGCCTGTGACGCCTCGCTGCGCCGGCTGCAGACGGACCGGATCGACCTCTACCAGCTGCACCGGGCCGACCCCGAGGTGCCCGTCGAGGAGACCTGGGGGGCGATGGCGGAGCTGGTCGCGGCCGGGAAGGTGCGGTCGCTGGGGCTGTGCGCGGTGGGCGCGCGGGCGGTGCGGCAGCCGCGTGCGGTCCGTGCGGAGCGGCGGCCGGCCGGGGCCCGGCCGCGGTCCCGGACGTACGACGGCACGCTGGCCCAACTGGAGCGCATCCAGCAGGTGTTCCCGGTCAGCAGTGTGCAGGCCGAGCTGTCGGTGTGGTCGCGCCAGGCGCTGGAGGCGCTGCTGCCGTGGTGCGAGTCGCGGGGGGTGGGCTTCCTGGCGGCGATGCCGCTGGGCAACGGCTATCTGACCGGCACGCTCACTCCGGGGCAGGGCTTCGAACGGGAGGACCTGCGGGCCCGCCATCCGCGCTTCACGGCCGAGATGATGGCCGCCAACCAGCCGCTGGTGGCCGGGCTACGGCGGGTCGGTGCCCGGTACGGCGCGACGCCGGGGCAGGTGGCCCTGGCGTGGGTGCTGGCCCAGGGCCGGCATGTCGTCCCCGTGCCCGGTACGAAGAAGGAGCGCTGGGCCGCGCAGAACGCCAAGGCGGCCGCTCTGGTGCTCGGCCGCGAGGACCTGGCGGAGATCGCCGCGCTGCCGCCGGCCCGGCAGTCCTGGTAGCCCGCCGGCAGGCCCGGTCCGCCGGGCGTACGGGGCGGTCCACCGGGCGTACGGGCCGGTCCGCCGGGCGTACGGGTACGGGCCGGTTCGCCGCGTCCGGCGGCCCGATGTGGTGTTCTTGTGCTCGCCCGGACGACGAGAGGACCCCTGCCGTGCAACGCCGTTCCCAGACCGCCGTGTTGGCCGCCGCTTCGCTGCTTCTGGCAGCGGGCTGTTCGAACGGTGGCGCGCAGCCCCCCGGCGGGGGTGCCCCCGCCACGGCGAAGAGTCCCGGCGCCTCGGCCCGCGCCACCTCGCCGGGCGCCACCCCGTCACCCGTCGCGCCGCCCGCCAAGGGCTCGGTGAAGGTGACGAAGACGCTGACCACCGGGCTGAAGTCCCCGTGGGGCGTGGCGGTGCTGCCGGGCGGGGACCTGCTCGTGGGCTCGCGGGACACCGGCAAGATCGTCCGGATCGCCGTGGACAGCGGGAAGACCACCGAGCTGGGTTCGGTGCCGGGCGTGGCCCCGGGCGGTGAGGGCGGGCTGCTCGGCCTCGCGGTGTCCTCGGACTTCGGCACCGACCACCAGGTCTACGCGTACTTCACCACCGCGTCCGACAACCGGATCGCCCGCATGATCTACGACGACAAGCGCCCGCCGGGCGACCAGCTGGGCGCGCCCGACACGACCCTGCGGGGCATCCCCAAGGGCGAGATCCACAACGGCGGGCGGATCGCGTTCGGCCCGGACAAGATGCTCTACGCCGGCACCGGCGAGACCGGCGACACCGGGCTGGCGCAGGACAAGAGCTCGCTGGGCGGCAAAATCCTGCGGATGACGCCGGACGGCGAGCCGGCGCACGGCAACCCCTCGGCCGATTCGGTGGTGTACGACTACGGCCACCGCAATGTGCAGGGGCTGGCGTGGGATTCCGACCACCGGCTGTGGGCCTCGGAGTTCGGGCAGCACGCCTGGGACGAGCTCAATCTCATCGAGCCGGGGAAGAACTACGGCTGGCCGGAGATCGAGGGCAAGGCCAAGTCCGGCCAGGGCGGCCCGGATTACGTCGATCCGGTCGAGGTGTGGAAGACCGACGACGCCTCGCCCAGTGGCATCGCCTACGCCAAGGGCTCCATCTGGATGGCGTCGCTGCGCGGTGAGCGGCTGTGGCGCATCCCGCTGAACGGGACGAAGCCGGTGGCGGCCCCGCAGGCGTTCCTCAAGGGCACCTACGGGCGGCTGCGGACCGTGGTGGCGGCCGGTGACGGCACGTTGTGGCTGGTCACCAGCAACACCGATGGCCGCGGCACGCCCCGTAAGGGAGATGACCGGATTCTCCGCCTCAAGGTGAGCTGATCCTTCTGGTCCCCTTTTCGCGTGTCCTGCCTAGACTCGGGTGGCAGGGGACGGGTGCGCGTCACACCGAAGAGGGGACAGGCACCGTGTTCAACATCGTGGAAGAACTGTTCGCGCCGGGCCGTAAGCACACCGACGAGGAGCGGCAGAAGATGTCGCTGGTCGTCGACGACATCGGTGACGGCGACCCGGGGAAGGGCCCGATAGACCTTTCCTCGGGGACCGTCGTCATCCGGACGGGACGGGGCGGCGACCGCGCTACGTGAGGGGCCTGCCCGCGGCGCCGATCCGGGCCGCGGCGATGTCCCGGCTGCGGGCCGCGGCGACCGCACCGACCACCGGCATGGCGAGCAGGGCCACGAAGATCGGCCCGTAGCCGCCGTCGGTCGCCTCGGTCATCACCACGACCTCTCCGGAGGAGAGCGTGCCGCCGAGCACGAAGCACACCAGCGCCCGCAGCGGCCCGGAGGCGACCAGCCGGAGCGGGGCGTAGGCCAGTAGCAGACCGATGGCCGCGCCGATCAGGGCGCCCACGGCGAGCGAGCCCAGCACGGCGACCGCGGCCAGTGCCGGGTCCTCCAGCGTGCTGCCACCCGAGCCGTAGAGGTACCGCATCACCATGGTGACCGCCCACAACACGGCGCAGACGCCCGACGGGATCGCCCCGGCCCGCAGCCCGAACACAAGCCCCCGCCGCAGCACGGCGCGTGACTTCCTCATACCGTCCCCGTATCCCGAACGCGCCGCCGCCTGCCGGCATCCGCACCCGGAGTATCCCAGCGGGGGCTCCGGGCCCGTGCCGAGGGGCCCGGCACGGCTGCCGGGCGGGTCAGGACGCCGCCGGCTCGCCGAACAGGCGCAGCCGGTGGGCCACCGCGCCGGCCTCGCCGCGGCCGGAGACGCCCAGCTTGGCGAGGATGTTGGAGACATGGACGCTGGCCGTCTTGGGCGAGATGAACAGCGCGTCGGCTATCTGGCGGTTGCTGCGGCCCTCGGCGACCAGGCGCAGGACGTCGCGTTCGCGCGGGGTCAGGCCGAGGGATTCGGCGGGCGCGGGGTCGGCGGGTGCCCCGTGCCCGGCGCCGGCGGCCGCTGTGTCCGCCGCCGGTATCAGGCCGGGCAGCGGGATGCGGGCGCGCTGGGCGAGCAGGGCGAGTTCTTCGGCGAGCGGGCGGGCGCCCATGGCCGTGGCGGCGGTGTGCGCCTGGCCGAGCAGCAGGACGGCGGCCTCACGCGGGGTGCGGCCGTCCAGCCCGGCGGTGGCCCGCTCGGTGCCGTGCAGCAGTGACTCCGCCCAGCGGTAGCAGGCCCGGGCGAGCTCGTACGGGCGCTCCAGCGGCTTGAGGGCGGCGACCGCCGCCGCCCAGTGGTCGGGGGTCTCGCGGCCCTCGGCGCGGCGGAGTTCGGCCTCGACGGCGATCGCGTACGCCTCCCATATCGGGCAGGCGCGGGCCAGCTTCTTGGCGGCGTCGCGGATGCGGGCGAGGACGGCGGCCCGGCCGGGCCCGGCGGCCGGCAGTCCGCGGGCGTCCGATTCGGCGGCGGTGGCCCACCACAGCAGGGGCCAGGCGTAGCGCTGGATACCGGGCGGCAGTCCGGCGTCCAGGGTTTCGGTGAGGATGGCCCGGGCGTCCAGGATGCGGCCCTGGTGGGCGGCGATCCGCAGGGCGTGCTGGGCGAGCGGGATGGCGTGCTGCGGCTGGGGGTCGTGGGTGCCGTAGTACTCGCGGGCGAGGGCCAGTTCGCGCTCGGCGACGTCGAAGTCGCCCGTGCCGAGGGCGAGGTCCGTGCGGCGGTTGGCGGCCAGGGCGATCGAGCGGGCGTTCTGGGCGAGCCGGCGGGAGTCGGCCGCGGCCTGGAGCGCCTCTTCCCAGCGGCCCAGCGACTGGAGCGATTCGGCGCGGTTGGCCATCACCCAGCAGGCCTTGTCCTTGAGGCCGTAGCGGGTGGTGAGTTCGATGCCCTGCTCGGTGACCTCTACGGCCTCCCGGGAGCGGCCGACGCCCTCCAGGAAGGAGGGGAGGTTGACGTGGCCGCGGCCGATGGCGGTGAAGTAGCCGCGGTCGACGGCGCGGTCGAGGGCGGCCCGGAGGTCGGCGAGGCCCTCGTCGACCTCGCCGGAGTCGGTCCGCAGCCCGGCCAGGGTCAGCCGGGAATTCAGCTCGGCCTCTTCGTCGCCGACCAACTGGGCGAGTTCCACGGCGCGTTCGGCGGTGGCGAAGGTGCCCGGGCCCGGTTCGTGCAGCACCGCCCAGCTGGCGACGGCGGCCGTCACCTCGGCGTGCACGGACGACGGCGGCAGGCCGCGCATCAGCTCCTGGGCCCGGCCGAGGTCCTCCCAGCCGTTGCCGCGGCCGGTGCCCTGGCAGAGCCGGGAACGCTGCACCAGGAACCATGCCGTGCGCAGGGGGTCGTTCTCCTCGCGGAGGGAGCGCAGGGCGCGCTTGGTGATCGTGAAGGCGCGTTCGCTGTCGCCGGACAGCCGGGCGGCCACCGCGATCTCGGCGAGCAGGTCCAGGAAGCGCAGCGAATCGTCGTCGCAGCCGCAGGCCGGGTACGCCTCGGCGTAGTCCACCGGGCGCACTCCCTGACGGACCTCGGGCGGGGCGTCGTCCCACAGCTCCAGGGCCCGGTCCAGCAGCCGCAGTTGCTCGGCGTAGGCATGGCGGCGGCGGGCCTGCACGGAGGCGGCGAGGACGGCGGGCAGCGCCTTGGCGGCGTCATGGGCCTTGTACCAGTAGCTGGCCAGCCGGGTCGCGCAGGCATCGGCGCGGACCAGGGAGGGGTTGGCCTCCAGGGCCTGGGCGTAGCGGCGGTTGAGGCGGGTGCGCTCGCCGGGCAGCAGGTCGTCGACGACGGCCTCGCGGACCAGGGCGTGCCGGAAGCGGTAGCCCGTGCCGTCGTCGGTGGGGACGAGGGTGTTGCTGCCGACGGCGGCCCGCAGCGCCTCGATGAGGTCGTCCTCGGGCATCTGGCAGACGGCGGAGAGGAGTTCGTGTTCGACCGTGGAGCCGCCCTCGGCGGCCGTACGGACCACCCGCTGGGCGTCCTCGGGCAGCGCCTCGACGCGCACCAGCAGCAGATCGCGCAGCGGGTCGCTGAGGCCGTGCAGACAGCCGTCGGTGAGGCTGCGGGCCAGCTCCTCGACGAAGAAGGCGTTGCCCTCCGAGCGCTTGAAGACCCGGTCGAGGGTGTCCTCCTCAGGTGCGCTGCCGTTGATGCCGGCGAGCTGGGAGCGGACCTCCTCGCGGTTGAAGCGGTCCAGCTCGACCCGCCGGACCGTGCGCATCCGGTCGATCTCGGCGAGGAACGGGCGCAACGGGTGGCGGCGGTGGATGTCGTCGGAGCGGTACGTCGCCACCAGCAGGACGCCGGCGTCGTGCAGCGCCCGCAGGAGGTAGGCGAGGAGTTCGCGGGTGGAGCGGTCGGCCCAGTGGAGGTCCTCGATGACGATGACGAGGGTGCGCTCCGCGGCGAGGCGCTCCAGGAGGCGGGCGGTCAGCTCGAAGAGCCGGGCCCGGCCGATCTCCTCCCCGTGATTCTCGCCGGGCGTTTCTCCCAATTCGGGCAGGATGCGGGAGAGTTCGCCCTCCTGACCGGCGACCGCGGCGGCGAGCTCGTCCCGCAGATGCCAGTTGAGGGTGCGCAGGATCGCGGAGAACGGCGCGAAGGGCAGCCCCTCCGAGCCGATCTCGATACAGCCGCCGAGCGCGACCAGCGCGCCCCGGGCTCGCGCGGCCTCGCCGAACTCCTCGATCAGCCGGGTCTTTCCGACCCCGGCCTCGCCCCCGATCAGCAGGGCCTGCGGCTCGCCGGACGCCGCGACGCGGGCGAGCGCGTCATCGAGCGCGGCGAGCTCGGGCGCTCGACCGACGAACACGGGACTGACGGACCTGGTCTCCACGCGCTTGAGCATCGCACAGGGGTCCGACATTGCGGCAGGGGGTGTGATCAGGTGCTGGACGGCGGGTGGGGCGGAGGGGGGCCGGGTGCCGGCCGACTCCAGCAGTGGCACGGCGTACCCGCCCCGCCCGGCCGGCTCAGGCGGCGGCACGGCGTACCCGCCACCGGCGGGCCCAGGTCCGGCTGCTACTCACCCGCCCCTCGGGTTCGTCGCTCCCGGAGTGGGCGGCGGCCGCACGCGCGGCCCGGCGCCCCTCGATCGCCTCGCGCGCCAGACGCTGCCGGGCGGCCTCGCGGCGCAGCTCGTCCTGACGGACCCGGAGCTCCAGTTCGAAGCTGTGCATCTCGTTCTCCCTTGTGGTGTGGGCCGGTTGAGCCCCGGTGGTGCGGGCTCGTTGACGTGCTCAAGCCTCGTCTCCAAGGGGGCCCCGCCACATCGGGAGACTGCCCGATCTTCGGGCGCGGGGGTGCTTAGGAAATACGGCCCGCGCCCGGGAAACGGCGTACGGGCGGCGCGCAGGGCACCACCCGTCCCTACCCCGGACAGCGCTAAGGCCCCTGTGCCTTAGACACCGGGGCGGGTGCCTAAGGCACAGGGGCCTTAGCGGTGCCGGACAGCCGGCCGGGCCTCAGGCGCCGGGTCGGGTGCCCTTGGGAATTGTGGGCATGCTCGCGAACAGGTCGAGGTACATGCCCGCGGAGATCAGCAGCCCGAGCACCCCGAGGGCCAGCCCGCCCCAGGCGACGGCCCGCACCCAGGTGGCGGCGCGCGGCCGGGTCAGCACCACCGCGGCGACCAGTGCAGCCAGCACCGCGAAGACGCCGTTGACCAGGGCGGTCGTGTGCCAGGGGGTGCCGTACATGGCGGAGATCTGGTCGGTGGCCTTACCGGCCTGGAGGTTGATCTGCCCCATCAACGTCTGCCGCTCGGCCATCAGCGTGCCGAGCCAGGTGCCGGTGACGGAGGCGAGGCCGAGCCCGGCGGCGACGACCGCACCGGCACCGGCGGCGATGCCGGTGGCGGGCGGAGCGGCAGCGTCGACATCCTCGTCGGCCGGCTCGGTGTCCTCGGCCTCGTGCGCGGCCCTGTCCGCAGTCGCCTCATCGGCGGCCGTCGCGTCCTCCGGGGCCGCCTCGGCGTCCGTCCCTCCCTCCGTGGCGACGGCCTGCGCCGGCACGGTCTCGTCGTCGATTCGCTTCTCGGCGGTGGCGGTCGTGGCGCTCGTATCGGTCGTGGCGGTCGTGGCGGTCGTGTCGGTCGTGTCGGTCGTCCTGGTCGTACCCATGGGCGCGACCGTAGGTGCCGCGTCTGAGAACGAGATGAGAACGGCGGCGGGCGGGCAGGCCGAGGGCCTCCCCTACGCCCCCACCAGCGGCCGGTCGCCGTCCCGGGGACCGGGCGGGCCCGACATGTCGAACAACTCGGGCATCTCGCCCTCCTGCCCCACAGGTGGTTCGATGCTGATCCGCGGCAGCCACCGCGCCAGCCAGGACGGCAGCCACCAGTTGGCGCCGCCCAGCATGTGCATCAGTGCCGGCACCAGCAGCGTACGCAGCACGAACGCGTCCAGGGCGACGGCGGAGGCCAACCCGATCCCGAACATCGCGATCGTCCGGTCGCCGCTCAGCACGAAGGCCGCGAACACCGCGATCATGATGACCGCCGCCGAGTTGATCACCCGGCTGGTCTCCGCCAGGCCCACCCGCACGGCCCGGCGGTTGTCCCCGGTCAGCTGCCACTCCTCGTACATCCGCGACACCAGGAACACCTGGTAGTCCATGGACAGCCCGAAGAGCACCGACACCATGATCACCGGCAGGAACGGCTCGATCGGCCCCGCGCTGCCCAGCCCCAGCTGCTCGCTCCCCCACCCCCACTGGAAGATCGCAACCACGACCCCGAACGACGCGGCGACCGCGGCCACGTTCATCAGCGCGGCCTTGAGCGGCACCGCAAGCGACCGGAAGGCGAGCAGCAACAGCACCGACCCGAGCGCGATGACGACGCCGATGAACAGCGGCAACTTGCCGACGATCACGGACGCGAAGTCGTCGTAGCCGGCAGTGACCCCGCCGACCGCCACCCGCATCGTGGTGCCGCGCTCGGCCGTCGGCAGCACCTCGGTCCGCAGCCGTTCCACCAGGTCGGAGGTCTGCCGGGACTGCGGCGAACTGTCCGGGACGACGGTCAGCACCCCGGTGCTGCGGCTCCCGTCGAATTCCGGCCCGCTGACCTGCGCCACCCCGGGGATGCCGCGCAGCTGCCGCGGCAGCGTGTCGAACGCGATCCGGTCCTTGGCGCCGTCGAGCGTGCCGACCAGCGTCAATGGCCCATTGGCTCCTGGCCCGAAGCCACCCCCGGGCCCGTCACCAGACCCTCCCCGCGCCATCAGGTCGTACGCCTTACGGGTCGTCGAGGTGGCCGGATTGTTGCCCTGGTCGGAGGTCCCGAGATGGAGTCCGAACGTGGGCAGCGCGAGGGTGAGCATGACGGCGGCCGCGACCGTGCCCAGCAGCTTGGGGTGCCGCTCGACGAACCCGGACCACCGGGCGGCGATCCCGGCGCGCCGCTCGTCCCGTACCCCTTCCCCGGCCAGCCTCCGCCGCTCCCGCCGCCCGAGCGCCCGCATCCCGATCAGCCCCAGCAGGGCCGGCAACAGGGTCACGGACGCGGCCACGGTCAGCACGACGGTGAGCGAGGCAGCCAACGCCACCCCGTTCAGGAAGCTGAGCCGCAGGATGAGCATGCCGAGCAACGCGATACACACGGTCGCCCCGGCGAACACCACCGCCCGCCCGGACGACGCCACAGCCCGCTCAGCGGCTTCTCGGACCGGCAGTCCGGCCCTCAACCCCTTCCGATGCCGCGTCACGATGAACAACGCGTAATCGATCCCCACCCCGAGCCCGATCAGGCTCCCGAGCATCGGCGCGAAGTCGGCCACGATCATGGCATGACTGAGCAACGCGATCCCGGCCGAGGCGGTGCCCACGGCGGCCACCGCGGTGACGATGGGCAGGGCGGTCGCCGCCAGGGACCCGAACGCGAGGAACAGCACCACGGCCGCCGCCCCGAGCCCGATGAGCTCCGGCAACTGGGCCCTCGGCGCCTCGGTCACCGCGATCCCGGCCCCGCCGAGCTCCACCTGAAGGCCGTTGCCGGCAGCGGACCGGGCGACCTCGACGACCTTCCGGACCTGCCCGGCGTCCAGATCATCGGTCGACCGCGCGAACACGAGCGCGGCGTAGGCGGTCCGCCCATCCCCACTGATCTGCCGCGCGCCGCGGGACCCGTGCGCTTCCCGGGCGGCCTTGCCGTACGGACCGTGCACCTCCGCGACCCCGGGCAACCCGTCGACCCTCTCCAGGGTCTGCCGCATGGTCTTCTCCACCGCACCGGCCCGCACGGTGCCGTGATCGGTGTGCCACACGATGGTGTCGCTGTCGCCGGTCTCTCCAGGGAACGCCTTCTCCATCAGCGCGGTCGCCCGCCCGGACTCGGTCCCCGGCACCTCGTAGTCAGTGGAGTACGCGGTCCCACACACCCCCGCGGCCACACCCACGCCCACAAACACGGCAAGCCAAAGAACGATCACCACGATGCGGCGCCTGAGACACCACCGAGCCAGAGCGGTCACGACGTTGATCGCTTCCCGGGTTGTGCGTCGAAATCTCCCGGGTACGGGTGGTGCCGAGCGCGATGAACGGGGACGTAGAGCCTCCACGCGCCTGTTTGGCACGCCACCGGGCCCCATCAGAGCAGAGTGACACCCGGAAAAGATCGTTTGAGGTGTTTGTGGGGCTCCTCACAGATGACCATTGGATGCGAGCCCGACCCGGCACTTTCACGGCCCGCCTCTTCGAGCCCGGCCGCTCCGAGCCACTTGTGAGGACGCCTGAAAAACCGCTTCCACAATCGGGCCGCGACAGCTAAAGCTTCCCCCGTCGCTCCCCATGCAAGGCAAAGCCAAGCTTCGTGTAAGTCAAACACCCCTGCAACAAGCACTCTACCGGTACGAGACCTAATGCCGGTAGATCATAGACCGTCATTTTCTCATCAGTTCACGCTCGCATCGGCTGGGTTACGCGCCCCGACAGCCCGCAGAGCTAACCAACATTCCTCAAAAATTGATATGCGCTCGCAACTAAATCACTTCGTGAAAGGCTGAGCGCACGCCTGCGAATTCCCGCTCGCCACATTCAAGGATCACTCGAAACCTAGGCCTTTCAACATTCTCAGCAGCCTTCACAATCCCCCACTTCTCGCCAACCCGCAGCAGTACGCGAAAAAATTCGATTTTTGCTTCAAAATCTTCAGAGAGGATCTTTCCCGCATCTCCAATCAGGAGGAGGTACTGATCCGCAGACAGCCATCGCAAATCACGAAGACAGTCATTCAAGGCAGGAAAATTCCATCCGAAGTAATCGGGCAACTTGAAACCGTTCCAAAATTGTTCAAACAGTGCGTCTGAGTCCCCCATGTCGCCGCCGTTCATCCATGCCGCGAACGTGGTACCCGGCAACGGGAGAATCTCCCTCACAGCGACCCCCGATTCTGGGGTTACCAAATGAAGCCACGGCCTGACCTGAAACCAGGAGTCTCCCGCGTTCACCAATTTGGACTCTCCACAACAATATAGGTCTGATAATGAGTAGGCGAGTAGTAGATGGATCCGTCACTCCCAAAGACAATCCTTTCTCCGCCAGGCTTAGGATTGTCTCGCGCCGCAGGGGCTCCATATTCGCTGTAGCGTATAGGCTCCCCCGAAGGGGTGACCGAGGGAAGCATATGCGCACCATTCCTTCCCGTATTGTGGAATGTCTCCATGCTTAGATTCGGCCCATGCCACTGCGCTCCCCAGCCTGTAGCGTCACGCCCGTACTTCTTTACGTCACTAATGGCCTCCATAGCCTCCTCGGGGACTTTTGCGGGAACCCAGCCCCCCAGCTTACTTGGATCACCTAGGTGAGTTCCCGGCTTAGGTACCGTACACCCAGACAATCCAAGAGGGTCAACGTACATATGAGGGTTAGGAACGTATGTGACGGCATTGGGTGCAGCACTGAGGCCAACGGGGTCGGGAGTAATATAGCGGGCCGTCGTAGGATCATATATACGATGAAGGTTGTAAAAGAGGGATGTTTCAGGGTCGAAGTATTGACCAGGAAATCTCAAGGGGGTGCAGGCGATACTCGTACGTGCCCAGGTAGCACTACCCCAAAGACTCATGCGGGACCGCCAAGCCGCGCTGCCGGACTCATCAACAAGCTCAGTGGGGGCGCCAACAATATCGACAATAATTGAGAAAAAGCGGCGATCGAGCTCTCCCTGAGCTCCATCGACTGACATCTTCCGCTCGGTCTGACTGACAGGGCGTAGGGCTTCGTGATCCCAGCTAAGCGTGACGAAAGCACGGGAACCAATTACTCTCGTGGTTTGTTCGGCGAGATTTGTGCCGTCCCAGGAAAATTCCACGGTTTCCTGAACACACTTCTCTGGAGAACTTCGCTGCTTAGCTATCCGACGACCGAGCGGGTCATACCAGTAGTTCCAAACACTGCCATTCGGGGTGATGACTGACTCGAGCTGGTCTTCGACGTTCCAGGTGTAACGCCACGTATCCGGTTTCCGGGAGACGCGCGTCTTCTGGCGGAGGGTGACCCGCCCCAGTTCGTCATGTTCGTAGCGGATGCGGCCCGCGCGGATGATGTTGGTGCCCTGGTAGGACCTTTCGCCTCGGGCTGAGGGGTTGGGGTGGCGGTCGGGCCAGGTGGCGTGGGTTTGGTTGCCGGCGGCGTCGTAGGCGTAGGTCTCGGTCCAGTCGGTGGCGTGGACGGCGGTGACGCGGCCGGCGCGGTCGAGGTCGAAGGTGCGGCGGCCGGTGTGGGAGTCGTCGATCGCGGTGAGGTGGCCGTCGGGGCGGTAGGTGTAGGAGCGGGAGAGGACCTGTTCCACCTCTGCGGCGGCGGTGTGGGGGGTTTGGGAGGTGCCGGTTCCGGCTGTGGTGAGGGACTGGGAAGTGAGGCGGCCGGTGGGGTCCCAGGTGTGGGAGAGGGTGAAGTTGTCGCCGATGGTGCGGGTGAGTTCTTGGCCGGCGGCGTCGTGGTCGAAGGTGAGGACGTGGCCGGCGATGTCCATGGCGGTGCGGTTGCCGGCGGCGTCGTAGGTGTAGGTGGTGGTGTGACCGGTGGGGGTGGTGCGGCTGGTGCGGCGGCCCAGGGCGTCGTAGGTGAACGTCATGGTGCGGCCGTTGACGGATTCGGCGGTGACGCGGCCCAGGATGTCGCGGGTGTAGGTGACCGTCGCGTCGGGGTTGGTGGCCTGCTGGAGGTTGCCGGAGGCGTCGTGGGTGTAGGTGGTGAGGAGGCCCGCGGCGTCCTTGTGCGTGATGCGGCCGAGGGTGTCTCGGGTGTAGGTGGTGACCTCGCCGAGGGTGTTGGTTCGGGTGGTGAGCTGACCGGCGGGGTCGTGGGTGTAGGTGAGCACCCGGTTGTCGAAGTCCGACTCCGATGTCAGGCGGCCTGCTGCGTCGTAGGCGTAGTTCCAGGTCAGGCCCTGGGGGTTGGTGACCTGGGTGAGGCGGAGTTCGGTGTCGTGGGTGAACTCGTGGCGGACGCCGTCGGGGTCGGTGCGGGCCACCAGGAGGTCGAAGTGGCCGTATTCGTAGGTGGTCGTCTGGCCGATGGGGTCGGTGTGGGAGGCGCGGTTGCCCTCGCCGTCGTAGGTCCATTCCTCGGTGGCGCCGGTGGGGTCTATTCGGGCCACCAGCTTTCCTTCGACGGACCAGAGCATGTGGGTCGTTTCGCCCAACGGGTCCGTGATGGAGGTGGTGCGGCCGAAGGCGTCGCGGCGGTAGTGGGTCACCGCGCCGAGGGGGTCGGTGACGGAGAGAGGCAGGCCGGCTGCGTTGCAGTAGAGGTGGGTGGTGTTGCCGAGGGCGTCCGTGACGGAGGCGAGGTTGCCGCGGATGTCGTGGGTGTAGGTGGTGGTGGCACCGGTGGGGTCCGTTGACGCTGTTCGGTTGCCGGTGGCGTCGTAAGCGTGGGTCCAGGTGGCGCCGTCCGGCCCGGTGACCGACACCGGATTGCCGTTGGCGTCGTAAGTGGTGGTGGACGTGGAGCCGTCGGGGAGAGTGACGGTTACCGGGCGGCCCGCATCGTCGTAGTCGATGTGCGTGGTGCGGCCCAGCGGGTCCGTGGTCGACAGGATGCGGTGGGCCGCATCCCGCACCGTGCGGGTGGTGGCACCGGTGGGGTCCGTAGTGGCGACGATGTGGTGGTGGTCGTTGACCTGGTAGGTGGTGACCTGGCCGAGGGAGTTGCGGTGGTGGTTGGTGCGCAGGCCGGTTTCCGGGTCGGGGTCGCCCCAGGTGAAGTCGCCGCGGAGGTGGCCTTCGATGCCGCCCTGGGTGATGCAGCGGTCGGCGTCGTCGTAGACGTAGTGGTAGCTGCTGTTGTTGGTGTCGGTCCAGGAGGTGATGCGGCCGGCGTCGTCGTAGGTGAAGCGGAGGGGGAGGTGGGTGGACTTGGTGACGGTGGTGAGGTTGCCGAGCTCGTCGTAGCCGTACGTGACGAGGAGTTGGTCGCTGCCGTCGGGAGCGGCACCGGCCAGGTGGAGGGCGGTGATGCGGCCTTCGTCCGTGGTGAGGAGAAGGCGGTAGCCGGCGCTGTGGGTGAGCGCGAGCGGGGTGCCGTCTTCGGTGTAGTCGAAGGTGTGGTGGTTGCCGTGGCGGTCGGAGATCTCGTCGAGGACGGCGAGGTTGTCGGTGTAGGTGGTGAAGTAGCGGCGTAGGCCCGTCACCGGGTCGACAAGCAAGTAGTCGCCGTCGGGGGTGAGTTCTAGCGGCGCGCCGTCGCCCTCTAGCGGGCGGGTGGGGACGCCGACTGCCGGGTGGGGGTAGAGGAGGAAGTTGCCCTCTTCGCCGATGAGGATGACGCCCTCGGAGTCGATCTCCAGGCGCTGGTCGACCGTGGACATCCAGGTCGGGCCGAACCAGCGGCCGGTGCGGTAGGACGACTCGAAGGTGCGGGTGAAGGTGAGCGGGAGGCTGCCGGGGAGGGTGATGTCGGTTTGCGGCAGGTGCATCCGGCCGGTGGCCATGTCGATGGGGTCGCTGCCAAAGGTCTTGCACCATGCCGTACGTAGACGGTCCCGGACGGTGCGCTTGCCGCCTTCTTTGGCCGCGGTGCGGGCCGCGTTCTCGGCGGCCTCCTTCGCGCCCGCCTTGGCCATGCTCTTGCCGAGCCCTCCTGCGCCTTTCCCCCCGATGGCGTTCACCAGCAGGGAACCGTAGGCATCGAAGGGGTCGCTGCCCCAGCCCGAGCCCAGCATCCCCTTGGCCGTCTCCACCGGGTGGAGGGGCGCCTGGGCCAGGCCCATGAGGGTCATGGCGGTGTTGTCCATGAACTGGAAGGGGTGGGTGACGTTGTAGGGGTCCAGCGGGTTTATCTTGCGGCCGAGCTTGAGGGTGTCGGCGCCGGCCTTCAGGGCACCGCCGGCCATGTGCAGGTGTTCAAGGACGAGCGCCTCGCTGCCGTCCTTGAGGGCCGCGCCCGCGAGTTGGGTCAGGGAGGGCTTCTCGGGTGCGTGGGCCAGGGCGGCCTTGATGGTGTTGCGGGCTCGCTCGGCCGCTTCGTTGCGCTGGCTGCGGGCCTCCTTGAGCATGTCCTGCGCCGCCTCGCGGCCCTCGGCTCCCGGGTCGGCCTCGACCGTCGGCTCCTGCGGCATCGGGCCGGGGTCCTGGCCCTGGTCGACGGCGGCGTTGTAGGCGTCGGCCTGGGCGTTGAATCTGTCGACCTTCGCCTTGTACGCCTCGAAGGAACGCCGGGTGGCCTCCTGGGCGTTGTGGTACTTCTCGATCGCGTCGGCGGCTTTGCCTTGCGCCCAGATCACCGTCTCCACGTACGACGTCAGGGCCTTGGAGGCGTCGTCGCAGGCGTCGGCGGCATGCATCCACTGCTTGGGGTGCATGTCGAACGCCTCGCGGAAGGCGTCGGCGGCCTTGCCGCTCCAGTGCTGGCCCGAGCCGAGCTTGCGCATGCCGTTCGCCACGCGGTCGAAGGCGGCGGAGAAGTCCTTGAGGTGGGACGCGGTTTCGGCGATCTTGCCGGGGTCGCCGTGGATGAGCTCCTTGGGGTCGTCGGTCTCGCCGAGCTGGCGTTCGTCGACGTGGGCACCAAGGGCGCCGGCGAGTTTCGCGCCACCACTACGGACCGCGTGCGCCGCGTCGTCCAGACCGACCGTCTCCAACGCGTCGCCGGTCAGCTCGGCGCCCTTCTCGACCACCTCCCCCGCGCCGCGCTCGATGGCGCCCGTGATCTTGCTCGCGCCCTCACCGACCGCGTCGATGGCATCACCGAAGATGCTCACTTGTCGTTGTCCCCCTGGCCCTGCTGCTGTTGCTGCCCCTGCTGCCCCTGCTGCCCCTGCTGCCCGTGCGGCTTCCCCGCCTCGTAGAAGCCCGTGGTGACCTCCACGTCCTCCCCGCCGTTCTTGATGCGGTCGGGGACCGAATGCGCGTCCTGGAGCAACTGGTCGCCCGCCTGCAGCATCTCCTTACGCGACTTCCTCGACGCCTCGGAGTTCGGGTCGAAGTCGGCGTTGGCGACCTGGGAGATCGGGTTGTCACCGATGACCTTGTCCCAGGACCGCTTGTGCAACTGCTCCGGGGTCAGGTCCGGGTCACCCATCGCCGCGTTCACGGTCTGCTTCATGGCGTCCGAGAAGTACTGCTCCTGCTCGTAGTAAAGCCCAGCCGTGATACCCAGCTTCTTGGAGAATTCGTTGGCGTCCTGCATCAGGGTGCGTACGCCCCAGCCCCAGCGGTCGCAGAAGGAGTCCAGAACGGCGGCCAGCCCGTCATCGCCGCATTCCATGTTGTCCAGGGACAATCGGCCGAAACCGCGGCCCAGTTGGGCCTCCACATCGAAGCCGAGCTCTTTCAGTTCGGACGTTGCGGCCCTGATGCCCTTGGTGAGCTGCTCGAATGCCTCCGGTTCGAGTTGGTAGCCGTCTCCGCTCATCAGGCCCATTTACGCTCCCCCTCGCGCGAAACATCCGATATGCCGTCAGATGTGCGGTCAGATGTGCCGCCACCCGGTGCGGGCGTGGCGTCAATGGCCACTCGGTCGGGCACGATTCCGGTCACCGGCGGGAAGAGCGCACCCTGTTCGCTGCCCGCGTCCAGGGCCACCCCTGTAGGGCCCTCGATGGCGGGAATCAGCACGTCAAGGACGCGAGCGCCGGAGACGGTCAGGTACTGCCACTCGTCGCCGGGCTCCGCGCCACGTCCCAGCGCGAAGCACGCCAGCGCCTCCTCGTCGGTGAAGACGTACAGCCAGCGGATGCCGCCCAACTCCGTGGAGAGAAGCGTGTCGTTGACCGTCGGAATCAAGACATGCGTGCGCCGGAATTCCCCCACTAGCGCGGCCGGATCTGGTTGACCGGCATGAATCGCCGCCACCTCACCGATCAAAGACATAACGGACCGAGCCCTCCCCCGTTTCCCTGCTCAACTGCCCTACACACTTTCGCATACGGCACGGACAACGGGGGCCGAGACGCGGGCTGGGATGCCGGGGAAAGGTCGGACCGAGGGAAACCGACCCGCCATTCCTTGCGGCTTCAATTACCTTGCCGTTTGGGCGAGGTGGGGATTCGCTCGCAAATACTGGCCGCCACCCCTGTAATCGACCCCGCCCCCTCCGCGCCGCCCGCAGCCGCTCCCTGCCGGTCCGGCCACCCGCGTCGCACCCCTTGACCGGGGCATTGGTCTGAACCATTCTGTGCGCAGGGTCGGGAACGGCCCTCGTCAGCGGTGGCCACCGTCTCGTGCAGTCCTCGGGTTTCCCCCTTCGGCACAGGAGACAGGTATGCCTCGCACTGCAGCACGTTCATGGAGCAGAACCCGCGTCAGATCCTCGCGCCACAGACGTCTGCGCACGGCCGTGGTGGCGGTTCTCGCCAGCGTGGCCGCCGTGGCCGCCGGCATGACGGCGGCCACCCCGGCCGCGGCCGCCGCAGACGCCGCTTCCGCCGCAGACGTCAACGTCGTCAAGAACGCCGGCTATGAGTCGGGGTTGAGCAGCTGGACCTGTTCGGCGGGGAGCGGGACCGCCGTCAATTCGCCCGTGCACGGCGGCAGCGCCGCACTCAAGGCGACCCCCACCGCCTCGGACAACGCCAACTGCTGGCAAACCGTCGCCGTCAAGCCCAACTCGACGTACCGGCTCAGCACGTACGTCCAGGGCTCGTACGTGTACCTGGGTGCGTCGGGCACCGGTACCACGGACGTGTCGACCTGGACGCCGTCGGCCACCGGGTGGCAGCAGCTCGTCACCAGCTTCACCACGGGCCCGAGCACGACCTCCGTCACCGTGTACACCCATGGCTGGTACGGGCAACCGGCCTACTACGCCGACGACTTCAGCGTGCTGGGGCCGGACGGCGGGGGCGGTACCGATCCCGGGCCCCAGGTTCCGGCGGCGCCCGGGGGCTTGGCGGCGGGATCCGTGACGTCGTCATCGGTCGCCCTGTCATGGGCCCCGGTCTCCGGGGCCACCAACTACACCGTCTACCGGGACGGCACCAAGGACCGGACGGTGAGCGGAAGTTCGGCGACGGTGACCGGACTCTCCCCCTCCACCACCTACCGCTTCCAGGTCACCGCCACCAACGCCGCCGGGGAGTCGGCCCGTTCGACCGAGGTCACCGCGACGACCTCCCCCTCAGGCGGCGGAACCGACCCCTCCGTCCCCAAGCACGCGATCACCGGCTACTGGCAGAACTTCAACAACGGCGCGACGGTCCAGAAGATCAGCGACGTACCGAACCAGTACGACATCATCGCGGTCGCCTTCGCCGATGCCACGACCACGCCGGGTGCGGTCACCTTCAACCTCGACTCGGCCGGTCTCGGCGGCTACACCGTCGATCAGTTCAAGGCCGACATCAAGGCCAAGCAGGCGGCCGGCAAGTCCGTCATCATCTCCGTCGGCGGCGAGAAGGGCACGGTCTCCGTCAACGATTCCGCCTCGGCCGCCAATTTCGCCGACAGCGTCTACGCGCTGATGCAGCAATACGGCTTCGACGGCGTCGACATCGACCTCGAAAACGGCCTCAACCCGACCTATATGAGCCAGGCCCTGCGCTCGCTGTCCCAGAAGGCGGGCGGGAAGCTCGTGCTCACCATGGCGCCGCAGACGATCGACATGCAGTCGACGTCCGGCAGCTATTTCCGTACGGCGCTGAACGTGAAGGACATCCTCACCGTCGTCAACATGCAGTACTACAACAGCGGTTCGATGTTGGGATGCGACGGAAAGGTGTACTCCCAGGGGAGCGTGGACTTCCTGACCGCGCTGGCCTGCATCCAGCTCGAAGGCGGCCTCGACCCGTCCCAGGTGGGCCTGGGCCTGCCCGCCTCCACGCGGGGCGCGGGCAGCGGGTACGTCGCCCCGAGCGTCGTCAACGCCGCCCTGGACTGCCTCACCAAGGGCACGGGCTGCGGCTCGTTCAAGCCGTCCCGTACGTATCCGGGCGTACGGGGCGCCATGACCTGGTCCACGAACTGGGACGCGGCGAGCGGCAATGCGTGGTCGAACGCGGTCGGGCCGCACGTTCACGGTCTCCCGTAGCCCGCACTGTCCTCCTCACCGCCACCGTCACGGCGGAAGTCGCACCACACGACCTTCCCCGGTACGCGCTCGCCGATGCCCCACGCGTCGGCGAGCGCGGCCACGAGCAGCAGCCCCCGCCCGGCCTCCGCCTCGCCGGTGACGGCGGCCGCCGGTACGCCCGACGGCGCGGTGGGCGGGGAGCGCTGTGCGCCGACCGCGCGGGAGCACCCGGGCCGGGAAGCGGGGTACGTGGCAGGCCACCCGCCACCGCCGTGCGTGAGGTGCGTCGGCTATCGTCTACAGTCCTGTAGACAATAGCTCGCTGAGCAGCGCCCACCGACCGCGTGTGGTCCGCTGAACAGCGCCCGATGTGCAGTTGGTTGCCGAGGCGCGACGTACCGCGCCGGGAGGGCGGACGGAACGATGACGCAGTCGACCGGTGGGGCAACGACCCTGCCCACCACGGGGGAAGGGTGGGGTCACGAGCCCCTGCCCCAGGCGGGACAGGGCCCCGGCTGGAGCAAGGTACCGCAGGTCACGGCCCTGTTCTGGGGAGTGAAGGTGCTCACCACCGGCATGGGCGAGACGGCCTCGGACTACCTCGGCCGGACGCTCGGGCCGATACCGGCGGGCTGCCTCGGACTGGCCGGTTTCCTGCTGTTCCTGGTCCTCCAGTTCCGGGCCGCCCGCTACCGGCCCTGGACGTACTGGTCCGCGATCGTCATGGTCAGCGTGTTCGGCACGATGGCCGCCGACGTCGTGCATGTCATGGCCGGCATCCCCTACACGGTCTCGGCGGTCGCCTTCACCGTCGCGCTGACAGTCCTCCTGACGTCCTGGTACCGGGCCGAGGGGACGCTCTCGATCCACAGCGTCCACACCCGCCGCCGGGAGACGTTCTACTGGGCGACGGTGCTCGCCACCTTCGCGCTCGGCACCGCGGTGGGCGACCTCACCGCGGGCACCTTCCACCTGGGATACCTCCCCTCCGGCGTGCTGTTCGCCGTGCTCATCGCGGTGCCCGCGCTGTCCGGGCGGTTCCTCGGGCTGAACGCCGTCGCCGCCTTCTGGGGGGCGTACGTGCTGACCCGCCCGCTCGGGGCCTCCTTCGCCGACTGGATGGGCGTCTCCACCGCTCGCGGTGGCCTCGGCTGGGGGACGGGGCCGGCCACGCTCGCGCTCACGGTGCCGATCGTGCTGCTCGTGGGCTACCTGGCGATCAGCCACAAGGACACCCCGCCCGAGCGGACCGGCGCACACCACACCGTCTGACCGGGGGGCGTAAAGAGCCGCGTTCGCTCCCTGCCCTTGCGCGACGGGCGCCGGCCGCTCTCCCGAGCTCAGCCCTCGATCAACGCCGGGGCCAGCTCCCGGAGTTGGTCCAGCCCCAGCCCCCGGTCGGCGGCCAAGGGCTGGATCGCGACATGGTCGGCGCCCGCGTCGAGGTGGTCCTGGACGCGGCGCCGGACGGCGTCCACGTCACCCCATGCGACGAGCGCGTCGACCAGGCGGTCGCTGCCGCCGCCCGTGAAGTCGTCGTCGTCGAAGCCGAAGCGGCGCAGATTGCCCACATAGTTGGGGAGTTGCAGGTAGAAGCGGGTGTGGTGCTCGCGGGCCAGGGCACGGGCCTTGGCCGGGTCGGTCTCCAGGAGGACGGCCTGTTCGGGGGCGAGCAGCGGGCCCTGCCCGAGCGTCTCGCGGGCGCGGGCGGTGTGCTCCGTGGGGACGAAGTACGGGTGGGCGCCGGCCGCGCGGTCCCGGGCGAGTTCGAGCATCTTGGGGCCGAGGGCCGCCAGGACGCGGGGCGGTGCGGGGTCGGTGATCGGACCCTCGTAGGGGGCGCGGTCCAGCGCGTCGAGGTACCCGCGCATCGCGGCCAGCGGCTTGGCGTAGATGTGGCCGCGGAGGCTGACGATCGGGGCGTGGCTGGCGCCGAGGCCGAGGACGAAGCGGCCGTCGTACGCCTCGGCGAGGGTGTGTGCGGCGCCGTTCGCCGCTGCGGCGTCGCGGCCCCAGATGTTGGCGATGCCGGTGGCGACGGTGAGGCGTTCGGTGGCGGCGAGGAGGAGTCCGGCGTGGCTGAACGCCTCCTTGGTGGCGGGACCTTCGCCGAACCACAGGGCGCCGTAACCGAGTTGCTCGATCTCCGCGGCTGCCCGGCGGGCGGTCGCCGCCGGTTCCCGGCCGAGTCCACCGTGCCAGACCCCGACCCGGCCGATCCGTGCGGCGAGACCCTCGTGCTGCACGCGTTCCTCCTGCGCCCTTTGCTCCGGCACCCGTTCCTCCACTGGCTGAGGGATGAAGATCCGTACTTTTGCACAGCGTCCGGCCGGGGCCCGGCATTCCGCGCCCGCGTCATCCGGTCGCCCGCATCATCCGGTCGTACGCGAAGCGGCCGCCCTCCCGGAGGAGGACGGCCGCTGGAGCAGACAACCAGGCAGAGCGGGATCAGCCCTCGACGCCCAGCTTCTCCAGGATCAGCTCGCGCACGCGGGCCGCGTCGGCCTGGCCGCGGGTGGCCTTCATGACCGCGCCGACCAGGGCGCCGGCCGCGGCCACCTTGCCGCCGCGGATCTTGTCGGCGATGGCGGCGTTGGCGGCGATCGCCTCGTCGACGGCGGTGCCCAGGGCGCCCTCGTCGGAGACGACCTTCAGGCCGCGCTTCTCGACGACCTCGTCCGGGGCGCCCTCGCCGGCGAGAACGCCCTCGATGACCTGACGGGCCAGCTTGTCGTTCAGATCGCCCTTGGCGACCAGCTCGGCGACCCGGGCGACCTGCTCGGGGGTGATCGGCAGGGCCGCGAGCTCCACGCCGTCCTCGTTGGCGCGGCGGGCCAGTTCGCCCATCCACCACTTACGGGCCGCGGCGGCGTCCGCACCGGCCTCGACGGTGGCGACGATCAGGTCGACCGCACCCGCGTTGAGGATCGACTGCATGTCGTGCTCGCTGACGCCCCACTCCTCGCGGAGGCGGTTGCGGCGCAGGCGCGGCAGTTCGGGCAGGGTCGCACGCAGTTCCTCGACCCACTCGCGGGAGGGGGCCACCGGCACCAGGTCCGGCTCGGGGAAGTAGCGGTAGTCCTCCGCCTCCTCCTTGATCCGGCCGGGCGTCGTGGAGCCGTCCTCCTCGTGGAAGTGACGGGTCTCCTGGACGATCGTGCCGCCGGAGGAGAGCACCGCGGCGTGCCGCTGGATCTCGAAGCGGGCCGCCCGCTCCACGGAGCGCAGGGAGTTGACGTTCTTGGTCTCCGAACGCGTGCCGAACTTCTCGGTGCCGTTGGGGCGCAGCGAGAGGTTCACGTCGCAGCGCATCTGGCCCTGCTCCATGCGGGCCTCGGAGACGCCGAGCGCCTTGATGAGCTCGCGGAGTTCGGCGACGTACGCCTTGGCGACCTCGGGGGCCCGCTCGCCCGCGCCCTCGATGGGCTTGGTGACGATCTCGATGAGCGGGATGCCGGCGCGGTTGTAGTCCAGGAGGGAGTGCCGGGCACCGTGGATGCGGCCGGTGGCGCCGCCGACGTGCGTCGACTTGCCGGTGTCCTCCTCCATGTGGGCGCGCTCGATGTGCACCCGGAAGACCTCGCCGTCCTCCAGCTGTACGTCGAGGTAGCCGTCGAAGGCGATCGGCTCGTCGTACTGGGAGGTCTGGAAGTTCTTCGGCATGTCCGGATAGAAGTAGTTCTTCCGGGCGAAGCGGCACCAGTCCGCGATCTTGCAGTTGAGCGCCAGGCCGATCTTGATCGCCGACTCGACGCCGGTCGCGTTGACGACCGGGAGCGAGCCGGGCAGGCCGAGGCAGGTGGGACAGGTCTGCGCGTTGGCGTCGGCGCCGAGGGCGGTGGAACACCCGCAGAACATCTTGGTCTTGGTGCCGAGTTCGACGTGGACCTCGAGCCCCATGACGGGGTCGTAGGCGGCCAGCGCGTCCTCGTACGACACCAGGTCGGTGACAGTCACGGTGAAACTAACCTCTCAGGGTCCGGCGCCGGTCAGTCCGCGAGGACGTCGTCGTCGCCCAGACGGCGCAGTTCGCGGATGAGCAGGGCGACGCCGGTGACGATGGCGGCGGCGGAGACGACGGCGTCGACCAGCTGGAGCGTGTCCTGCTCCACCCGCGCCTTCTTCGCCTGCTTGACGACGCTCACCGCGCCGAACAGCGTGGTGCCGATGGACAGGTACGTGCCGGGCTTGGACTTCTTGAAGCCCTTGGCCTTGGCGAGCTTTCCACTCACAGTGCTGCCTCCTCGTTCGCTTCTCCGCCCCCGCGGCGCAGAGGTGCGGCTGTCGTAGTTGCCTGCGGCCCGGCGGCCGCGGGTGCGACGCTCACAGTGCCGGTGCCTCCTCAAGCAGCGGGTGACCCCACTTGGCGGTGAACGCTGCCTCGACCGCGGCGCCGACCTTGTAGAGCCGGTCGTCCTTCATGGCGGGGGCGACGATCTGCAGGCCCACCGGCAGCCCGTCCTCGGGCGCCAGGCCGCAGGGCAGCGACATGGCTGCGTTGCCTGCCAGGTTGACGGGGAGCGTGCACACGTCGGCGAGGTACATCGCCATCGGGTCGTCGGCACGCTCGCCGATCGGGAAGGCGGTGGTCGGCGTCGTCGGCGAGACGATCACGTCGACCTGCTCGAAGGCCTTCTCGAAGTCGCGGGTGATCAGCGTCCGCACCTTCTGGGCGGAGCCGTAGTACGCGTCGTAGTAGCCGGAGCTCAGCGCGTAGGTGCCGAGCATGATCCGGCGCTTGACCTCGGGGCCGAAGCCGGCCTCGCGGGTCAGGGCGGTGACGTCCTCGGCGGACTTCGTGCCGTCGTCGCCGACCCGCAGGCCGTAGCGCATGGCGTCGAAGCGGGCGAGGTTGGAGGAGCACTCGGACGGCGCGATCAGGTAGTACGCGGCGAGCGCGAGGTCGAAGGACGGGCAGTCCAGCTCGACGATCTCGGCGCCCAGCTCCTTCATCAGCGCGACCGACTCGTCGAAGCGCTGGATGACACCGGCCTGGTAGCCCTCGCCGCGGAACTGCTTGACGACGCCGACCCGCATGCCCTCGACGCTGCCGTTGCGGGCCGCCTCGACGACCGGCGGGACGGGGGCGTCGATGGAGGTGGAGTCCATCGGGTCGTGCCCGGCGATCACCTCGTGGAGCAGCGCGGCGTCCAGGACCGTACGGGCGCAGGGCCCGCCCTGGTCGAGGGAGGACGAGAAGGCGACCATGCCGTAGCGGGAGACGCCGCCGTAGGTGGGCTTGACGCCGACCGTGCCGGTGACGGCGGCGGGCTGGCGGATGGAGCCGCCGGTGTCCGTGCCGATGGCGAGCGGGGCCTCGAAGGAGGCGAGGGCGGCGGAGGAGCCGCCGCCGGAGCCGCCGGGGATCTTGGTCAGGTCCCAGGGGTTGCCGGTCGGGCCGTAGGCGCTGTTCTCGGTGGAGGACCCCATGGCGAACTCGTCCATGTTGGTCTTGCCGAGGATGACGACGTCGGCGGCCTTGAGCTTCTTGGTGACCGTGGCGTCGTACGGCGGCAGCCAGCCTTCGAGGATCTTGGAACCGACGGTGGTCGGGACGCCCTCGGTGGTGAAGATGTCCTTGAGCGCGAGCGGGACGCCGGCCAGCGGGCCGAGCTTCTCGCCGCGGGCCCGCTTCTCGTCGACGGCGCGGGCCTGCGCGAGCGCGCCCTCGCGGTCGATGTGGAGGAAGGCGTGCACCTTCTCGTCGACGGCCTCGATGCGGGCCAGGTGGGCCTCGGTCACCTCGACGGCGGTGAGCTCGCCGGCGGCGATCTTGTCCGCGATCTCGGCGGCGGTGAGCTTGATCAGGTCGGCCATGTCGGTCACTCCTCACCCAGGATCTGCGGCACCTTGAAACGCTGCTGCTCCTGGGCCGGGGCGCCGGAGAGCGCCTGCTCGGGGGTCAGCGACGGACGGACCTCGTCCGGCCGCATGACGTTGGTCAGGGGCAGCGGGTGGGAGGTCGGCGGAACGTCTTGGTCGGCGACCTCGGAGACGCGGGCGACCGCGCCGATGATGTCGTCGAGCTGGGTGGCGAAGTGGTCGAGCTCTTCGTCCTTCAGCTCCAGACGTGCCAGCCGGGCGAGGTGGGCGACCTCCTCGCGCGTGATGCCAGGCATGCAGAGATCCTCTGGTGTTCTTGGCGGAGTGTTCTGGGCGGAGTGTTCCCCGTGGAGTGATCTCGGCGAGCACTCCGGTGAACTTTTTCCGGCCCAATCCTATGGCGTACGGGTCAGCGGCCGCGAAACCGTTTCGCCGGGGCGCGGCCCGGCGGGCGGGCGCGCCCCGGTCAGCGGGGCCCGGGGGCCTGGTCGGGCCCGTCGGTCCGGTCACCGTCGGCCTCCGGTTCGCCGCTCTCCGCGGGTTCTGCGGCGGCTTCGGTCCGGCTGCCGTCGGCTTCGGCTTCGCAGTCGGCTCCGGTGGCGCGGTCGCCTTCGGCTTCGGCTTGGCTGGCGGCTTCGGCTTCGGTTTCGCAGTCGGCTTCGGCTTCGCGGCTGGTTTCGGCTTCGCTGTCGCCTTCGGTGGCGCGGTCGCCTTCGGCTTCGGCTTCGGCTTGGCTGGTGGCTTCGGTTTCGCGGTCGGCTTCGGCTTCGGCTTCGCAGTCGGCTTCGGTTTCGGCTTCGTCGGCGTTCTCGGGTTCGGTGTCCGTTTCGGCTTCGCTGGTGTTCTCGGCTGGGGTGGGTTCGGAGCGGGGACACGGGACGGCCGGTGGCCGGGTCAGTTCAGGACCTGTCCCGAAGGGCGCTCGGCTGCCTTCTCCGCCGCCAGGGCGGCCGTCTCCGATTCGCGGTGCCAGCCGTGCTCACCGCGGGCCCTCAGCCAGGCCGTGGTCTCGTCGGGCGGCATCGCGGCCGCCACCAGCCAGCCCTGGACGGCGTCGCAGCCGAGGTCGCGCAGCCGTTCCCAGGTCTCGTCGTCCTCCACGCCCTCGGCGACGACCAGCAGGCCGAGCGAATGGGCCAGGTCGAGGGTGCAGCGGACGATCTCGGCGTCCTCCGTGTCGACGGCCAGCCGGGCCACGAAGGAACGGTCGATCTTCAGCTCGCTGACCGGGAGGCGGCGGAGGTGGACGAGGGAGGAGTAGCCGGTGCCGAAGTCGTCCAGCGACATCTTCACGCCGTGGGCGGTGAGCCCGGCGAGCGTGTCGGCGGCCCGCTGTGGATCCTCCAGCAGGACGTGCTCGGTTATCTCCAGTTGGAGGGCGCCCGGTGGGACGCGATGTCGGGCGAGCCGGGCCGCGACGGCGCCGGCGAAGCCCGGGGAGTGCACGTCGCGGGGGGAGACGTTGACCGCGACCGGGACCTCCAGGCCCATCGCGCGCCAGCGCGCCACCTGGGCGAGCGCGGTTTCGAGGACGTACTCGGTGAGCCGGGGCATCAGGCCGGAGGATTCGGCGATCGCGATGAACTCGTCGGGGGGCACCCGGCCGCGGTCGGGGTGCACCCAGCGGACCAGCGCCTCCAGCCCGGCGACATGTCCGTCGAATCCGACCTTGGGCTGGTAGTGCAGCTCGACGTCACCGGCGTCCAGGGCGCGCCGCAGATCGCCCAGCAGGCCCAGCCGGTCGGGGGTGTTGCCGTCGCGCTTGGCCTCGTAGAGCTCGACGCCGCTGCGGTCCCTCTTGGCCTGGTACATCGCCACATCGGCGCGGCGCAGCAGCCCTTCGGCGTCCAGGGCGTGGTCGGGAAAGACGGCGACCCCCGCGCTGGCTTCGAGCACGAGGGTCAGACCGTCGAGGTCCAGCGGCGAACTGAGGGCGGCGACAAGATTGCGGGCCACCCGCTGGGAGCTGGTGAGGGAGTCGGTGGTGGGCAGCAGGACGGCGAACTCGTCGCCGCCGAGCCGGGCCGCCTCGGCGCCGCGCGGCAGGGCGTGCCGCAGCCGGTCGGCGATCTGCAGCAGCAGGCGGTCGCCGGCGAGGTGGCCGAGGGTGTCGTTGACGGAGCGGAAGCGGTCCAGGTCGATGAGGACCAGGGCGGAGCGGGCGCCGATCCGCTCGGCCTCGTCCAGCGCGGTCCAGGTGCGCTCCAGCAGCCACTGGCGGTTGGGCAGTCCGGTGAGCGGGTCGCGCAGCTGCTCCTCGGCGCGGGCCCGGGCTATCCAGAGGGTGGAGTCCAGCGCGATCAGCGGCACCGCGAACAGCGGCAGCAGCAGCGGGGCGTTGACCGCGCAGACGGCGATCAGCGGGGCGATGCCGAGCAGGGCGATGCCGACCAGCGCCTGGCGGACGACCGCGGTGCGGGGGATGGCGGGGAGCTGGCCGCTGCGCGGGGTGAGGCTGAGCCACAGCAGGCCGCGGCTGACGAACAGATAGCCGCCCGCGGTGACGACCACTTCGGGGAGGACGGAGAGGTCCCAGGCGAGCGGGGTCCACGGCTGGCGGACGGTGGAGACCACGCCGAACGCGGCGAGGCCGAGCGCCGCGGCGCCGATGCCGAGGACGTCGACGGCGCCGTGCACCACGGCCTGCCGCCAGCGGTGCCGGCGGGCGGCGCCGACCAGCACGACGACGGAGAGGCTGACGAGGGTGGCCGGGACCCAGCCGTAGAGCAGCAGGACGGCGAGGGCGAGCGCCGCGCCGGAGCCCGTGCCGCCCCACCAGCGGTCGCGGCCGAGGGCGACCAGGTGGCCGACGATGACGCCGGTCAGGATCGCCAGCGACCATCCCACCGAGCCTCCGGGGAACAGCGCGTCACCTACGCCCAGAGTCCGGAACACGCCCGTGGCGAGCGCGAGGCTCGCCACGGTGACGATGGCCGCGGGCAACGCGGGCACGACGAGCTGCCGGAGCCGCGACGCCGGAGCGGCGCTGTCGGTCGGTTTCATTCCGATCCCTCTCACAGCCGGCTGTGCCCGCGCCACGGCAGGCGCACTCCTCAACAGTAGGCCGCGGAAGGCCGCCGCGGGCAGCGATCGCCGACGGTTGCCCGAATGCGACCCGGCATCCTGGATCAATCTGGTATGCGCCGATGGGGTGACACCTCACTCCTCCTCAGGCGGAGTGACAGCTACCGCTCGTGCCGCCTCGGGACCCTGTTCCAGCAGCACCGCGAAGCCGTCATCGTCCAGTACCGGGACCTTCAACTGCATCGCCTTGTCGTACTTCGAACCGGGGTTGTCGCCCACCACTACGAAACCGGTCTTCTTCGAAACGGAACCGGTCACCTTCGCTCCGAGGTTCTGGAGGGCCTCTTTCGCGCCATCTCTTGTGTGTGACTGAAGTGTGCCCGTTACGACGACGGTGACGCCTTCGAGGGGGCGCGGGCCCTCCTCACCCGTTTGCTCCTCCTCCATCCGGACGCCGGCGGCCCGCCACTTCTCGATGACCCCGCGGTGCCAGTCCTCGGTGAACCACTGCTTCAACGACGCGGCGATGGTGGGCCCGACGCCGTCCACGGCGGCCAGCTCGGCCTCGTCCGCGTCCCGGATGCGGTCGATCGAGCGGAACTCCCGCGCCAGCGCCTCGGCCGCCACGGGCCCCACGTGCCGGATGGACAGACCGGTCAGGATGCGGGCCAGCGGGCGCTCCTTGGCGGCCTGGATGTTCTCCAGCATCGCGAGGGTGTTCTTCTTCGGCTCGCCCTTCTGGTTGGCGAAGAACGTGACGACCTTCTCCTCGCCGGTCTTCGGGTCGCGCTTGGGCAGCCCGGAATCGGGGTCGAGGACGTACGACTTGATGGGCAGCAACTGCTCGACGGAGAGGCCGAACAGATCGCCCTCGTCCTTCAGCGGCGCCTCGGCGGGCTCCAGCGGCTGGCTCAGCGCGGTGGCCGCGACATATCCGAAATTCTCGATGTCCAGGCATTTGCGGCCGGCGAGGTAGAACAGCCGCTCACGGATCTGCGCGGGGCAGGAGCGGTTGTTGGGGCACCGCAGGTCGATGTCGCCTTCCTTGGCGGGCTGCAGGGCCGTGCCGCACTCGGGGCACTCGGCCGGCATCACGAACTCCCGCTCGGTGCCGTCCCGCAGGTCGACCACCGGGCCCAGGATCTCGGGGATGACGTCGCCGGCCTTGCGGATCACGACGGTGTCCCCGATCAGCACCCCCTTGGCCTTGACCACGTCCTGGTTGTGCAGGGTCGCGAACTCCACCTCGGACCCGGCGACCGTGACCGGCTCGACCACGGCGTACGGCGTGACCCGGCCGGTGCGGCCGACGCCGACCCGGATGTCCACCAGCTTGGTGTTGACCTCCTCCGGGGGGTACTTCCAGGCGATCGCCCAGCGCGGGGCGCGGGACGTCGAGCCCAGCCGGCCCTGGAGGCGGATCTCGTCCAGCTTGACGACCACGCCGTCGATCTCGTGCTCCACGGCCGTGCGGCGGGTCTCGGGGTCGCCGTAGTGGGCGATGAACTCCCGTACCGCTTCGAGGGAGTCGACGACCCTGTTGTGGGTGGCCGTCGGCAGGCCCCACTCCTTCAGCAGGCCGTACGCCTCCGAGAGCCGGTCGATCTCCAGGCCGTCGCGGGCGCCGAGGCCGTGGACGACCATGTGCAGCGGGCGACTGGCCGTGATCTTGGGGTCCTTCTGGCGCAGCGAACCGGCCGCGGCGTTACGGGGGTTGGCGAACGGCGGCTTGCCGTCGGCCACCAGCCGCTCGTTGAGCTGGAGGAACTTCTCCATCGGGAAGTAGACCTCGCCGCGCACCTCGACCAGGGCCGGAATCCGGTCACCCTTCAGGCGGTTGGGGATGTCGGCGATCGTCCGGACATTGGGGGTGATGTCCTCGCCGGTGCGGCCGTCGCCGCGGGTGGCGGCGCGGGTCAGCCGGCCGTGCTCGTAGGTGAGGTTGACGGCGAGGCCGTCGACCTTGAGCTCGCACAGGAAGTGGTAGCCCGCGCCCTTGGGGGCGCCGCCCAGCTCACCGGCGAGCCGCTCCGCCCAGGCCGCCAACTCCTCCTGGTCGAAGGCGTTGTCGAGCGAGAGCATCCGCTCGCGGTGCGCGACCTCGGTGAATTCGGTTGCGTACGCACCGGCGACCTTCTGGGTCGGGGAATCCGGGGTGCGCAGCTCGGGGTGCTCGTTCTCCAGTGCTTCCAGGGAGCGCAGCAGCCGGTCGAACTCGGCGTCGCTGATGACCGGAGCGTCCTTCACGTAATAGCGGAATCGGTGCTCCTCGATCTGCTCAGCGAGCTGCGCGTGCTTCTCCCGCGCCGCTGTGGGCACCTTGGATTGCGCTGCGTGCTGTTCGCCAGCCACCGTCTTGTCCTCCCGTGGTCCTTGAGTGCGGTCACTCAGGGTTGTCTGCGAGCGACCTCGCCGCCCGGACGCAATGGGCGAGCACCGAGCGGGCATATCCGGGCGAAGCGCCCGCGAGCCCGCACGACGGGGTGACGACCACGGACTCGCCGAGAGTCCCCGGTGCCAGCCCCAGCCTGCGCCAGAGCGTCCTGACACCCATGACGCTACCGGCAGGGTCTGACAATCGGCCGTCCACGCCCGGCACCACGCCCGCGAACAGCGCCGTACCGCTCTCGACGGCTTCCCCGATCGCCTCCTCCTCACGCTCGGTGAGCAGCGCGAAATCGAACGAGATGCCCGTGACGCCGGCCCGCCGCAGCAGCCCGAACGGCACCTCGGGCGCGCAGGAGTGGACGACCACGGGCCCGCCCTGCGCCACCGCCACGAGATCGCGCAGCGCGCCCTCGACCACGGCCCGGTCCACGGCCCGGTGGGTCCGGTACCCGCTCGCCGTCCTGACCCGCCCCTGGAGCACCGCGGTCAGGGAGGGCTCGTCGAGCTGGAGGACGACCTCGGCGCCCGGCACCCGGCGCCGGACGTCCGCGAGGTGGCCGCGCAGCCCCTCCGCCAGCGACGCCGCGAGGTCCCGGCAGGCGCCGGGGTCGCTGAGCGCGGCCTCGCCGTTGCGCAGTTCCAGGGCGGTGGCCAGCGTCCAGGGGCCGACCGCGGAGACCTTCAGCGGGCCCTGGTAGCCCTGGGTGAATTCCTCCAGGGCGTCGAGGTCCTCGCCGAGCCAGGAGTGCGCCCGCCGGGTGTCCCGGCCGGGCCGGTCGCTGATCCGCCAGCCGCTGGGCTCCACATGGCCGTAGACCTCGACGAGCATCCCCAGGGTGCGTCCGATCATGTCGGCGCCGGGGCCCCGCGCCGGGAGCTCCGGCAGATACGGGAAGGTCTCCAGCGACCCGGTGACGGTCTTGGCCGCCTCCCGCGCGTCCCCGCCGGGCATCGACCCGATACCGGTCGCCGCGCCCGCTGCCCACTCGTACGTGCTGTTCTCGCTCACCCCGGAAGGGTATGCGGCGGCGGGCGCGGGGTGCGTACCCCGGGCCCGCCGCCGCACGCGCCCGCCCGCGGGACGGGCGTCGCGTCACCGCCGGCCGCGTACGCCCAGCCAGCCGGTCACCGCGGCCACCGCCAGCGCTCCGGCGGTGAGGGCGAAGGCGGCCCGGGCGCCCGGGTGCCCGCCGCCGGCCGCGGTGAGCACCGCGCCCATCCCGGCGATGCCGACCAGCGAGCCGATCTGGCGGTTGGCGTTGAGGGTGGCGCTGCCGATGTCGGCGTGCTCGCGGCCGGCGGCCTCCATCAGGACGCCGGTCAGTGCCGGGGAGCTGATCCCGCTGCCGATGTTGGTGACGGCGAGGACCACCGCGAGGACCCAGTACGGCAGTCCGGGCCGGACGATCAGGAAGAGCACGACATATCCGGCGGCGGAGACGGCGAGGGAGGCGGTGAGCGCGGTCCGGTTGCCGAGACGGTGCCCGATCCGGGCGTAGAGCATGTTGCCGAACGGCAGGATCAGCACGGCCGGGAGCATCTGGAGGCCGGCGGTCACCGCGCTCGCGCCGCGGGCCGTCTGGAGGAACAGCCCGAGGACGAACAGGGCGCCATAGAAGGCGAAGTTGAAGAGGAAGCCGACCACGTTGGCCGCCGAGAACCGGCTGTCCGAGAAGAGCGCGGCCGGGAGGATCGGCGTACGGGCGGTCCGTTCCCGGAGGACGAAACCGGCCACCGCGACCACGGTGAGCGCGAAGGCGCCCAGCACGAGCGGCGCGGACCAGCCCTGGTCCGGTCCTTCGATGAGGGCGTAGCTGAGCGATCCGAGGGCGACCAGCCCGAGGACGTGGCCGGTGCCGCCGAGCGCCGAACCGCGGGCCGGGACCGCCGCGATCACCCGGCGGGTGAGCAGCAGCCCGGCGATGCCGATGGGGAGGTTGACCAGGAAGATGGAGCGCCAGCCCAGGGTGCCGACCAGGAGGCCGCCGATGGTCGGGGCGAGCCCCACGGAGGTGGAGACGATCGCCGACCAGATGCCGAGGATCCTGGCCCGGCGGGCGGGTTCGGGGAAGGCGTTCATCAGCAGCGACAGCGAGCTGGGCATGAACAGCGCGGCGCCGATGCCCTGGGCGAAGCGGGCCGCCACCAGGACGGTGCCGTCCGGGGCCACCGCGCCGAGCAGGGAGGCGGCGGTGAACGCGGCGAGCCCGACGAGGTAGATACGGCGGGCGCCGTACCGCTTCGCCAGCGAGCCGGCGAGCAGCAGCAGCGCGGCGAAGGCGAGGACATAGCCGTCGACGACCCAGGTCAGGCCGGCCATGCTCAGGCCGAGGCGGGCCCGCAGGTCGTGTGCCGCGACGTTCATGATGCCGGTGTCCAGGCTGGCCATCACGAATCCGAGGGCCAGGACGAGGAGTTGGAGCCCACCACGGGCCGCCGGGGTGACCGGTGCGGCCGGCGCCTCGGAGGTCTTGCGCGCCGAGTCGCGCGCCGTCGCCTTCTCAGTGATCATGCAATGCAGTTAAAGCTGTAACCATCACTCGGCGCAATGGTTACAGCTATAACTTTACGAAAGGCATACGGAACCGCCGGCGCCCTCCCGGCGCAGGGATCAGTCGCCCCGCCCCAGGGCCTTCAGCAGGTCGTCACGGAACGCGGCCCGCTCCTCGTGCGTGAGGTGGTCCAGCGGCGACGCGGTGCCCATCCGGCGCAGCAGGTCGAGCCGCAACTCCCGCCCCGCCTCGGTCAGTACGAGCTGCTTGGCCCGGCCGTCGAGCGGATGCGGCTGCCGCACCACCATGCCCTGCTTCTCCAGCTTGGAGATGACATAGGTGACATTGGGCGGTTCGCAGCAGAGCACCCCGGCCAGCTCCCGCGCGGTCTTCGGCTCGCCGAGCTCCTCCAGCGCCTTGGCCTGCGTCGGGGTCAGGTCCAGCTCGGCGATCCGGCTGCGCTGATGGGCGTCCAGCCGGCGGCTCAGTTCGGTCACCAGTCCCCGGATCTCCCGGAACCCGCACCCCGCCGCCGCGGTCGACTTCGCTTCAGTGGTCACTCTTGCAGCGTACGTCGCCGCGGCGGCCCTCCGGCGGCCCCCTGGGCCACCAACCTCAGCGTCCCGGGCGCACCGAGACGTCGTTGATCTCCGCGTCCCGCGGCAGGTCGACGGCGGCGAGGATCGCGGTGGCCACCGACTCGGGGTCGATCCAGCGGGACGGGTCGTACGCCTTGCCCTCCTGCTGGTGGGTGCTCTCCTGCATCGGCGTGGCCGTGCGCCCCGGGTAGACCGAGGTCACCCGCACGCCGTTGCCGTGCTCCTCCGCCCGCAGGGAGTCGGCCAGCGCCTTCAGGCCGTGCTTGCTCGCCGCGTACGCGCTCCAGTTGGCGTGCGCGTTCAGCCCGGCGCCGGAGTTGACGAAGACCACATGCCCCTTGGCCAGCCGCACCAGCGGCAGCAGCAGCCGGGTCAGCTCGGCCGGCGCCACCAGGTTGGCGGCGAGCTGCCGCTGCCACGCCTTGGCCGGCAGCTCGCCGACCGCGCCCAGCTCGATGACGCCCGCGATGTGCTGGAGGGAGTCGATCCGGTCCGGCAGCGACTGCTGGCCGAGCGCGAAGGACAGCTTCTCGGGGTTGGTCAGGTCGCCCACGATCACATGGGCGGTGGGGAACTGCGCGGCCAGCTCCTTCGCGCGGGGCGCGCTGCGCGCCAGCAGCCACAGCTCCTCGCCGCGCTCCGCCAGCCGCCGTGCGACCGCCGCTCCGATGCCCGACCCTGCGCCCGTGATCAAGTGCGTACCCATGGGCCCGATCCTAACGAGCCGGCCCACCGGGCGGCGGGGCGGCGGCTCAGGCCGGGTAGCCCGCCTTCTCCTCCAGGTAGGCCAGCGCGCCGACGCCGTCCGCCGCGAAGAACACCAGGTCGGTGAGGGGAAGCGGCAGGAAACCCTCGTCCTCCATGCGCCGGAACTGCTCGTGCAGCCCGTCGTAGAAGCCGGCGGTGTTCAGCAGCACGACGGGCTTGCTGTGCAGCCCGTGCTTGCGCAGCTCCAGGATCTCGGTGGCCTCGTCGAGGGTGCCGGTGCCGCCGACCATGATGACGATGGCGTCGGCGCGGGCCAGCATCTCCGCCTTGCGCTCGGCGAGGTCCTTGGTGACGACCATCTCGTCGGCGCCCGCGCGCGCCTTGTGCGCCAGGAACTCCACCGAGATCCCGATCAGCTTCCCGCCGGCCTCCTGCACCCCGTCGGCCATCACCTTCATCAGCCCGGTGTCCGAACCGCCCCACACCAGCGCGTGCCCGCCCTTGCCGATCAGCTCGGCGAACTGGCGGGCCGGGACGACATAGCGGTCGTCGAGGTCGGCGGCGGAGCAGAAGACGCAGATGTTCATGCGGGCCACCTTACGAGCCGGGGGCGGCGGGGCGGCCGCCGCTCCGGCGCGCGCCCCGCCGCCCGCGGTCAGATCAGGCCCTGGTCGAGCATCGCGTCCGCGACCCGCTCGAAGCCCGCGATGTTGGCGCCCGCGACGTAGTCGCCGGGCCGACCGAACCGGTCGGCGGTCTCGTGGCAGGTGCGGTGGATGCTGCGCATGATCGCGGCCAGCTCGCCCTCGGCCCGCTCGAAGGACCAGGTGTCCCGCGCGGAGTTCTGCCGCATCTCCAGCGCGCTGGTCGCCACCCCGCCCGCGTTGGCGGCCTTGCCGGGGCCGAAGGCCACCCCGGCCTCCTTGAAGAGCGCCACCGCGTCCGGCGTGGTCGGCATGTTCGCGCCCTCGGACACCGCCTTGACGCCGTTGCGGACCAGGATCCGGGCCGCCTCCGCGTCCAGCTCGTTCTGGGTCGCCGAGGGCAGCGCGACGTCGCAGGCGACGTCCCACACCCGGCCGCCGGGCACGTACCGGGCCGACACCCCGCGCCGCTCGGCGTACGCGCTGATCCGGCCGCGCTCGACCTCCTTGATCTGCCGCAGCAGGGCCAGGTCGATGCCCTTCTCGTCGACGACGTAGCCGCCGGAGTCGGAGGCGGTCACCACGTTGGCTCCGAGGGCCTGCGCCTTCTCGATGGTGTAGAGGGCGACGTTGCCGGAACCGGACACCACGACCTGCTGGCCGTCCAGCTCCTCCCCGCGCACCTTGAGCATCTCCTGCGTGAACAGCACATTGCCGTAACCGGTGGCCTCCGTACGGGCCTTGGAGCCGCCCCAGGACAGCCCCTTGCCGGTCAGCACCCCGGCCTCCCAGCGGTTGGTGATCCGCCGGTACTGGCCGAAGAGGTAGCCGATCTCCCGGCCGCCGACGCCGATGTCACCGGCCGGTACGTCGGTGTGCTCGCCGAGGTGGCGGTGCAGTTCGGTCATGAACGACTGGCAGAACCGCATCACCTCGGCGTCCGACCTCCCGTGCGGGTCGAAGTCGCTGCCGCCCTTGCCGCCGCCGATGTTCAGGCCGGTCAGGGCGTTCTTGAAGATCTGCTCGAAGCCGAGGAACTTCACGATCCCGAGGTTCACCGACGCGTGGAAGCGCAGCCCGCCCTTGTACGGGCCGAGGGCGCTGTTGAACTCCACCCGGAAGCCGCGGTTGACGTGGACCGTGCCGGCGTCGTCCTGCCAGGGCACCCGGAACATGATCTGCCGCTCGGGCTCGCAGATCCGCTCCAGGATCTTCGCCTCGGCGAACTCCGGACGGGCGGCGAGCACGGGCTCCAGCGTCTCCAGCACCTCCAGGGCCGCCTGGTGGAACTCGGGCTCACCCGGGTTCCGGCGCACCAGCTCGGCGTACAGGGATGCCGGGCCGGCCTGCTGCGCGCCGGACCTGACCCCAGACTGAACAGTCGACATATGGACTTCCGTTCCGTTCGTGGCCGCGAAGGCCCTCTGACGCCCCGTGCTGGCCGACCTTACTCGGCGCCCAGGACGCCCCGGGGCGCTCACCGCCAGGTCCGGCCCGGGGTGTCACGAACGCCACACTGCGCGCGCTCCCGGGCCGGCCCGGCAACCACCCCCGGGGAGCGGCCACCGGTTGACACCGCTGCCCCGGCCACCTCGGCGGACGGGTCAGCTGATCGCCAGGGTGTCGAGGAAGCCCCGGACGTTGCGGCGGGTCTCGGCCACGCTGTCGCCCCCGAATTTCTCCACTATTGCGTCGGCGAGGACGAGCGCGACCATGGCCTCGGCCACGATCCCGGCGGCCGGCACCGCACAGACGTCGGAGCGCTGGTGGTGCGCCGTGGCCGCCTCGCCGGTGCTGACGTCCACCGTCGCCAGCGCCCGCGGCACCGTCGCGATCGGCTTCATGGCCGCCCGGACGCGCAGCGGCTCGCCCGTCGACAGCCCGCCCTCGGTACCGCCGGAGCGGCCCGAGGCGCGGCGGATGCCCTGGCCGGTGCGAACGATCTCGTCATGCGCCCGCGAACCCGGCACCCGGGCCAGCGCGAAGCCGTCACCGACCTCCACCCCCTTGATCGCCTGAATGCCCATGAGCGCGGCGGCAAGCCGGGCGTCCAGACGACGGTCCCAGTGGACGTGCGAGCCCAGGCCGACCGGCACCCCGTAGGCCAGCACCTCGACCACCCCGCCCAGGGTGTCGCCGTCCGTGTGGGCCCGGTCGATCTCCGCGACCATCGCCTTCGAGGCCTCCGCGTCCAGGCAGCGCACCGGGTCGGCGTCCAGCCGCTCGGCGTCGGAGGGCTCGGGGTGGGCCCCGTACGGTGCCTTGGCCGCCGCCAGCTCCACCACGTGCGAGACGATCTCGATGCCGGCGGTCTCCTTGAGGAAGGAGCGGGCCACCGCGCCCAGGGCGACCCGGGCCGCGGTCTCCCGCGCCGAGGCGCGCTCCAGGATGGGGCGGGCCTCGGCGAAACCGTACTTCTGCATTCCGGCGAGGTCGGCGTGGCCGGGGCGGGGGCGGGTCAGCGGGGCGTTACGGGCCAGTGACGCGAGCTCCGCCTCGTCCACCGGGTCGGCCGCCATCACCTGCTCCCACTTGGGCCACTCGGTGTTGCCGACCATGACCGCCACCGGTGAGCCGAGCGAGCGGCCGTGCCGTACCCCGCCCAGGAACGTGACCTCGTCCCGCTCGAAGGCCATCCGGGCACCGCGTCCGTGGCCCAGCCGGCGGCGGGCCAGCGCGTCCGCCACCAGCTCCGTGGTGACCGGGACCCCGGCCGGCAGGCCCTCCAGCGTCGCCACCAGTGCGGGGCCGTGCGACTCCCCCGCCGTCAGCCAGCGCAACCTGCTCAACGGTCCGCTCCGGCGCCGAAGTCCCGTTCGCCGTGCAGCCATTGGACGGTGTCGTACAGGTCGTCCACGGTCATGGCGGCGAGCCTGGCGTTGCGCTCGCGGGCCGCCCGGCCGGCCGGGTGGTAGAGCTGCCGGCCCATCTCCCGGGCCACCAGCTGGGTCTTCGCGGTGCGTTCGTGCCGGACCGCGTGGTACTTCTCCAGGCGCTGGACGACGTCGGCGGCCGGGCCGTCGAGGAGTGCGCCGAGGACCACGGCGTCCTCCAGGGCCTGGCAGGCGCCCTGGGCGGCGTACTGGAGCATCGGGTGCGCGGCGTCGCCGAGGAGGGCCACCCGGCCGTCGGTCCAGCGGTCGGCCGGGTCGCGGTCGCAGAGGACCCAGGACTTCCAGTTCTCGCCGAGCTCCAGCAGCCGGCGGGCGGTGCTGCCGAGGTCGGGGAATTCGGCGAGCACCCGGTCGCGGTCGGCGGGGAGGCCGGCCACCGCCTCGGTCGCGCCGTCGTCGCGGGTGGCGGCGAGGTTGAGGAACTCACCGCCGCCGACGGGGTAGTGGACGAAGTGCCACTTGGGTCCGGCCCACAGGGTGACGGTGTTCCAGCGCAGGTCCTCGGGAACCTTGGCCATGGGGATGACGGAGCGGTAGATGGTGTGGCCGGAGACCCGGGGGTCGCCGTCGCCGAGGAGCTGACCGCGGACGGTGGAGCGGATGCCGTCGGCGCCGATCAGGGCGTCTCCGGTGAGCCGTTCGCCGCCGGCGAGTACGGCGGTGACCGAGCCGGTGTCCTGCGCGTAGCGGACGACCGGGCTGTCGGTGCGCAGTTCGATGCCGTCGGTGGCCCGGCAGGCGGCCAGCAGCGGCTCGTACAGGCAGGTGCGGTGGACCACGGCGTAGGGGTTGCCGAAGCGGGTGCGGTAGGCGCCGGTGAGCGGCATCGACCGGACCTTGCGGCCGGTGGTGCCGTCCATGAAGCGCAACTCGTCGATGAAGACGGCCCGTCGGCGGACCGCGTCGCCGACGCCGAGCCGGTCCAGGGCGTGGAAGGCGTTGGGGCCGAGCTGGATGCCGGCGCCGAGTTCGGTGAAGGAGTCCCGGCGTTCCAGGACGGTCACCCGGTGTCCGTGCCGGGCGGTGGCCAGTGCCGCCGCGAGGCCGCCCACGCCGCCGCCGGCGATGAGTATCTTCGCCATGTCATGCCTTTCGTTGCGTAGTTGTGCGCGCGTTGCCCGAGCCCGCGGCGGTGGTCACACGGCGGGTGCGTGCGCCGCGTGCGCCGGGAAGCAGCGCCGGAGTGCGGTGTGGGTGCCGCGGAACGTCCGGCTGACGCAGCCGGGGGCGTCGAGGGTGATGCCGGGGGCGCGCGGGGTCACCGTGTCGTCGCTGACCAGCGGGCGCGCAGGGTGGAGCGGCCGTCGGCGGCCGCGGCCGGCAGCAGGGACCGGTGGGTGATGCTCTTGGAGCCGGGGACGGTGACCTTCATCGGGTGTGCTCCCGGTGGCGGGCCCGCACCCGGGCGAGCGAGGCGCGGGCGGCCGCGGCGACCCGGGTGGCGGTCAGCCCGTACTGCTCGTACAGCGTCTGGTAGGGGGCCGACGCACCGAACTGGTCCAGGCCCAGGGCGGCCCCGGCGTCGCCGACCAGGGCGTGCCAGCCGAGGACCGAGCCGGCCTCGACGGAGATCCGGGCCGGGACGTCCGGCGGCAGTACCTGGTCGCGGTACTCCTGGCGCTGCGCGCGGAACCACTCCAGGCAGGGCAGCGAGACCACCCGGGCGGCGATTCCCTCGTCGTGCAGCAGCCGCCTGGCGTCGAGGGCGAGGTGCACCTCGCTGCCGGTGCCGATGAGGACGACGTCCGGGGTGGTGGGGGCGCCGTCGGGGGTGTGGGCCTCGGCGAGGACGTAGCCGCCCCTGGCCACGCCGTCGGCCGGGGCCAGGCCGGTGCCGGGCGAACGGTCGAGGACGGGCAGGTTCTGCCGGGTGAGGCAGAGGCCGGCGGGCCGGTCGGTGTGCGTGAGGACGGTGCGCCAGGCGATCGCGGTCTCGTTGGCGTCGGCGGGGCGGACCACGTCGAGTCCGGGGATGCCGCGCAGCGACCACAGGTGTTCCACGGGCTGGTGGGTGGGGCCGTCCTCGCCGAGCCCGATGGAGTCGTGGGTCCACACGTAGGTGACGGGCAGCCGCATCATGGCGGCGAGCCGGACGGCGGGGCGCATGTAGTCGGAGAACACCAGGAAGGTGCCGCCGTAGGGGCGGGTGCCGCCGTGCAGGGCGATGCCGTTGAGGACCGCGCCCATGGCGTGTTCGCGGATGCCGAAGTGCAGGGTGCGGCCGTAGCGGTGGCCGGGGAAGGCGTCGGTGGCGAACTCCTCGGGCACGAAGGAGGGTTGGCCGGGCATGGTGGTGTTGTTGGACTCGGCGAGGTCGGCCGAGCCGCCCCACAGTTCCGGCAGGGTGTCGGCGAGCGCGGCGAGCACCGCGCCGGAGGCTTTGCGGGTGGCCATCTGCCGGCCGGGGGCGAATTCCGGGAGCGCCGCCTGCCAGTTGTCGGGCAGGGTGCGGGCGGCGATCCGGTCGTGTGCGGCGGCCCGCCGGGGGAATGCGGACCGCCAGTCCTGGTGGCGCCGTTCCCACTCCGCGCGAAGGGCCCGGCCGCGGACGCCGGCCCGGCGGGTCCGTTCGAGCACCTCGGCGGGGACGTGGAAGGAGCGCGCGGGGTCGAGCCCCATGGCGGCCTTGGTGGCGGCCGCCTCGTCGGCGCCGAGCGCGGCGCCGTGGATCTTGCCGGTGTTCTGCTTGCCCGGTGAGGGCCAGCCGATGAGGGTGCGCAGCGCGACGATCGAGGGGCGGCCGGTCTCCGCGCGGGCGGTGACGAGCGCCCGGTGGAGGGCGGGCACGTCCTCGTGGTAGCCGTCGCCGGTGGTCCAGTCGACGCGCTGGACGTGCCAGCCGTAGGCGGCGAACCGGGCGAGGACGTCCTCGGACTGGGCGATGCGGGTGTCGTCCTCGATGGAGATGCGGTTGTCGTCGTAGAGGACGACGAGGTTGCCGAGGCGCTGGTGGCCGGCGAGCGAGCCGGCCTCGTGGCTGAGGCCCTCGGCGAGGTCGCCGTCGGAGACGAACGCCCAGATGGTGTGGTCGAAGGGGCTGGTGCCCTCGGGTGCGTCGGGGTCGAACAGACCGCGTTCGCGCCGGGCGGCCATGGCCATGCCGACGGCGTTGCCGAGGCCCTGGCCGAGCGGGCCGGTGGTGGTCTCCACGCCCGGGGTGTGACCGAATTCGGGGTGGGCGGGGGTCAAACTGCCGGCGGTGCGCAGGGACTTGAGGTCGTCGAGGGTCAGCCCGTAGCCGGAGAGGTAGAGCTGGATGTAGAGGGTGAGGCCGGCGTGGCCGCAGGAGAGGACGAAGCGGTCCCGGCCGGCCCAGTGCGGATCGGCCGGGTCGTGCCGCAGCAGCCGCTGGAAGAGCAGGTGGGCGGCGGGGGCCAGGCTCATGGCGGTGCCGGGGTGGCCGTGGCCGGCGCGTTCGACGGCGTCGACGGCGAGCGCGCGGGCGGTGTCCACGGCGCGGCGGTCGAGGGCTGTCCACTCCAGAGGGGCCGTGGTGGCGGCCCGGGCGGGGGCGGTGGGTGCGGTGGTCATCAGGCGGCTCGCTTCCGGTCGAGGACGAGGTCGTGGCCGACGACGTACGAGGACTCGTCCGAGCAGAGCCAGACCACGGAGTCGGCGATCTCGTCGGCGGTGGCGTGGCCGGGGCCGGCCGGGCCGGGCCCGGCGGCGGGTCCGTCGACCGGGCCGGGGCTGATGGCGTTGATCCGGATGCCCGCGGAGAGGTACTCGCCGGCGGCCGCGCGGGTCAGGGTGGTCAGGGCGGCCTTGGAGGCGGCGTAGGCGCCCAGGCCGGGGCGGAGGCCGTTGCTGAGGAGGTTGCAGGCGGTGTTGACGATGACCCCGCCGTGGTGCTCCTTCATGTAGGCGATCTCGTGCTTCATGGACGTCCACACGCCGGTGAGGTTGTGGGCGAGCAGTTCGGTCCAGACGGTCTCGCAGGTCTCGGCGACCGGGCGGGCCGGGCCGGTGACGGTGACGTTGTTGAAGGCGATGTCGAGTCCGCCGCAGCGCTCCACCGTGACCGCGACCATCCGCTCGGCGGCCTCGGGTCCGCCGCGGGTCACATCGGCCACCACCCGCTCGGCGCGGCCGCCGGCCCGGCGGATGGTGGCGACCGTGGCGTCCAGGGTCCGGGCGTCCGGTCCGGCGACCACGACGGTCGCGCCCTGGCGGGCGAAGGCGAGCGCGCCGGCCCGGCCGATGGCGTCGTCGCCACCGGCGACGAGCGCGACCTTGCCGTCGAATCGTGCGGGCATTGTGCTTCTCCTGTTTCCGCTGGGCCGGCGGCAGCCGGCGGGATGCCGTGGCATGAACTCTGGTTGCCGGGCGCCATTTCGGACAACGGCGGCCACGGCACTCCGTCAAAAGCCCGGTACTCCGTCAGATGCCGCGGCCGGCCGGGCCGGAAAGGCCGCGGCGCGGAGCCCGGAAGGGTTTCTTCCGGCCCGGCGCCGCGGCGGTTTTCCGGGTTCGCTGATATTCCGTGGGTGCTGGATTCGGGGCGTTCCGGTTTCCGGCGGTTCCCGGCCGGTCACCGTGCGAAGGCGAGTCCCAGCCCGGTCAGATCGGGGACGGTGTGTTCTCCCTCGGTGGCCGCCTCGACGTTCAAGCGGTGCACCACGGTGGGCGGGTAGCCGATGAGTTCGGCGGCCCGGGTGGGCAGCGGCCGGCTCGCGGCGGCCTCCGATTCCCACAGGAAGACCGCGCCCCAACCCCCGCCCCCGGCATCCGAGATCCAGAATTTCATCCGGAGCCCGGGCCACCGGGAAAAGCGCTCGACCGCCTCCTCCCGCAGGAATTCCCTGAGCGTTTCCGTGGTCTGGTCGGATTCCTCGAGATCCCACCAGGCAATGACCGCTTTCACCGGGCGACCGCCTCCGATTGCGCCAGGACTTCGGCGAGCAGTCCGCTGACGATGCGGACGCCGTCCTCGGTCAGCACGGATTCGGAATGGAACTGCATCGACGCGTATCCGGGTCCGCGCAGTGCGTGCACCTCGCCGGTGTCCGGGTCCCGGCTGATCTCGATCACCCCGGCCGCGGTCTCCGCCTTGTCCTCGGTGCTGTGCGCGGCGAAGGTGTTGTAGAACCCGACCCGTACCCGGTCGCCGAAGAGGTCGACGGTCCGCTGGACGCCCTGGTTGGGGACCGCGCGGCGGACGAGGTCGAGGCCGAGCAGGGTGCAAAGCACCTGGTGGCTGAGGCAGACCGCGAGGAACGGCCGCCGCTCGTCGAGGAGTTGGCTGATCGCGGTCCGCAGATGGGCGATCTTGGGGTGGCCGGTCTGCCGCGGATCGCCCGGGCCGGGGCCCATCACCACCAGGTCGTAGCCGTCGAAGGCGTACGGCTCGTCGAAGCGGCGTACGGTCACGTCAAGGCCCATGGAGCGCAGCTGGTGGCCGATCATCGAGGTGAAGGTGTCCTCGGCGTCGACGACCAGCACCCGCCGGCCGGTGAGCCCGGCGACCGCGTGGCCGGTCCGGTCCTCCTCGGCGGCGAGCCAGAACCCGGCGATCGTGGCGTTGCGTTCGGCGAGCGCCGCCTGCACGGTGGCGTGCCCACCGAACCTGCCGCGTCCCGGTTCCGCCAGTGCGGAGAGCAGCCCGGCGGCCTTGGCGCGGGTCTCGGCGACCTCGGACAGTGGGTCGGAGTGGCGGACGAGGGTGGCGCCGACGCCGATCCGGACCCGGCCGCGCGGGTCGAGTTCCGCGGTCCGGATGAGGATCGCCGAGTCGAGCGTGCGGCCGCCCGCCGCGTCCCGGCCGATGAGGGCGGCGACGCCGCTGTAGTAGCCGCGGCCGGCCGGCTCGTAGCGGGCCACCACCCGGGCCGCGCTCTCCAGGGGGCTGCCGGTGACGGTGGGCGCGAACAGCGTCTCGTGCAGGATCTGACGCACGTCGCGGGTCGTGTGGCCCTCGATGAAGTACTCGGTGTGCGCGAGCCGGGCCATCTCCCGCAGGTACGGTCCGACGACCCGGCCGCCGGACTCGCAGATGCGGGCCATCATCTTCAGCTCTTCGTCGACGACCATGTAGAGCTCGTCGGCTTCCTTGCGATCGGCGAGGAAGTCCATGACCTCGGGCAGGGTGGGCCCGGCGGGCGGGTAGCGGTAGGTGCCGCTGATCGGGTTCATCACGGCCTCGCCGCCGTGCACGCTGATGTGGCGCTCCGGCGAGGCGCCGACGAACGTCCGCCCGCCGGTGTGCACCAGGAACGTCCAGTACGCCCCGGCCTCGCGCTCCAGCAGCCGCCGGAAGAAGGTCGGCGCGCTGTGCGGTCCGTAGTCGGTGATGTCGGTGACGAAGGAGCGCTTGATGACGAAGTTGGCGCCCTCGCCGGTGCCGATCTCCTCGGCGATGATCCGGCGCACGGTGGCCGCGTAGGCGTCGTCGTCGACGTCGAACGCCCCGTCGGACAGGGTGATCGGGACGTCGGGGATGCGGGCCAGGGCCTCGGCGACCGGCACCGTGTCCTGTTCCTCGACGGTGAGGGTGATCAGCGGTGCGCCGTCGTCGGGGGCGTCGAAGCCGCGCTCGGCGAGCTGGCGGTAGGGGATGAGGGCGAGCACCTCGTGCCGGGCGCCGGCGCCGTCCGTGTCGCCGTCCGCGTCGCCGTCGGCCGGTCCGTCCGGCAGCGGGATGCCGGCGAGGGTGTCCACGGTGGACGCGGTGCCGCGGATCACCTCCAGCAGGCCGCGGCCGGTCGCCTCGGGGCGGTGCAGCAGCGCGAACGCCGGTGGTGGCGAGGCCAGTACGCGCCCCAGCAGGTCGTCGGTCATCGGTGCCCCCCGTCGAGGTGGGTGAGGAGTTCCTTGGTGGTGGCGACGGCGGCGCAGCGCCGGGCGGCGTAGTCCAGGGCCATCCGGTGGTCGGCGGCCGAGAAGTCGGCGACCGCGTCCGCGGCGAGGAACGGCCGGATGTCGTGGGTGAACGCCTCGACGGCGCTCATCAGCACGCCGACGTGCGCGTACACCCCGCAGATCAGCAGCTGGTCGCGGCCGGTCTCCCGGATGCGGGCGAGCAGGTCGGAGTTGTGGAAGGCGCTGTAGCGCCACTTGGTGAACTCCCAGTCGCCGGGCCGGGGTTCGAGCGGGGCGACCACGGTGCGGTCCTCGGGTCCGGGGGTCATGCCCGGGCCCCAGAAGTCCTTGAGCAGGCCGCGCTGTTCCTCGGTCATCCCGCCGGGCTGGGCGGTGTAGGCGACCGGTATGCCAAGTTCGGCGGCGCGGTCGCGGAGCAGCGCGGCGTTGGCCACCAGGGCGTCGCGTACGGACGCGGGCAGCGGCCGCAGGAAGTAGCGCTGCATGTCGTGGACGAGCAGCACGGCCCGGTCCGGGTCGGCGGTCCAGTCGACGGTGTTGCCGGGCAGGTCGCCCGGGCCGGGCATCGGGTAGGGCTCGATCGGGGGGATCCCCGCCATGGTTCCTCCAGGGGCTCGTGGGCCCACGGTCAGACGCCGAGCGTGGCGCCGCCGTCGACCGTGAGGTCGTGCATGGTGATGTGGGCGGCCTGATCGGAGAGCAGGAAGGCCACCGCGTCCGCCACGTCCTCGGGGCGGGCGATCTTGCCCAGCGGGATGCCGACGCGGTAGGCGTCGGACCGGCCGTCGATGGTGCCGCGCGGCCCGGACTCGTCGTGCCACATGGAGCTGAGCATCGGCGTCTCGGTGGATCCGGGGGCGACCAGGTTGCAGCGGATGCCCTCCTTGGCCACCTCCAGCCCCAGGCACTTGGTGAACATGGTCGCGGCGGCCTTGGAGGCGGCGTAGGCGGCCATCTCCACCCGTGCCGTGCCGGCCGCGTTGGACGCGACGGTGACCAGGGCGCCGCCGGTGCCGCGGCCGATCATGCGGTTGACCACGGCGCGGGAGACGAAGAAGACGCCGGTGGTGTTGACCGCGAAGGTGACCGCCCAGTCCTCGTCGGTGAGCGCGCGGGCCTCCGAGAGCCGCAGCACCCCGGCGGCGTTGACGAGGAAGTCCAGCGGGCCGAGGGTGCGTTCGACGCGGTCCACCACCGCCTCGACCTCGGCGCTGGAGGTGACGTCCGCGGGGAACGCCGCCGCCTGAAGGCCGTCGGCCCGGAGCTTGTCGACCACGTCGGCCAGCCGCTCGGCGTCACGGTCGACGGCGGCCACCGCCGCGCCGCGCTCGCCGAGGGACCGTACGACCGCCGCGCCTATCCCGCCGGCCGCCCCCGTGACGAGGGCGACCTTGCCTTCCATACCTGACATATTCTCGCTACCTCCATTGCGTGCCGCGCCGCGAATTCGTGCTGCGACGCGAATTCCGGGGCCGGTCAGCCACGCCAGGCGGCGGCCACCGCAACCGCCTGGGACGGATTGAGCCGGGGGTCGCACAGCGTCGTGTACTTCTCCCCTATTCCGGGGAAGCCGTCCGCGCCGACACCGCATTCGGTGACCTGGTCCGGGGTGGTTTCCAGATGCAGTCCGCCGTCCACTCCGCCCGCCTCGGAAACCGCGCTCTGGAATTCCGTCACCTCACGGATCACGGTTTCCACACAGCGGGTCTTCAGCCCGACCGGGCCGGTGACGGTGTTGCCGTGCATCGGGTCGGTCAGCCAGCTCACCGGATGGCCGGCCTCGCGCACCGTGCGGACCAGCACGGGCAGTTGGGCGCGCACCGCGTCGGCGCCCATCCGGGCGATCAGGGTGAGCCGGCCGGGCTCGCGGTGCGGGTCGAGGCGCTCGCACAGCCGACGGATCCCGTCCGGCGTCATGCTCGGGCCGACCTTGCAGGCCACCGGGTTGCCGACGGCGGCGAGCAGCGCGACGTGGGCGCCGTCGACCTGGCGGGTGCGCTCGCCGATCCACGGCCAGTGCGTCGAGGTCAGCAGCAGTCCGCCGTCGTCCTGCGCACGGACCATGGCCAGTTCGTAGTCGAGCAGCAGCGCCTCGTGGCTGGTCCACACGGGTGCCTCGACGCCGCGCCGGCGGGCCGCGCCGGTCCAGCCGAGCTGCTCGGTGACCTGCCGGGCGGCGCTCAGCCCCAAGAGCATCCGGCCCGGGTCCGGGCGACGCAGCTCCGGGTCGGGCTCCGGGCGGTTGACCATGTGGCCGCGGTAGACGGGCAGTTCGACGCCGCCGACGACCTCGGTGGGCCGGGACCGGGGCTTGCCGTACTGCCCGGCGATCCGGCCGACCCGGATGACCGGCTTGTCGGTGTTGAGCTTCATGGTGCCGGCGAGCATGTCGAGCAGCGCGGTCTTGCGGGCGACGTCGCCGGGGGTGCTCTCGGCCGGGTCCTCGGCACAGTCGCCGGTCTGTATCACCTGGAGCTCACCGGCCGCGGCCCGGGCGAGCAACCCGCGCAGTTCCCGCACGTCCGCGGCGCGCACCAGCGGTTCGGCCCGCGCCAGTTCCTCGCGTACGGCCTCCAGCGCTCCGGTGTCCGGCCAATCCGGCTGTTGTTCCGCCGGCAACGAATGCAGGCGTTCCAGACTACGCACTTCATTCCTCCCGATTAATCAGCGGCAGCAGCTAGCCACGCACCGGGAAGTCTGTGGCGCGTAATAGTCGAACACCAATACAGATTCCGGTACTCAGTCAAGTGGGTCCGGCCGCGCCGCGCGCGGGAACTGCCCGGGCCCGTTTTCCGGCCCGGGTAATGACAAAGTACCGGCCAGTTGACAAAGTAATCCGAAGCAAATTGACGCTCATTCAACCGTCTCGCCATCGTGGACCGGGAAAACACCGCACGTTCTTCTCACCCGACGAAGGATGCGAGATGACATTGGCAACGACAGCGCACGGCCGCCCGCCCGGCGGGCAGTCGCCGGTCGGCGTGCTGGGCACCGGCTCGTATCTCCCGGGCCATGTGGTCGGCAACGACGAGGCCGGCGAGCCCGCAGGGGTGGACGACGCCTGGATCGTGCGCAAGACCGGTATCCGGGCCCGGCGTTGGGCCAAGCCGGACGAGGCGACCAGCGATCTGGCCGCCGCGGCCGGCCGGGCCGCGCTCAGGAGCGCCGGCATCAGCGCCCGCGATCTGTCGCTGGTCGTCGTGGCGACCTCCACCCCCGACACCCCCCAGCCGCCGACCGCCGCCGTCGTCGCCGATCTGATCGGGGCGACCCCGGCCACCGCCGCCTTCGACCTCAACGCCGTGTGCAGCGGTTTCGTCTTCGCGCTGTCCGTGGTGCAGCGCACCCTGCTGGCCTCCGGCGGCCATGCGCTGGTGATCGGCGCGGACGTCTACTCGCGGATCCTGGACCGCACCGACCGCCGGACGACGGTGCTGTTCGGTGACGGCGCGGGCGCCGTGGTGCTGGGACCCACCGACGCCGGCCGCGGCGTGCTGGCCACCCATCTCGCCACCTTCCCCGCCTACCGGGACCTGATCGAGGTGGCCGCGGGCGGCAGCCGCCGCCCGGCCTCGGAGGAGACCCTCGCCGAGGGCGCCCACTACTTCCGGATGAACGGGCGTGCGGTGCGCGAGTTCGTCGCCGAGCACGTCCCGCCGGCCGTGCACGAGATGCTGCGCCGGGCCGGCGTCCGCCCCGACGAGATCGACCACCTCGTGCCCCACCAGGCCAACGCGATCATGCTCGACGAGCTCGCGGACGCCCTCGGGCTGCCGAACGCCCGCCTGCACACGACCGTCGCCGACTACGGCAACACCGGCGCCGCCTCCGTCCCCGTCACCCTCGACGCGGCCGTCGACTCCGGCGCGGTACGCCCCGGCGACCTGACGCTGCTGGCCGGCTTCGGCGGCGGCATGGCGGCGGGGCTGGCCCTGGTCCGCTGCTGACGACGCCCGACCCGGCCGGTCGTCGAGGACCGCCGGACCGCCCCCACCGAACCCCCTTGCTGATCTTGAGGAGCCCGTCATGCTGACCCCCGAGGCGGTCGACGCCTACCTGCACCGCATGGGCACCAAGCGGCCCGAGAAGCCCACCGTCGCCGCCCTGCGCGAGCTGCACGAACGCCATGTCCTCTGCATCCCCTTCGAGAACATCGACTTCAACCTCCGGCTGCCCATCAACATGGGCGCGGACGCCATACCCAAGATCACCGAGCAGCGGCGCGGCGGCGGCTGCTACGAGCTCAACGGCGCGTTCTCCGAGGTCCTGCGCGCCCTCGGCTACGACGTCACCGTCATGGCCGGCCGCGTCCTGGAGGACGGCGAACTCGGCCCGCTCATGGGCCACTTGATCCTCAAGGTGATCGCCGAGGACTCCGCCGAGCCCTGGCTGGTCGACGTCGGCTACGGCCGCGGCTTCCGCCACCCGCTCCGCCTCGACTCCCGTGCGCCGCAGGAGGACCCGCAGGGCACCTTCGAGCTCCGCGAGGCCCCGAACGGCGACCTCGACGTCTACCGCAACGGCTCCCACCAGTACCGGATCGAGCCCCGCCCGCGCACGGTGGACGACTTCCGGCCCACGCTGTGGTGGTTCCGCAGCGCCGACGACTCCCCGTTCCTCACCCAGCTGTTCTGCACCCGTCCGACGGCCCAGGGCCGGGTCACCCTCAGCGGCCGCAAGCTCGTCCAGGTCGTCGACGGCACCCGCACCAAGGAGGAACTCCCCGACGACGAGGCGGTGTTCGCGGCCTACCGCACCCACTTCGGCTTCGACCTCGACGCCCTCCCCACCCCGCCGGCCCCCGCCGGCTGACCGCTCCCGCTCCCTCCCCTCCCTCTCCATCCTCACGGGCCCCGCCCAGAGAGAGATCCCAGATGTTCCTGAAGTTCTTCGCCCTCACCATGTCGCTCTTCGTCATCGGCACCGGCGAGCTGCTGCCCGGCGGGGTGATCGAAGACCTCTCCGCCGGGCTGGGCGTGTCCATCCCGACCGCGGGTCTGGTCATCACGGCCTATGCCGCGACGGTGGTCTTCGGTGGCCCCCTGGTCACCGGCCTGACCACCCGGATGTCCCGCCGCAGCCTGCTGCTCGCCCTGATGGTCACCGCCACGGTCGGCAACGCGATCGCGGCGTTCGCGCCGAACTACGCCGTGCTGGTCGCCGGCCGGATCGTCGCCGCGCTCTCGCACGGCACGTTCGCGGCGGCCAGCTTCGTCGTCGCGGCCAGCCTGGTACCGCCGGAGAAGGCCGGTTCGGCCGTCTCCAAGGTGCTGCTCGGTTTCAACCTGGCCTCGGTCCTCGGCGTCCCGCTGGGCACCCTGATCGGCCAGCAGTTCGGCTGGCAGGCCCCGTTCCGCACGACCGCCGTCCTCTCCCTGGTCTGCGTCGTCCTGCTCGCCGCCCTCATCCCCGGCGGTACGGAGGGCACCCCCACCTCCGTCCGCGACGAACTGCGCGTCTTCACCAAAAAAGAAATCCGCATCGGCATCCTGACCACCGCGCTGGCCACCGGCGGCTTCTTCACGGTGGTGACGTACATGGTCCCGCTGGCCACCCAGGTGGGCGGCTTCCCGGCGGCCTCCGTTCCCGTCATGCTGGTCGTCTACGGCATCGGCTCGATCCTCGGCAACTGGATCGGCGGCCGGCTGGCCGACCGGGCGCTGCTGCCGACACTCGCCGGCACCCTGGCCGCGCTCACCGCGACCAGCGCCCTCTTCTGGCTGGCCGCCCCGGTGACGGCCCTCGCCTGGGCCTTCTTCTTCCTGTTCGCCGTCGCGACGTTCGCGATCCTCCCCGCCCTCCAGGGCCGCGTCCTCAGCGCCGCCGCCGAGGCGCCCACGCTGGCGGTCACGGTGAACGTCTCCGCCCTCCAGGTCGGTGCCACGCTGGGCTCCTGGTACGGCGGCCGGGTCATCGACACCTTCGACGTCCGCGCGGTCACCCTCGCCTGCGCCTTCCTGGTCCTCCTGGCCACGGTCCTGGGCACCCGCAGCTGGCTCCGGTCCCGCACGCCGAACGCGGTGGCGGCCCCGGCCGCCGCTCCGAACGAGCCGGTGGAGGCGGGCACGGCGTAACGCAGCGCCTTTCCTACGGCACAGGCCCCGCGGACGGTCGTCCGCGGGGCCTTGCTCGTAGGTCCGGCTACGCGCCGCGTGCTGACCCCACCGGCCAGACGACGTCCACGGGCAGCCCGAGCGCCCGCGCCTGCGCGACGGCGTCCGCGGTGCCTCCCTTACCGCTGGGAGGCGCCCCGTCCCACACCGCCACCAGCCGCTCGGCCCGCTTCAGCATCTCTGTGTTGGCCGCCTCGTATGCGTGCCGATTGGCCACGTCGTACGGCATGGTCACCACCTCGGCGGCCGCCGCCAGCCGATCGAAAACCGGGGCGTGGTCGGGCTTCACCTTGGCCCCCCGGTAGTCGCGTGACGGCAGCACGACCACCAGCCGCCCCCCGGCCTCGACGACCTCCTCGGCGAACAGCGTGTCGGCGCCACGAGCGAGGCAGGAGACACCGACCAGTTCCCCACGGCCGTGCTCCCGCAGCAGCCCCCGTACGGCCTCCCGCACCAGCGGCACGGTGGCCTCGCTGAGGTCCGTGTGCCCGGTCACCGCGATGGTGGTCATACGCGCTGTCTCCCTGTCTCTCTGAGGCGGCCAGCAGATCTCTGATCCCGTCCCGCGCCTCGCGCACGGGCCCGGGCGCATCTCTGCCGACCGTATACGGATAGAGCTGGGCGAGCTGATCACGGACCCGCCGCGATCGGGTACGGGCTGCCGCATCGACCGCGTACCGGGCCCCCTCCGCAGCACCAGTGATGTCGCCGATCAGGAACCGGCATTCGGCGAGACCGATCCAGTCCAGGGCATGGCTCCGGCCGGCCTCCTGCCCACGTAGTTCCAGAGCCCTACGAATTGCTTCCGACGCCGTCTCCGCATGCTGACGCGGGTCCTGCCGAGCCAGGTCAAGGAGCCGTCCGCCGGTGACGCCCGCAAGCTCGGCCTCATCGAAGTAGGCGATCCAGTAGGGCTCTTCGAAGTCGGAGGCACCGGCCAAGGCTTCGGTTGCCTGTGCTGTTGCCCTCCGAAAGGCAGCAATGCGGCTCATCGCAGCAAGAGCCCACGCCTCGCGTGTGCGCAGCAACGCCTGCATCCGAGGCCCAGCGGTGTCCCGTACGCCGTCTTGGGCGAGACGTACGAGCTCCAGGGCGTCTTGGGGACGGCCGGCGTAAATCATCTGCCGGGCCATGCCGGCCAGGACGTTGGCGCCGAATGCGGAATCACCGGCCGCGTGTGCCGACCGGAGCGCGAGGAGGTAGTACTCCTGGGCCCTGCCTGCTAGACCTGAGTCCCACGCCATGGTTGCCGCCGTTCCGGCAAGTTGGGACATGACACCGTACAAACGCCGTTCGACGGCGGCGCTTTGGCGCTCGTCGAGGGCAGATGCGACTTCGTTCAACTGCCCAAGAACTGCCTTGCGGCGCAGCCCTCCTCCGTATCGGTGATCCCAGGCTCGAAAGGTGCGGGCGGTGGTTTCCAGATCGTCCAGGTCCCGCGCACCGAGCCGCCCCGGACGCCGAGGACGCTCGTCGGCCCGAGCAGGGTGCCACCAGCCTTCGAGGGATTCGAAGAGTACGGTCCCTGTCACGGCAGCAGCGGACAGAGCGCGCGTGGCTGCGCGGCGGGTCATCACGAGATCGCTCCTGGTCAGGTGATCGGCCAAGTCGAGGGTGGCGCCAGGGCACCACGGCACTTCTCCGCGGGGCCGGCAGTCCTCTGTTAAGGACATGGAGCCTTGGGGCTCCTTCTCCCATGGACGAGCGGCGAGCCCGAGGAACGCCCCAGGAATCCGGAGGCCGTCAGCGATGCGTCGGATGACAGCTACCGAGGTGATCCTGTGATGCCCTGCGATGACGTTGCTCACCTTCCCGGGCGTGAGCCCGCACACGGCGGCGATCTTGTTCTGACTGAGCCCGCCCCACTTCTTGATCAGTGAGAGGGCTGCGGCGAAATCGTGCTCGTCGAGTGCCCGGCGCAGGTCCTCACGCTCCAGCACCTCTGGAGGCAGCAGCGGTGCTGGGTTTTCCATGAGACCCGCTTCCCTACATGTTCCTCGACACGATCCATCGTCGTACCCCATCGGCAACGAGTCCATTACCGCCTCGGTAACCCCTGCCGGTCATTCCCGCATCGTCGCTCCGACGACATCGTCGTCTCAACCAGAAGAAACCGCCGCGAGGGGAAACGATGGGCAGCCACACCAGCACCCTTGGTCTCAAGACATCACAGGCACCGATCGACGTGCTCACCATCGAAGAGACCATCGAAGGTGCGCACGCGCTCCGTGGTTCCTCGCCTACCACTGGCGAACTCGCCGACTTCGAGACGCTGCTGCGCGGACATATCGCGCTTCTGTTGCCCGACTCCGAGGCCGATGCCGCGATGTTCGAGTGCGGGAGCTTCGCTTGGTCCCGCCGCATGGAGCGCCTGAACGGCATCCGCGTCCAATCTGAGCAGGGGCTCGGCGATGGTCGGCTCTCTGCCCACGTCCAGGTCGGTCAACTCGCCCGTGACTGCCAATGGCTCCTCGACGATTACCGGGAGCGTGAGCGGTGAGCTGCGCCCATTGTGCCGACCTGGCACGTGAGTTGGAGGCTGCCCAAAGGTCGGGGGACCTTTCCAAAGCCGTCGACTGCCGCGTACTCCTCCGACGTCATCAGCCTCACCACAACCGCATGGACAATCACCTCGGGAGGGACCCCATGAACGGGACAACCACGCACCACGGCGGCGACAAGCTGCCTGGAGAGCCCTACCCAGGTCCGCACCAGCCGCCCACCCCCGACGGCGGCCCCGGCATCCCCAACCCACCCAAGGGGGACGACCGTTGAGCACCGAGCGACACGACGAGCCGCGCCCCGGCCACGCCGCGCCGGGGCGCGTCCTCATGGCGGCCGGCGCGCTGACCTCGGATTGGGCGCCCGTGTTTGCCGCCGTGCCCCGTTCCGCCTTCCTCCCGGAGCTGATCTGGCCGTTCGACATGGCGGCCGGGCGGAGTGTGGCCGTGTGCCGGAGGGACGACCCGGCTGCGTGGCGGGGGTACGCGGATGACGCCGACGTGCCTGTCGTAACGCAGTGGGACGACGGGAAGCACTCCGGGACCGAACCCGGCGCCGTGCCCACGAGCTCGGCCTCCATGCCCTCCGTGGTCTTCCGGATGCTCAACGAACTGGATCTCCGGTCCGGGCACAAGGTCCTGGAGATCGGCACCGCCACAGGCTGGAACGCAGCCCTGATGGCGCACCGGGCCGGCCCCGAAAACGTCGTCACGGTGGAGGTGGACGGGGCCGTGGCCGCCGCGGCCCGCGCCGCGGCGGAGCGGTCGGGGGTCGGCATCCGGGTGGTGCACGGGGATGGGGCCCACGGGCATGCGGAGGGTGCGCCGTACGACCGGGTCATTGCGACCTGCGGGGTGCGGGCTGTTCCGTACTCCTGGGTGACGCAGACCCGGCCCGGCGGCGTCATCGTCGTCCCATGGGGGACGCACTTCGGGAACGGGGACGCGGTGGCCCGGCTGGTCGTGGCGCCGGACGGGAAGAGCGCGGCCGGGCGGTTCACCGGGCCGGTGGAGTTCATGAAGCTGCGGGCCCAGCGGGCGCCGGTCCTCAACCATTCCGCTTACGTGCCGGGGAGCGTGGCCGACGGGGAGGAGTCGGCCACGATGCTCACCGAACAGGACGTGCTGGGCGGGCAGTTCGATCCGCAACGGTTCGCCCTCGGGCTGCAGGTGCCGGACTGCTGCCATGTTGTCGCCGAGAAGCGCGACGGGGGCCGGCCGGTGTGGTTCTACGGGTTGGGCGGCGACCGTTCATGGGCCTGTGTGTGGTTCCAGGACGGGGAGGCGGCCCGGGTCTGGCAGTCCGGGCCGCGGCGGCTGTGGGACGAGGTGGAGGCGGCCCATCGGTGGTGGGTCGGGCAAGGGAGGCCGGGCCATTCCCGGTTCGGGCTGACCGTGACCGCTGAGGAGCAGCGGGTGTGGCTGGACGATCCGGAGGCCGGGCCGGCGGGTTCCTGGGCGGTGTGAGTCCGCGGTGGGCAGGGCCCCGGGGAGGCGACGCCGGAAGCCGGCGCACCGGCCCTCCTCCGCGTCGTGGTCAACGGCCGTCGCTCGTCGGCCCTTCGAGGTTGAGGGACATGCGTTCCAGGACGCGGACGGCCGTGTGGTACTCGTCCAACGAGATGCCGGTCATGGACAGTTCCCGGAAGGCATCGACGCGCACCGCCACCTCGGCCAGGCGCCGGCGGCCGTCGGGGGTCAGGGTGAGCCGGTCCGGTGCGGGGCGGGCCGCCCAGCCGTCGGCGAGGACGGCGTCGATGACCTCGGTCAGCGTGGCGGGGTCGGCGTTGGCGGCGAGGACCGACCGGACTTCGGTGTCGTGGACGTCGGGGGCGTCCTGGACGACGTTGAGGACCTGCCAGGCGATCCGGGTGAGGCCGAAGCCCGCCAGCATGTCGTTCATGTGGTGGGTGAGGGCCTTGTCGGTGCGGTTGAGCCAGTAACCGATCGGCTTCATGGGTGCGTTCCTTCGATAGCCAGAGGGGGGTGGGGTGGGATGGGGTGGGTCGCGTCCGGGCGTCATCCGGACCATGGCCGCGGCCGCGGCCGCGGCGGAGGACGTCACCGGTGCTCAGGCGCGGTGGCCAGCAGCGCGGGCCAGTCCTGGGCGGCGGCCCAGTCGGTGAAGCGGTGCCAGCCGACTTCGGGGTAGTCGCGGCGCAGCCCGGCGACATCGACGTCGAGGCCCACGGTGGTGAAGTACTCGAACATGGCCGCCAGGTCCGTCGAGCGGGCCCGGACGTAGTCCAGGGGTACCTCCTGGTGGGCGACCGGGCACCCCATGGCGGCCGCGAGGATCTCCGCCATCCGGCCGGGCGTGCACTCGTCGGAGGCGATGTCGATGCGGTGGCCGGCGAACTCGTCACGGCGCTGGAGGACCAGCGCGGCGAAGGCGCCGATGTCCGCGGCCGGAATGAGCGTGAGCGGCCGCTCGGCAGGCATCGGCCAGCCGAAGGTGCCTTGGCGCAGTCCGTCGAGGGTCCAGCCGCCGGCGTAGTTGTCCATGAACGCCGCCGGGGCGATCACCGTCCAGGGCACTCCGGCGGCCCGCAGGTGCTCCTCGATCAGGTGCTTGCTCTCGTAGTGCGGAATGCCGGTGCCCCGGTCGGCGTGGGCGGCGGAGGTGAACACGACGTGCCCGAGACGGGCCTGGGCCGCGGCGTCGACGAGGGCCTTGCCGTGCCGGACTTCGGTGGTGGTGTCGGTGCCGAACGGGGTGGTGACCGCGAAGAGCGAGTCCGCTCCGGTGCAGGCGGCCCGGAGCGAGTGGCGGTCGTCGAAGTCGGCGTGGCGTACGTCGGCGCCGAGGCCGCGCAGGGCGTCGGCGGCGGGTGAGTCGGGACGGCGGGTGAGGGCGCGCACCCGGTGGCCGGCTGCCAGCAGGGCGCGGGCGGTGGCTCCGCCCTGGGCGCCGGTGGCTCCGGTGACGGCGATGGTCAGCATGGATTCTCCAAGAGGTAGTATCGCTGCACGACGCATTAACTGCGTCACGCAGAAGATTAGGGGAGATTGCTGCGCCGCGCAGCGATTTGGAGTGTGATCCAGATGACAGACCCGCACCGGGCCCGGCTGTACGAGGAGTTGTCGAGCGAGTCCCGCCGCTACCTGGCCTCCTACGTCCTGTTCAATCAGGCCCTCGCCGACCATCTCGGGCTGCACCCGACCGACGTGCAGTGCCTGAGCCTGCTGACGGCGGAGTCCGGACCGCTCACCGTGAAGCAGATCGCCGAGATGACCGGCCTGACCACCGGCTCGGCCACCCGCCTGGTCGACCGGCTGGAACGGGGCGGCTACGTTGCCCGCACCCCCGACCAGCAGGACCGCCGCCGCGTCCTGGTCACCCCGGTGCCGGACCGCATCGCCCGCGTCGCCGCGGTGTGGGACGACCTCGGCCAGAGCTGGCAGGCGCTCCTCGACGAGCACACCGAGGACGAGCTGGAGGTGCTCATCCGGCACATGCGGCGGGCCCACGAGCTCAGCCACGCACAGATGGGACACCTGCGGTCCCGGCCGAAGCCGGACTGAGTTCCGGACCCGCGCCGCGCCCCGGCCGGCAACACGGCGGGGGCGGGGAAAGACCGTTGCCTTTCCTCCGCCCCCGGACGGGGAGGTGTCCGTCCCGTCAGGCCGTCGCCGGCACCTCGCGTCGCAACCGCAGGCGGACCGTCAACAGCGTGCCCGCCACGGCGAGTCCGGCGGCCACCCAGAGGGCGGTGGCGTAGCCGGCGGTGAGGGCGTCGGCGCCGGTGGGGGACGCCAGGGACGTGGTGTGTTCGGCGGCGACCGCGGTGAGCACCGCGGCGCCGATCGCGTTGCCGGCCGCCATCGTCGTCTGCACCCAGCCGGACGCGCTGCCCGCGACGTCCTCGGTGAGGCCGCCGGTGCACACCACGTACAGGGACGGCAGGGCCGCGCCGAGCGCCGCGCACCACACCATCGAGGGCAGGACGAAGGCGGTCAGGAGCGGGGCGTGGGCGTCCAGGGCCAGGGCCCACCAGGCGGCCGCGGCAGCCTGGACCAGCAGGGTGATCAGCAGCGTGCCGACCGCGCCGATCCGGGTGATCAGACGGCCGGACAGCTGGGAGGCGACCAGGGCGGCGACGTTCGGCGGGACGAGCAGGGCCGCGGCCGGTACGGGGCCGAGGCCGCGCGCCTGCTGGAGGTAGAGGCTGGCGACGGTGAAGCCGCCGAGCAGGATCGCGCCGGCGAGGAGGTTGGCGGCATTGCCCAGGACGACGTTCGGCATCCGGAACAGCACACGGGGGACGAGCGGGGTGCGGGCGGTGCGCTGGCGGACGGCGAAGGCCGCGAACAGCGCGGCCGCACCGGCCAGTTCGAGGAGGGTGGCGGGGGCCAGCCAGCCCTGGGCGCCGCCGCGGACCGCCGCGTAGATGACCAGGGTCAGGCCGCCGGTGCAGGCCAGGGCGCCGGTCAGGTCGATCCCGCCGGTGGCGGTGGGGCGGCCCTTGGGGAGCTTGCGCAGTGCCAGGACGAGGACGAGCGCGCCGACCGGGATGTTGATCAGGAAGGCGAGCTGCCAGGCGACGGCGGAGAAGAGGCCGCCGAGCAGCACGCCGGCCGCGCCGCCGACGCCGTTCATACCGCCCCACAGCACCATGGCCCGGTTGCGTACCGGGCCCTCCTCGAAGAGGTCGGTGACCAGCGCGAACGCGGCCGGTGAGACCAGCGCGGCGCCCAGGCCCTGGGCGACCCGGGCGGCGATCAGCTGCCAGGAGTCGGCGGACAGCGCGCAGGCGAGCGAGGCGACGGTGAAGAGCACCAGGCCGGCGCAGAACAGCCGGCGGCGGCCGAAGGTGTCCGCGGCCTTGCCGCCGACCAGCAGGAATCCGCCGTACGCCAGCATGTAGGCGTCCAGCACCCAGGCGATGGAGGACGGCGAGAAGTCCAGGTCGCGCTGGATGGACGGGATGGCCGAGACGACCATGCTGCCGTCCAGGATGACCATGAACTGGATGACGGCGAGCAGGAAGAAGACCGCCCAGGGGGGCCGGGCGGCGGGTCCTTCCCGGCCGCCGGCCCCGGGACGTGCCCGGAGGTGGGTGTCGGCGATGTCGGTCATGCGGAACTCCCGGTCAGGCAGGGGACGTTGCGGAACCCGCTCGTGCGCGAGGGGTGGACTGCCGGCCAGCGTCCCGCCGTACGGGGGCGGTGCGCATCACGTGTTCCGGGGATGTCCGGCGGGCCGGAACCGGCCACTGTCGGGGTGCCGGTCCGGCCCCCGTGGCCGGACCGGACCATCCAAGTCGGGTCAGACAGCGATCAGTTGTGCATCTGAGGGCTCTGACCCGCATGACGACGTGAGGAGTTCCCCATGGCAGCGCGTTTCGCCGGGAAGGTCGCCCTGGTCACCGGTGGCGGTTCGGGCATCGGCCGCAACACGGCGCTGGCCTTCGCCCGGGAGGGTGCCATCGTGGTGGTCACCGGGCGGACGGCCGCGACGATCGAGCAGACCGTGAAGCTGATCGAGAGCGCGGGCGGTACCGCCTCGGCCGTGGTGGCGGACGTCTCCGTGCCGGCCGATGTGGAACGGGCCGTGGCGACCACGGCGGACCGGCACGGTGCGCTGGACATCGCCTTCAACAACGCCGGCACCTTCACGGCGGGCCCGCTCGCGGACGTCCCGGACGAGGAGTTCGCGCGGATCCTGGCCACCAACCTCACCAGTGTCTTCCTGTCGATGAAGCATGAAATCGGCTTCATGAAGGAGCACGGCGGCGGGGTCATCGTCAACAACGCCTCCAACCTGGGCCACATCACGCTGCCGGGGCTCGGCGCCTACTCGGCGACCAAGGCCGCGGTCTCCCAGCTGACCCGTACCGCGGCGAAGGAGTACATCGCCGACGGCATCCGGATCAACGCGGTCAGCCCCGGCCCGATCGACACCCCGCTGTGGCCGCTGCTGCCCGGCGAGACCGAGGCGCAGCGGGCCGAGCGGATGGCGAACGGGCTGCCGCTGGGCCGCGCCGGGACGCTGGACGAGTGCAGCTCGGCGGTGCTGTGGCTGGCCGCGGCGGAGTCCGGCTTCGCGGTCGGCCACGACCTGGTCCTCGACGGCGGCGTCAGCGCGTAGGCGCATCCACCACCTCTACCGGGAAGGTCACCATGAGCTTTTCGCATCCGCGGGCGCCGCGGGCCCTCTACGTACCGCCGGGCGCGGGTCTGAGCCGCTGGGTCTTCGGCGACCGCTACACCATCAAGGCCGATGTGCACACCACGAACGGGGCGCTGGGCCTGATGGAGGGCATCGTGCCGCCCGGTGGCGGGCCGCCGCCGCACATCCACCACAAGGAGGACGAGGCGTTCTACCTCCTCGAAGGGGAGCTGGAGCTGCTCAACGGCGACCGGAAACTGACCGCCGAGGCGGGGTCGTTCGTCTTCGTGCCGCACGGCACCGTGCACGGCTTCAAGAACGTGTCCGACCAGCCCTGCAAGATGCTGATCATGTTCCTCCCGGGCGGTGTCGAGCAGTTCTTCGCCGAGGTCGGGACGCCGGCGGACGAGGACACCCCGCCGCCCCCGCCGGAGCAGTACGAGAACGACGTGGCGAACGCGATGCGGATCGTCGAGAAGTACGGCGCGACGTACGTCTGAACGGCGCGACGTACGTCCGACGCCGTGGCCCGCACACCGTGAGCGAGAGGAACCCCACATGAACCGCCTGCCGCCGCTGATCGACATCCACCACCACGCGATTCCGCCGGCCTATGCGAAGGCACTGGGAAACCGGGTGGCGATTCCGGGGGTCGACTATCCGACCTGGACGCCGGAGGAAAGCCTCGCGGTGATGGACCGCAACGGAATAGCCACCGCGGTGCTGTCGATCACCGCACCGGGCGTGACCTTCCTCGACGGGGACGAGGACCCCGCCGCGGCGCGCCGGATGGCCCGTACGGTCAATGAGTACTTCGCCGGGCTGATCGAGGCGCACCCGGACCGGTTCGCGGCCTTCGCCGTGCTGCCGCTGTCCGACCCGGCCGCCGCCAAGGACGAACTCGCCTATGCGATGGACGAGTTGAAGCTGGACGGGGCCGGTGTGCTGACCAGCTACCAGGGGCGTTACCTGGGCGATCCGGTGTTCGAGCCGGTGCTGGCCGAGCTGGCCGAGCGCGGGGTGCCGGTGCACGTACACCCCGGGACCCCGCCCACCCCCGGCCTGGCGACCTTCGATCTGCCGCCGTCGCTCTACGAGTTCACCTTCGAAACCACGCGCACGGTGGCCAGCCTGCTCTTCAACGGGGTGCTGGACCGGCTGCCGGAGCTGAAGATGATCGTGTCGCACGCGGGCGGCGCCCTGCCGTTCCTCGCCCGGCGGCTGACGTACGGGCCGACCATCGGCCGGTACCTCACCGAGCGGGCGCCCGCGGACGTCATCGGCACCCTGCGCCGGCTTTATTACGACATCGCGATGTCCGCCAATGAATTCGCCCTGCCGGCGCTGCAGAAGCTGGCCGATCCGGCGCGGATCCTCTACGGCAGTGATTTCCCGTTCATGCCGGCCGCGCACACCGCGGAGAACACCGCCGGCTTCGCGGAATACGACGGCTGGGGCGAGGAGGAGCGGGCGGCCGTCGGACGGGCCAACGCCCTGGCCCTCTTCCCCCGGCTGGCCGGTGAATGATGCGGAGTTGACCTAGTCGCGCCCACTTGACGGAGTGGGCGCGCCCGCGTTGTCGCGCCTTCCCGTCCGCGCCGAGACTCGGCGGTGGATCAGTCGTTCTCGCGGCGCCGGTGAACGCACCGCAATTCCCCTTACGGATCAGCCGAATTCACCGGCCCGCCGAATTCACGGACGGGACTTTCTCGATGTCCACTCAGTCGTTTTCCAGCACCTGGCGCACGGGCACCCGCGCCTTCGGATGGGACAGCCTCACCCGGGCCGAACTGCGGGTCGCCCGGCTGGTCGCGGAGGGGCTCACCAACCGCGCGGTCGCCCGGCGGCTGGGCATCTCGCCGCACACCGTCGACACCCATTTACGGCACTCCTTCACCAAGTTGGACATCGGCTCCCGGGTGGAGCTGACCCGGTATGTGCTGCTCCACGACGTCCCCGGCGCCGGCGAGGGCCGTGAGGCGGCGTAGTGTCCACCAGCGCCCAGCTCTCCCCGCCGGCCGCGCCCGCCGCCGCGCGGTCCGCACCCGGGACCGCGCCCGGAACCGCGCCCGGAACCGCGCCCGCGCGCCGTACCGCCGCCGGGCTGCCGGCCCTCCATCTCGCGGCCGCCGTCGGCAACGCCGACTGGCACCTCACCGCGCCCCTGCTCGGGGTGCTCGCCACCGCGCTGCACACGGACCTGGCCACCGTCACGGCCGCGATCGGCGCCTACTCCCTCGGCCAGGGCCTGACACTGCCGCTGTGGGGCCGGCTGTCCGACCGGTTCGGGCCGCGCCGGGCGCTGCGCTGGGGGCTGGCGGTGGCCGCGCTGTCCGCCGCGGTGGCCGCGGTGGCCGGCGATCCGCAGCTGTGGGTCGCCGCCCGGGCCGCCTGCGGCGCCGGCTTCGCCGCGGTCGCGCCCTGCGCCGGGCTCTACCACGACGCCCTGGGCGCCTTCGCCGACCGCCGGCACGCCTACGCCCGGATGATGACCCTGACCTCCGCGGTCGCCGTCGGCGCCCCGCTGCTGGCCGGTCTCGCGGCCCGATGCACCAGCTGGCGGGCGGTGTTCGCGGCGGTCGCCCTGCTCGCCGCGGTGCTGGCCCGGCACACCCGCGCGCTGCCGCCGACGGCCGCCCCTCCTCCCGTACGGACCCACGGCCCACGGCTGCGGTCGCCGCGTCCGTCGCTGCGGCTCTTACGGAGCCGCGGGCTGTGGGTGCTGGCCGGGCTCGGCGTGGCCGAGGGGCTGGTCCTGCTCGGGGTGCCCGCGCTGCTCGCCCCGACGCTGACCGCCGTCGGCGCCGGCGACCGGGCCGGGCTGCTGGTCACGGTGGTGTACGGCGCGAGCGTCTGCGCCGGTTCGGTCGCGGTGCGGCGGCTGCCCGGGCCCGGCCGGCCGCGGGTACTGCTCGCGGCGGGCGGCGCGGCGGGGCTGCTGGCGACGGTGCTGCTGGCGGTGCGCCCGGCCGTGCCGGTGGTGTTCGCCGCGGCCGTCCTGCTGGGCCTGGCCTGGGGCCCGCTGCACACCACCCTGCAGACCTGGGCGCCCCGGCTGCTGACGCCCGGCGCCCGCGGTACCGCCGCCTCGGTGCTCGCCATGTCCGGCGTGCTGGCCTGCGCCGCGGGCGTGGCACTGGCCGCCCCGCTGGTCGAACGCGGCGCGCTGACCGTGCTGTTCGGCACGCTCGGCGGCTTCGCCGCGGTGCTGACGGCGCTCCTCGCCGGCGCCGCACGGCACCTGACGAAGTAGCCGTTCGTCCGCTGCCGGGCCGCTCACCTGCGCCCTATCGTCGAAGCAGACCGGTGACGGTACCCGTTCCGTCCTCCCCCCGGTCCCTTCCGTGCACCGCCGTTCCCCTCCCCCGCTCCTCCCGCTCCCTCCTCTCCCCCCGCCCGACTCCCCCGCCGCCCCTCCCTCCGTCCCCCGTCCCCGATCCCCCGGAACGCCCGGCCGCTTGCCCTCGTGCGTTGCCGTGAAGGGAGAGCCGAGCCCATGACCATGCGACAGCACACCCGCGACGGTCTTCAACGCCTGTGCGGTGAGGGCGTTTCGCTCTGGCTCGACGGCCTGGCACGGGACCTGCTGGCGTCGGGCGAACTGGCCAGGATGGCGTCGAAACGGCCGCTGTCCGGCCTGACCACCTCGGGTCACGACCTCCTCGACGCGGTGGCCGGGCCGGCCTACCGGGCCCAGCTCGACGACTTCACCGAACGCGGCAGCCGCCCCGAGGAGGCGGCCCGCCGGCTGCTGGCCGTCGATGCCCGGTGGGGCTGTGACGTCTTCCTGCGCCGCTACCGGGCGAGCGGCGGCCGGTCCGGGCTGGTGTCCGCCGACCCGGTGCCGGTCGTGGAACGCGCCCTGGCCGCGGAGGCCCGGGCCGCGTGGTGGGCGGTGGACCGGCCCAATCTGCTGCTGAAGCTGCCGGCCACCGACGAGTCGCTGGAGGCGATCGGTGAGCTGGTCGGCGAGGGCATCGGCGTGGACGTCACCCCGGTCTTCTCCGTGCACCGCTACGAACAGGTCCAACAGGCCCTGTTCACCGGTCTGGAGCGGGCCCGCCGGGCCGGACTGCGGCTCGAAGGCGTCCACACGGCCGTGTCGCTGCCGGTCGCCCCGCTGGACGCCGCGGTCGACGCCCGGCTCGCCGCGGCCGGTGCGCCGCCCGGCCGCCCGCCCATGGGCCGTACCGCGCTCGCCCACGCCCGGCTGGTCTACCACGCGTACGAGCGCGGGCTGGCCGGGGACCGCTGGCGTGCGCTGGCCGCGGCGGGTGCCCGGCCGCCGCGGCTGGTGTGGACCGCCACCGAGGCGCACGGGCCGGCCGGGCCCGACACCCGCTATGCGGACGGGCTGGTGGCCTGGGGCGTGACCAGCGCGCTGACCCGGCGGACGCTGGACGCGGTGTCCCGGCGGGCGCTGCTGAGCGGTGACACGCTCTCCGGACGGCATGTCTCGGCCCGCCTGGACCTGGCCGTGCTCACCGAGTTCGGGGTGTGCCTGCGGCAGCTGGCGGGCGAGTTGGAGCGGGCCTGGCTGGCCGACCGCCGGGCCGCCTGGGAGGAGCTGCGCGAACGCGTCGGCAAGCTCCTGGGCGGCCCGGTCGGCTGACCGGTGGTGTGGTCAGGCGGGCTGCGGGGCCGGCCGGCGGCCGGGGAAGTCCGCGTCGGTGAGGGCCAGCAGGGGCGCCGCCTTGACCGCGGTCTCCTCGAACTCCGCCTCGGGGCAGGACAGCGCGACGATCGCGCCGCCGGTGCCGTAGCGGACCCGGCCCGGGGTGAGCACCACGGTGCGGATGACGATGCTGAGGTCCGCGGCACCGGAGAGCGAGAAGTAGCCGATCGCCCCGGAGTAGACGCCGCGCGGTCCGCCCTCCAGGTGGTCGATGATCCGCATCGTGCGGATCTTGGGCGCGCCGGTCATCGAGCCGCCGGGGAAGGCGGCCCGGACGCAGTCCACCGCCGAGCGTTCCGGGCGGAGCCGGGCGCGGACGGTGCTGACGAGCTGGTGCACGGTCTCGTAGCTCTCCACGCGGAAGAGGTCGTCGGCCCGTACGCTGCCCGGCTCGGCGCAGCGGCCCAGGTCGTTGCGGACCAGGTCGACGATCATCAGGTTCTCCGAGCGGTCCTTCTCGTCGGTCCGCAGCCGGTCGCGGAGCGCCGCGTCCTCGGCGGGGGTGGCGCCGCGCGGCCGGGTGCCCTTGATGGGCCGGGATTCGGCGATCCGGTCCGCGCCGATGCGGAGGAACCGTTCCGGGGAGGTGCTCAGGACGGCCGTCTCTCCGAAGGCGAGCAGCGCCCCGAACGGCGCCGGGCTGACCCGCCGCAGCGTCCGGTAGGCGTCCCAGGGGTCGAGGTCGCCGTCCGCCTCGGCCATGTTGGTCAGGCACACCTCGTAGGTCTCGCCGGCGGCGATCTCCTCCTGGCACTCCTCGATGAGCCGGAGGTACCGCTCCCGGTCGTGCCGCAGCCGCAGGTCGCGCAGCGGCTGCGGGGCGGCCGGCGGGACGGGGGTGCGGCCGGCCAGTGCGGTGATCCGCCGGGCGGTGTCCGCGAGCCAGGTGCGGGCGGCGTCCGGGTGCCCGTCCTCGGCGAGGGCGAGCAGGTAGGTGGTGCCGTGCAGATGGTCGAGGACGACGGCGCGGTCGGCGAAGACCATGGTGGCGTCCGGTTCGGTCGAGCGGTGCGCCTGCTCGCCGCCGCACTGTGCCTTGAGTTCGTAGCCGAGGTAGCCGACCCAGCCGAGCGCGAAGTCGCGGGGGAGATCGGGGTGTTGGACGTCGAGGCCGCGCAGGTCGTGGTCGAGCCAGTCCAGGAACGGCCGGTGGCTGACCGTGGTGGTGCCCGCGCCGGTGACGGTGACGGTGGTGGCGGTGACGTCGGCGTGCGCGACCCGGGCGAGCGGGCCGGCGGCGTTCCCCATGACGGAGAACCGTCCGCGGTCGGCGTCCTGCCGGGAGGCGTCCAGCCAGTAGGCGTACGGCCCGCCGCGGAAGAGCGCGTCGAAGACCACTTCGTCGGCCGCGCGGGTGGGCACCGTCTCGACCAGTACTTCCAGGCGGCGCGGCGGGCGGGCGTCGTCCACGGGCGTCTGGGCCGCCGGGGTGAGCTGTGGCCGTGGCCGGGCCGGCCGGTGGGCCCGGGCCAGCTCGACGAAGTTGCGGATCAGCCGGTGGCCGTCCGCGGTGCAGATGGACTCGGGGTGGAACTGGACGCCCCACAGGGGCCGGTGGCGGTGGCGCAGCGCCATCAGCACCCCGTCCGGTGTCCAGGCGGTCGCCTCCAGTTCGGCGGGCAGGTCGGTGACGGTCAGCGAGTGGTAGCGCACCACTTCGGTGGGCGAGGGGATGCCGGCGAACAGTCCGGTGCCGTCGTGGAGGACGGGGGAGGTACGGCCGTGCCGGGGCTCGGGGGCGCGGCGGACGGTGCCGCCGTGCCAGTGGGCCAGGCCCTGGTGGCCCAGGCAGATGCCGAGCAGCGGCAGTTCGCAGGTCTGCACGATCTCGCGGCAGATGCCGAAGTCGGCGGCGCGTTCCGGGGTGCCGGGTCCCGGGGAGAGCACGACGGCGTCGAAGTCGTCGAGCATCTCGGGGCGCCAGTCCGGGTCGTCGTTGCGGATCACCACCGGCTGCTCGCCGGTGACGTCGGCTATGTGGTGGACGAGGTTGTAGGTGAAGGAGTCGTAGTTGTCGACCAGGAGGATGCGCATCAGGCGGCCACCACCTGGAGGAGCAGGTGCTCGACGGTGTCCGGGCCGTCCTGGATCTCCCGCCGGCGCCGGGTGAGCAGTTTCCGGCCGGTCTCCTCGGCCAGGCCGTACAGCACGTCCAGGTCGCCGCGGCTGCTGAAGTGGAGGTAGGCGCTGCCGCCCGGTGTGGTCCAGCGGGGCGCCTCGGCGAGGTACCGGCGGTGGGCCTCGTAGCCGGGGTCGACGTAGGCGCATTCCTGGGCGGTGCGGTAGCGGTAATCGGCCGGTGCGAGCACGTAGTTGGAGTGCCAGAAGACCATGTCGAAGCGTTCGTGGGCGGGCAGGGCCGCGAACAGGTCGCTGTAGACGGCGCGCAGCCGGCCGGCGACGCCGTGCCGGCGGGCGTTGCGGGCGGTGTTGCGGACGGCCTGCGGGTTGATGTCGGAGGCCACCACCCGGTCGCAGCCCATCAGCGCCGCCATCACCGCGACGATGCCGGTGCCCGACCCGATCTCCAGCAGGGAGCCGCGGCGGGGCAGCTGCACCTCCTCGAAGCAGCCCAGGAATTCCAGCGAAACGCCGCTGGAGGGCGCGTAGTTCGGGGCGAAGACCTCGTCGAGGAGGTCCCATTCGCGGCCGCGGAGGGTGAAGACGTCCGGCCGGTCCGTGCGGGTGCGGGCACGCTCACTGCGTTCGAGCGAGCGGGTGTAGTCCTGAATTGCTGCACGCATCGTGGTCCCCCGTGCCGTTGACATTGTGGCCGGTACGGCTCTCCTGCCGCACCGGGTGCCCACTCTGTCTCACGCGGACCTTTGGCCAGAAGGTCACCAGGCAACACACTCCGGGGCCCCGGCCGGTGTCCTGAACACCCTCGACCGGACGGATTTGTTCCATCTCCGCTGGGTAAACGTCTTCCTTCGCGTCATTGGCTCAGTCCCACGTTGACTGCCCCGGCCCGACCCTCTACGTTCAACCCAGGCGCGAGGGGGGATTCGCCATGCGGGGGGTTGTTTGTGTTTTCGCGTCCTGAGACGGCTGCCGATGTGGTCGCCGTACTCGAACTGCTCGCGCAGGAAGCCCCGCCCAGCGCCTTCGACGCCCTCGTCCATGACGCCAGGGCCGCCGGCGCCCCGCCCGAACACCTCGCCCGGCTCTCCCGCGCCCGCGATCTCGGGTTACGGGTCCAGGCCCTCTTCCAGCACCGCGAACAGCGTGAGGCCGGCCTCAACGCCCTGGTGGAGACGGCCCGCGACCTCACCCTCCCGTACACCCTCCACGCGCTGCTGAAGGTGATCACCCGGCGGGCCCGGCTGCTGCTGCACGTGGACATGTCCTACATCAGCTTCCCGGCCGAGACGGACGGCGACCCGGGCGGCGACTTCTACGTCCACACCGCGGACGGCCAGACCACCGCGCTGACCGAGGGCATGCCGGTGCCCGGCGCCTCCGGACTCACCTCGGACGTCCAGGGCGGCTCGGCCCCGTTCTGGACCCCGGACTACCTCTCCGACGAGCGCATCGCGCACTCCGAGGTCATCGACGGGGTGGTGCGCGCCGAGGGGCTGCGCGCGGTCCTCGCGGTCCCGCTGCGGCACGCCGACTCCTTCCTCGGGGTGCTGTACTGCGCCGACCGCAAGGTCCGGCACTTCACCCCGGACGAGATCGCGCTGATGACCTCGCTCGCCGACCTCGCCGCGGTGGCGATCGAGAAGTCCCGCACCCTGAACACCGTCCAGGCCGAGATCGCCGAGCTCGAACTCGCCGTGTCCGCGGCCAAGTCCGGTCTGGCCGAGGCGTTACGCGGCCAGGACGCGCAGGCCCGGCTGACCGGTCTGCTGCTGGAGGGCGGCGATCTGCACGCGCTGGCCCAGCTGGCCGGCGAGGAGCTGGAGGCCGCGGTGCTGGTCGTCGGACCGGACGGGGCCACCCTCGCCCCGGCCGGCGAACGGCCCGGCCCGGAGCCCGAGGTGCTGGCCCGGGCCGCCCTCGACGCGCACCACCACCACCGGCCGGCCCGGCTGCCGGACGGCACCTGGGTCGCCCCGGTCGCCGCCGGCGCCGAGGACCTCGGCACGCTCGTGGTCCGGCCGTCCGGCACCGAGGGGATCGACCAGCGGCTGCTGGCGCAGACCGCCCGCACCGCCGCCGTCATGCAGCTGATGTTGCGCAGCACGACCATCGCCGAGAGCCAGATCCGCGACGCCTTCTTCGACGATCTGCTCACCGTCCCGCACGGGCAGACCGAGCAGCTCCAGGAGCGGGCCCGCCGGCTCTCCATCGACCTGGACCGGCCGCACGTCGTGGTGGTCGCCCGGCCCGAGGGCGGCGCCCAGGGCCGGGCCCTGATCTGGGCCTCGTCGTACACCTACCGGATGGGCGGGCTGCGCAGCATCCGGGACGGGGTGATCTCGCTGCTGCTGCCCGGCGAGGACGCGGGCGCCGCCGCCAAGGCGGTCTCCGACGCGCTCACCCCGCTGCTCGACCACCCCGTCACGGTCGGCGCGGCGGGCCCCTTCACCGGCCTGGAGCCGGTGCGCCCGGCGTTCCAGGAGGCGATGCGCTGTCTGGACGCGCTGGCCGCGCTGGACTGCCACGGCACCACCGCCTCCGCCCGCGACCTGGGCTTCCTCGGCGTACTGCTGGGTGACGTCCGGGACGTCTCCGGCTTCATCGAGGACGCCATCGGCCCGGTGCTCGCCTACGACGCCCAGCGGTTCACCCAGCTCGTGCCGACCCTGGAGGCGTACTTCGACGCCGGCGGCAGCCCGACGTACGCGGCCGAGGCGCTGCACGTCCACCCCAACACCGTCTCCCGGCGGCTGGAGCGGATCACCGAACTCCTCGGCCCGGACTGGCAGAAGCCCGCCCAGACCCTGGAGATCCAGCTCGCCCTGCGCCTCCAGCGGGTGCGCGGCGCGCTCCGCCCGTACGAGGACGGCTCCGCGGCACCGCCGCCGGCCCACCGCCTGCTGCCTTGAGACCGGCCGGGGAGCGGAGCGTGGTTCACCCGGCCCGCTGCACGCTCTCCACACCGCCGAGGATGCGGACCGCGTGTGCGGCCGAGGCGAGCGTGGTGTGCCGGTGCCAGCCCTCGTAGGACCGGCCCTCGAAGTCCATCAGGCCGACCTGCGAGGAGACCTCGACGACGTCCCGGTCCACCCGCAGCGCCAGTTTGCCCAGCCGCAGCACCTGGCCGGGGGTGGCCCCGCGCAGATCGCTCAGCCAGTAGTGGCCGGACCCGCCGCGCGCCGCGTCCCACTCACCGGCCAGCAGGAACGGCCGGCTCCGCGGCACCCCGGCGAGGTGCACCCGGACGCCCGCGACCTGGGTGCGGCGCACCGTTCCGGCCGGCGGGTCGTACCAGTCGACCGGCCGGCGCAGGGTACGGACCATGTGCAGCAGCTGCTGGGCGGAGAACTCCCGGCCGGCCGGGCCCGGCAGCGCCGGATCGGCCGGGACGACCCGGGTGGTCCCGGAGGCGACGGCCACCAGCGGCAGTCCGATTTCCGCGAACTGCCGGACCGCTTCGGGGAGTTCGGCGCCAGGGAGGTCCAGAACGACCGGCCGGGCGCTGACGCCCCAGCCGCCGCCGATCCCGGTGACGGTCGCCGCGGCGCAGCCCACCGGGGTCGCCGCGAGCCGCTCGTCCGGCGCGCCGCCGTCCTGGTCGCCGGCCCCGAGCAGCTGCCAGTCGACCGGGACGGCGGCGTGTGCGGTGGCGGCCCACGCCCCCAGCGCCTGCTGGCCGTTGACGACCTGGCCGAGCCAGGGGATGTAGCGCCGCTCGACGCCGACGGAGTGGTGTCCGGCCTTGGGGATGACGATCGGCCGCACCACCCAGGCCTCCGGGCGCAGCACCTGGTCGACGTAGCGGGCCAGCGCCGCGCGCATCGGCCGCCAGTGCCAGGTGGAGGAGCTGATGAAGTGGTGCAGGCTCTGCTCGGCGGTGCGGCCGCCGACGAAGGAGGCGATGTTGCGGATCGACTTGCGGCCCTGCGCGGACAGCAGGCCGCGCAGGTACTGCTCACCCTTGCGCCGCTGGTCACTTCGGGCCAGCGAGGCGAAGAGCATCCCGCCGAGCTCGTCGATGAGCGCGTCCGGCGCCCGCTCGGGCAGTGCGTAGGCGGACCGGGCCGCCCGTGCGCGGTGGGGAGGGCCGCGCGGCCCGCGGGCCAGCACAGCGGGGGAGCCGGCGGGGGGCCGGGCGAGTGGGCGGATGGGTGGT
>NZ_JBEZMM010000015.1:0-146447 GCF_040652715.1 Streptomyces sp. NPDC048196 | reverse complement strand
AGCCGGTCCATCAGGCGGGTGTCGACCGCGTGCACGAGGGCGTTCTGGCGCCGTCGGTTGAGGGTGGTGGTGATGCGGTTGCCGCCGGCCGAAGGGGGAGAGGGCGGGGGGGCGGGGGAAGCCCCGCTGAGCTCCGCGAGCCCTCAGCCGTTCCCCGTCAGCGTGTCTCCCCACCCCGCGTGTTCGGCGATGTCCGGGTTGGAGAGGACGTCGGTGGAGCAGTCGTAGCGGTGGGGGGTGGTGTGGTCGGGGCCGGAGAGGACGGCTGCGTGGGTGCGGCCGAGGGCCGGGCTGGCCCCGTAGGTGCACACCAGTTGGGCCAGGGCGAACGACGGGAGGTCGTCCGGGGGGAGGCTCAGGCGGAGGGCGTCCGCCGGGTCGCCCGGGTGCGGGCCCTCGACCTTCAGGTCGGCGGGCAGTGCGCTGCTGAAGCCAGCCTTCTCCTCGTCGGGGGAGGGCGGCTGCTGCAGTGCCCGCAGGAGGGCACGGGCGGTCCGCAGGCGGACGTCGGCGCCGGCCGGAGTCTTGGCCGGCGGGAGGGTTCGCTCCACCTGCGCCAGCGCCGAGCCGCACACCAGGTACAGGGTGGCCCGGGTGCCCTCGCCCGGCGCGGCGTCGCCTGCCGGTGCCTTGCAACTGACCCGTGCGGGCGCCCCGCCCGCGTCCACCGGTACGGACGTACCGCGGATCCCGCAGCCGGTCGCCGCCAGCGTCAGCAGCGCCACCGTCCCGGCGGCCCGCCGCCATCCGCGTCCGGCCCGGCGTCCCGCCGGCCGCCTCGTCAGCTCTCCCCGCCGCCTCATCGCCCGTCCTTCGTGCCGTTGTTGCGGGACCCGGAGCCGGAGCCGGAACCGGGCCCGGCCGGGGAGCCGTCGCGTCGGCCGTCGTCGGCCAGGGGAGAGGCATCCATCGGCAGGCGCAGCGTGAAGACCGCACCGCCCTCGGGGAGGTTGGCCGCGGTGATCTCGCCGCCGTGGATGTGCGCGTTCTCCAGGGCGATGGACAGGCCCAGGCCGCTGCCCTCGGAGCGCGGGCGGGAGGCGCTCGCCTTGTAGAAGCGGTCGAAGACGTGCGGCAGGACCTCTTCGGGGATGCCGGGGCCGTGGTCCCGTACGCGGATCACCAGCCGGCCGCCGGCCGGCCGGTCGCCGCCCGCCGGCTGTCCGGCGCCCTGCGGCCCGTCGGCGGCCTGCTCCGGCCCGTCCCCGGTACGGAACGGGCCCGCCGGGCCGCTCGCCGCCGCGGGAGCCTCCTGGTCGGCGCCGCCCGGCGCCTCCTGGCCGGCCGTGCCGTCCGGCTCCTCGCCGGCCGCGTCCTCGGTGCGCACCGACACCCGGACCGGCGAGCCGCCGTGTTTGAGGGCGTTGCCGATCAGGTTGGCCAGGATGACGTCGAGCCGCCTCGGGTCCAGCCGGGCCACGATGCCGCGGTCGGCGTCCAGGTCGACCGCGTCCAGCCACGCCCGCGCGTCGATGCACGCCGTGACCTGGTCCGCGACGTCGACGTCGTCCAGCACCAGCCGGGCCGTCCCCGCGTCGAAGCGGGTGACCTCCATCAGGTTCTCCACCAGGTCGTTCAGCCGCCGGGTCTCGCTCACCACCAGCTGGACCGCGGGCGCGATCATCGGGTCGAGGGACTCGGCCTCCTCCTCCAGCACCTCGGAGACCGCGGTGATCGCCGTCAGTGGCGTGCGCAGCTCGTGCGACATGTCCGCGACGAAGCGGCGGGAGGCCGCCTCCCGGCCGCTCAGCTCCTCGACCCGCTGTTCCAGCCGCTCCGCCGTGCGGTTGAACGTCCGGGAAAGATCGGCGAGTTCGTCGGTTCCGGTCACCCGCAGCCGGGTGTCCAGCCGTCCCTCGCCGAGCTGCCGCGCCGCGTGCCCCAGCCGCTGTACGGGCCGCAGCACGGTCGTCGCGGCGGCCTGCGCCAGCAGCGCCGAGCCGACCAGGGCGAGCGCGGTCGCGATCCCCAGCGACCAGGCCAGCGAGTTGAGGTCCTGCCGCTCGGTGGCCAGCGACTTCATCATGTAGCCGGTCGGCCCGCCGCCGATCACCTTCGCGCCGGCGACGAGATACGGGGTGTCCCCGGTCTGCTTGCGCTGCCAGTACAGGTGGTGCGCATAGCGGTTGGACTCGTCGACCGGGCGGACCTCGTTCACCGCCTTGCGCAGGGAGGCCGGCACCGTCGCCAGCGTCAGCAGGTCCTTGTCCGTGGTGGCCGCGCAGTCCTTGCCCGACCGGTCCACGCCGATCAGCAGCACCGCGTAGTTCTGCGGTCCGGCCGCCATCTGCCGTGCCGCGTCCTGGAGTTCGGCGCACCGCGGACGCAGCGGCAGCGACCGCGTACTGTCCTCCAGCGCCTTGCGGAAGTCCTTGAGCACCGCGTTCTGGGTGCGGTCCAGCACCGTGTTGCGGTTCAGCCAGTACGCGATGCCGGACGCGGACACCGCCGCGGTCAGCGCCACCAGCGCGAAGACCACCACCAGCCGCAGCCGCAGACTCGTCCAGCGCAGCAGCCCCGGCGCGCGGCCCAGCAGCCGCAGCAGCCGGCTGCCCGGCCCGGGCGTGGACGCGGGCGCGTCAGGGCCACCGGCCGGGCCCTGCGCGCGCTCCTGCGCCGTCCCGCCGTCCGTGCCGCGTTCCCTCACTGCGGCGAGTCCAGCCGGTAGCCGACCCCGCGGACCGTGCGGATCAGGGTCGGCGAGGACGGTACGTCCTCCACCTTCGCCCGCAGCCGCTGCACGCAGGCGTCCACCAGGCGCGAGTCGCCCAGGTAGTCGTGCTCCCACACCAGCCGCAGCAGCTGCTGCCGGGACAGCGCCTGGCCGGGCCGCCGGCTCAGCTCCAGCAGCAACCGCAGCTCGGTCGGCGTCAGTTGCAGATCCTCGCCGTTCTTGGTGACGGTCATCGCCGACCGGTCGATCACCAGCGAACCGAAGGTCGCCGAGTCACTGGACTCGCGCTCCCCGCGGCGCAGCACGGCCCGGATCCGGGCGTCCAGCACCCGCCCCTGGACCGGTTTGACGACGTAGTCGTCCGCCCCGGACTCCAGTCCCACCACGACGTCGATGTCGTCGTTGCGCGCGGTGAGCAGGATGATGGGCAGCTGGTCCGTACGCCGGATCCGGCGGCACACCTCGAAACCGTCGATGCCCGGCAGCATCACATCCAGCACGATCAGGTCCGGGCGCTGCTCGCGCAGCAGCTTCAGACCGTCCTCGCCCGTCGCCGCGGTCACCACACGGTGACCCTGGCGGGACAGCGAGAGTTCGAGGGCCGTGCGGATGGCGTCGTCGTCCTCGATCAGCAACAGGAAAGGCACGTCCGCCATTCTGGCGCATGGGACGCCGGGACATCGACCAGTGACCCCGCCCTACCCGGGCCGCCGCCCCCGCGAACCGTCCGCCGCGCCCGACCTGCCCCTGTGACAGGGCTGTGACAGTCGGCGGACAACGCGATGAAACTGCGTTGGCAGGCTTTGGGGCACCGGGAGAGATCAACACCGATCACCGCCCGGGACACCGAAAACGGACCGAATGAGCCGGCTCTACGACGGGGGGCGCGAGATGACCACGCACGGCACCACTTCCAGCGCAGTTATCACGCGACTCCACGACGTGGTGCGGACACCGGAGAAGTCCGGTGCCGTGAGCCTGCGGGGGTGTGCTCGCGGCATCGGGCGTCAGCGGCCGCCGTACATGGTGGCCATCGACGCGACGACGGTGGAGATCGACGGGGGAACGGGACGGCACGGGGGAAGCGCCGTCCACGGGGGGAACAACGGGGGAGCGGAGTACGGGGAGGGCACGGGGGAACGGCGTTCCGCGTCGGAGGCGGCCGAGGCCGAAGCGGCCTTCACCGCCTACGTCCAGGAGCGCCGCGCCTCCCTGTACGCCACCGCCTACCACCTGACCGGTGACCGCCACGAGGCCGAGGACCTGCTGCAGAGCGCACTGTTCTCGACCTACCGGGCCTGGGACCGGATCAGCGACAAGGCGGCGCTCGGCGGCTATCTGCGCCGCACCATGACCAACCTGCACATCAGCGCCTGGCGCCGGCGCAAGCTCAACGAGTACCCGACCGAGGAGCTGCCGGAGACCGCCGGCGACGTCGACGCGATGCGCGGCACCGAGCTGCGCGCGGTGCTGTGGCAGGCGCTGGCCCGGCTGCCCGAGACGCAGCGCACCATGCTGGTGCTGCGCTACTACGAGGGCCGCACGGACCCGGAGATCGCGGACATCCTCAACATCAGTGTCGGCACGGTGAAGTCGAGCATCTGGCGCGCGCTGCGACGGCTGCGCGACGACGAGGTGCTCAGCTTCGGCCGTGACGAGGAAGAGTCCTTCGGCGAGCTGGTGGCCTGAAGGAACGGCGCGGCCCGACGGGGGAACGGGCCGCGCCGACGGGGGAAAGACCCGAGGGGGACCTGAAGGGCGCCCGAGGGGGGAAAGGCCCGAGGGGAATCGGGGATACGGGGGAAGTACGGGGGAAAGAGCGGGTTCGGGCGGCCGGGGGGTCTGCCCGAGCCCGCTTTCCGTGCGTCCGCCGCCGGCGCGGCTATGCGCCCCGCACCGTCACCACCGGCTCGTGCCGGACCGGGAAGTTCACCGAGTTGGCGATGAAGCACTTCTCGTGGGCGTCGTGGTGCAGCGCCCGGGCCCGTTCGAGGTCGTCCGGCGAGGCCACCTCGACGCGCGGCCGCAGCACCACCTCCGAGAACCGCCCGCCCCCCTTGCCGTCCTCCGCCATCGTGCCCGCCGCGTCGTCCGCGTACCCGGTCACCACCACGCCGGCCAGCGCGCACAGCGCCAGATAGGACAGCATGTGGCACTGCGCCAGAGAGGCGAGCAGCAGCTGCTCGGGGTTCCAGCGGTCGGCCGTCCCGCGGAACGCCGGGTCCGCGGTGCCCGGCAGCGGCGGCAGCCCCTCGGCGCTGACCTCGTGGTCCCGGCCGTACGCCCGATAGTTGCTGGTCCCCGTGCCGTTGTTGCCGGTCCAGGTGACCGTCGTGCGGTAGTGGTGTTCCCTCGGCATCGGTACGTCCTCCCGTGAGGTGCCGGGGCACCCGACGTGCCCGGCCGGCGGTCAGGAGCCTACGGCCGCCCGCTGTGCACCCGCGCCACGGGCCGCGCCCGCGGCGGAAATACGGTCCAGCGCCTCCGGCCTCGCGCACGGGTGGGCGCCCAGCGCCGTGTGGCGGGCCACCACCGACCGCTCGGCGCGCAGCAGTCGCAGCCCCCGGCGGATCAGGTACGGGACCGGTTTGCGGGCCTCTTGCAGATCCCGCCGCAGCCGCCGGCGGAAGGTGGTGACCGGATGTCCGCGCAGGCACAGCGCATCGGCCAGCAGGCCCGCCGCCCGGCACGCCGCGATCACATCGGCGGCGAAGATGCCCTCGGCGATGAACAGCGGGGCACCCCCGAGATCGAGTTCCGCGGCGCCGACCCGGGCGCTGAGCGAGATGTCGTACACCGGGACGTCCGTACGCCCCGTGCGGCACAGCGCCTCGATCGCGGCGACGGCGGCACCGGCGTCCCACGAGAGCGGTGAGTCCCAGTCCGCGCCGCCGCCGTCCGGCAGTTGGGGCAGCGTGGGGTCCGTCCCCTCCTTGTAGAAGTCGTCGAGACGGAGGACGGGCAGCCCGCTGTGGGCGGCCAGGGACGTCTTGCCGGTGCCGGACGGGCCGGTCAGCAGGACGACGCGGGTACGGGCACCTCCCGGCTCGACCGGGGTCGAGGGCTCGGAGGCGGGCGGCCGGGCGGCGGAGTCGGTGGTCACGGACAGCCATTGTCCCGCATTGCGCCGTGTGGGCTACCCCTGGCGCGCGAGGTGGCCCGCCCACCCGCAGCTCAACTACGCTACGCGGTCAGACGATTACCCCACACCCCTGGAAACGCCGCACGCTTCCGACGCATTCCGACGCATTCCGAAGCTTTCGAACCACAGGCAGGTGGCAGATGCCCTCCCACGCACGTCCCAAGCCCAGCCGCGTCCCGCGCACCCTGCTGCGCGCCGGCCTGGTGGTCTCCGCGGCCGGCGCCGCGCTCGCGGGGGGCGGTGCGGCGACGGCAGGCGCGGCCCCCGCGTCCACCCCGCACCACAGTCCTGACCACGGCCCTGACCACAGTCCTGACCATCGGCCCGACCGGCACAGCACCGACCGGCACAGCACCGACACCGGCGCCACCGCCCACGCGTTGACCGGCGCGCTGCTGACCTCCGCGGCCGGCGGTGTCGGGCCGCTGAAGAACATCCAGGTGGACCCGCTGGCCAACACCGGCGTCGACCCGCTCGCCAACGCCGTCGGCACCCGGGTCGCCGACTTCAAGCCGCTCAGCACCACCGTGGTGACCGGCAGCCTCTCGCACGGCGCGGCGGTCCGCGACGTCCCGCTGGTCAACAAGGTCGAACGGATCCTGCCCGGCTAGCCGCGAACTCCCGTCCCTCCTCCGGACACACCACCGCCCCGGGTGCCGCGGCACCCGGGGCGGTGGTACGTCGTGGACGCGCCGGATCAGACACCCATCGGGTGCCAGACCGTCTTCGTCTCCAGGAAGGCCAGCAGCCGGTCCGTGCCCGGGTCGGCGCTCCAGTCCTCCGTGCGCGGGCGCAGCACCCGCTTGAGGTTGTCGGCCGCCGCCGTCTCCAGCTCCTTGGCCGGCCCGGCGTCCGCCCCCGCGAGATCGATCGCGTTGACGTCCTGGTGGGCGGCGAGCGGTGCGGCGATCTCCGCCGTACGGCCCGAGAGGACGTTGACCACACCGCCCGGCAGGTCGGACGTGGCCAGCACCTCACCCAGCGACAGCGCCGGCAGCGGGGACTTCTCCGAGGCGACCACCACGACGGTGTTGCCGGTGACGACGGCCGGCGCGATCACCGAGACCAGGCCCAGGAACGACGACTCCTGCGGGGCCAGGACCGCGACCACACCGGTCGGCTCGGGCGAGGAGAGGTTGAAGTACGGGCCCGCGACGGGGTTGGCGCCGCCGGCGATCTGCGCGACCTTGTCGGACCAGCCCGCGTACCAGACCCAGCGGTCGATCGCCGCCTCCACCTGGGCGGTGGCCTTGGCCTTGGACAGCCCCTCGGCGTCGGCGACCTCGGCGACGAACTGGTCGCGGCGGCCCTCCAGCATCTCGGCGATGCGGTAGAGGATCTGCCCGCGGTTGTACGCCGTGGCGCCCGACCAGCCACCGAACGCCTTGCGGGCGGCGACCACCGCGTCCCGCGCGTCCTTGCGGGAGGACAGGGGTGCGTTCGCCAGCCAGTTGCCCTTCGCGTCACTCACCTCGTACACCCGGCCGCTCTCGGAACGCGGGAACTTCCCGCCCACGTACAGCTTGTAGGTCTTGAAGACCGACAGACGCTCAGACATCGAGGTACGCCTCCAGACCGTGCCGGCCGCCCTCGCGGCCGAAGCCCGACTCCTTGTAGCCGCCGAACGGCGAGGCCGGGTCGAACTTGTTGAACGTGTTGGACCAGATGACACCCGCACGGAGCTTGTTCGCCATCCACAGGATGCGCGAGCCCTTCTCCGACCAGATGCCCGCGGAGAGGCCGTAGGGGGTGTTGTTGGCCTTCTCCACGGCCTCGGCCGGGGCGCGGAAGGTCAGTACGGACAGCACCGGGCCGAAGATCTCCTCCCGGGCGATCCGGTGGGCCTGGGTGACGCCCGTGAAGAGCGTCGGCGCGAACCAGTAGCCGGCGGAGGGGAGTTCACAGGCCGGGGCCCAGCGCTCGGCGCCCTCGGCCTCGCCCGCGTCGGCCAGCTCGGTGATCCGGGCCAGCTGCTCGGCCGAGTTGATCGCACCGATGTCGGTGTTCTTGTCCAGCGGGTCGCCCACGCGCAGGGTCTGCATCCGCCGCTTGAGCGCGTCCAGCAGCTCGTCCTGGACCGACTCCTGCACCAGGAGGCGGGAGCCGGCGCAGCAGACGTGGCCCTGGTTGAAGAAGATGCCGTTGACGATGCCCTCGACGGCCTGGTCGATGGGGGCGTCGTCGAAGACGATGTTCGCCGCCTTGCCGCCCAGTTCGAGGGTGAGCTTCTTGTCCGTGCCGGCGACCGTACGGGCGATGGCCTTGCCGACCTCGGTGGAGCCGGTGAAGGCCACCTTGTTGACGTCCGGGTGGCCCACCAGCGCCGCGCCCGTCGAGCCGTCCCCGGTGAGGATGTTGACGACGCCCTTGGGCAGGCCCGCCTGGCGGCAGACGTCCGCGAAGAACAGGGCGGACAGCGGGGTGGTCTCGGCCGGCTTCAGCACGACCGTGTTGCCGGTCGCCAGCGCCGGGGCGATCTTCCACGCCAGCATCAGCAGCGGGAAGTTCCACGGGATGACCTGGCCCGCGACGCCCAGGGGGCGCGGGTTCGGGCCGTAGCCGGCGTGGTCGAGCTTGTCGGCCCAGCCCGCGTAGTAGAAGAAGTGCGCGGCGACCAGCGGCAGGTCGGCGTCGCGGGACTCGCGGATCGGCTTGCCGTTGTCCAGCGACTCCAGGACGGCCAGCTCGCGCGAGCGCTCCTGGATGATCCGGGCGATCCGGAACAGGTACTTGGCGCGCTCGGCGCCCGGCAGCGCCGACCACTTCTCGAACGCCTTGCGGGCGGCCTTCACGGCCCGGTCGACGTCGTCGGCGGTGGCCTGGGCGACCTCGGACAGGACCTCCTCGGAGGAGGGGGAGACGGTCTTGAAGACCTTGCCGTCGGCGGCCGGGGCGAACTCGCCGTCGATGAACAGTCCGTAGGACGGCGCGATGTCGACGACCGAGCGGGACTCGGGTGCGGGTGCGTATTCGAAGGTCATGGGTGCCTCAGTCCACCGTGACGTAGTCGGGGCCGGAGTAGCGGCCGGTGCTGAGCTTCTGGCGCTGCATCAGCAGGTCGTTCAGGAGGCTGGAGGCGCCGAAGCGGAACCAGTCGGCGGTCAGCCAGGGCTCGCCGAGCGTCTCGTTGACCATCACCAGGTACTTGAGCGCGTCCTTGGTGGTGCGGATCCCGCCGGCCGGCTTCACGCCGACCTGGACGCCGGTGGCGGCGTGGAAGTCGCGCACCGCCTCCAGCATCAGCAGCGTGACGGGCGGGGTGGCGTTCACGGCCACCTTGCCGGTGGAGGTCTTGATGAAGTCGGCGCCGGCCAGCATCGACAGCCAGGAGGCCCGGCGGACGTTGTCGTACGTCTGGAGCTCGCCGGTCTCGAAGATGACCTTCAAGTGGGCGGCGGTCCCGTCGGGCCGGGCGCAGGCCTCCTTGACGGCCTTGATCTCCTCGAAGACCTGCAGGTAGCGGCCGGAGAGGAAGGCGCCCCGGTCGATCACCATGTCGATCTCGTCGGCGCCGGCCGCGACCGCGTCACGGGTGTCGGCCAGCTTGACCGGCAGCGCGGCGCGGCCGGCCGGGAAGGCGGTGGCGACGGACGCGACGTGGATGCCGGAGTCGCCGAGCGCCTCCTTGGCCGTCGCGACCATGTCGGGGTAGACGCAGATCGCCGCGACCTTGGGGGTGGTGCGGTCGGTGGGATCCGGGTTGATGCCCTTGGCGCACAGCGCCCGGACCTTGCCCGGGGTGTCCGCGCCTTCGAGGGTCGTCAGGTCGATCATCGAGAGGGCGAGGTCGATGGCGTACGCCTTCGCCGTGGTCTTGATCGAGCGGGTGCCGAGGGTGGCGGCGCGGGCTTCGAGGCCGACCGCGTCGACGCCGGGGAGGCCGTGGAGGAAGCGGCGCAGCGCACCGTCGTCGGCGGTCACGGCCGCCATTGACGCCAGACGCCCCGCGGCTTCCTTGCCGTATGCGGGAACAGTGATGGGCATGGTCACGAGGGGAGCATATCTACGCGCGTAGCGCAATGTCATCCCCCTGGACGCCGCCATTCCGGCCACAGCCCGAATGATGCCGTAACGCAATGTCCGGCATCCGGACGGTCAGGCAGAATCGGCGGCATGACGCGCCAGGACCGGACCACCCCGCCACCGCAGCAGTACGCCGAGCGCAGCTACCGCTCGCCCGCGGCCCTCGTCGGTGGCGTCCTGCTCCTGCTGCTCGGCGGCTGGCTCGGCGCCGACGCCCTGCTGCACGGCACCCCGCACGCCAAGCTGATCACGGTGTTCGCGCTGCTCCTCGGCGTCCCGCTGGTGGCCGCCTTCACGCTGCGGCCGCTGGTGCGGGCCGGCGACGAGCGGCTGACCGTGCGGAACCCGTTCCGTACGATCACGCTGCCCTGGGGCGCGGTGGAGGAGCTGCGGGCCTCGTTCTCCACCGAGGTCTTCACCACCACCGGCAAATTCCAGCTCTGGGCCATCCCGGTCTCCCTGCGGCAGCGCAAGAAGGCGAACCGGCAGGCGCTGCGCGGCGCCGGCGCGGACACCCCCCGGTTCGGCCCGGACGCCGGCGCCGGACCCGCCCCGCGCGCCCTGGCCGACCAGGCCCTCGACGAACTGCGCGAGATCAAGGAACGCGTCGCGGGCCGGGCGGACGCCCAGGGCGAGCCGGTGGTCCGCTGGGCGTACGGCATCCTCGCGCCCCTCGTGGCGGGCGCGGTCGTCCTCGTCGTGATGCTCGCGCTCTGACCCACCCGGGCTCCGGCTCCCCTACGGGCCCACCCGGACTCCGGCTCCCCTACGGGAAAGGCCCCCCGCCCGAGGGCGAGGGGCCTTGCAGCAGGTGGCAGGGGACCGTCAGATCCCGGCCGCCGCCGACACGTCCTCCTTGATGGCCGCCAGGGTGGCGGCCGCCCTCGTACGCGCCGCGTCGAGCGCCTCCGGCCCGGACACCGGCGCGACGACCTCCAGATAGCACTTCAGCTTGGGCTCGGTGCCACTGGGGCGCACGACGACGCGGGCGGACTCGATGCCGGCCTCCGGGGAGCCGGACAGGTAGTAGCGCAGTCCGTCGGTCGGCGGGAGGGCGTCGGTGCCCTGGTTCAGATCGTCCGCCCGGGTCACCGCCAGACCGGCCAGCGCGGCCGGCGGCTGCTCGCGGAGCCGGCGCATGGCGTCGGCGATCAGCGTCAGGTCCTCGACCCGCACCGACAGCTGGTCGGTCGCGTGCACCCCGAACTCCACCGCGAGGTCGTCCAGCAGATCGGCGATCGTCCGGCCGGCCCGCTTGAGCTCCGCGGCCAGCTCGGTGACCAGCAGGGCGGCGGTGATGCCGTCCTTGTCGCGGACGCCCTCCGGGTCGACGCAGTAGCCGAGCGCCTCCTCGTAGGCGTACCGCAGACCGTCCACCCGGGCCAGCCACTTGAAGCCGGTCAGGGTCTCCTCGTAGGGCAGCGAGGAGGCCGCGGCGATACGGGACATCAGCTGCGAGGAAACGATGGTCGTCGCGAACGTGCCGGCCGCCTGCTTGCTGACGAGGTGGGCGGCGAGCAGGGCGCCGACCTCGTCACCGCGCAGCATCCGCCAGCCCTCGGGGGTACCGGGGGCGCGGACGGCGACGGCACAGCGGTCCGCGTCCGGGTCGTTGGCGATCACCAGGTCGACGTCTTCGCCCCGCTCCCGGGCGGTGGCGAACGCGAGATCCATCGCGCCCGGCTCCTCCGGGTTGGGGAACGCGACCGTCGGGAAGTCCGGGTCCGGCTCGGCCTGCTCCGCCACGACCGCGGGGGCCGGGAAGCCGGCCCGGGCGAAGGCGGCGACGAGCACGTCCCGGCCGACGCCGTGCATCGGCGTGTAGACGACGTCGAGGTCCCGGGCCGAGCCGGGCGTCAGCACCGCGTCCGTACGCGCCAGGTAGGCGTCCAGGACCGCGTCGTCGAGGGTCTCCCAGCCGGACCCGGGCCGCGGTACGTCCGCCAACGAGCGCACCGCGGCGATCTCCGCGGCGATCTCCCCGTCCGCGGGCGGCACGATCTGCGAGCCGTCACCCAGGTAGACCTTGTAGCCGTTGTCGCGCGGCGGGTTGTGGCTGGCGGTGACCTCGACGCCGGCCACCGCGCCCAGGTGCCGGATCGCGAAGGCCAGGACGGGGGTGGGCAGCGGGCGCGGCAGCAGCGCGGCGCGCAGGCCGGCGCCGACCATGACGGCCGCGGTGTCGCGCGCGAAGTCGGCGCTCTTGTGGCGTGCGTCGTAGCCGATGACGACCAGGCCGGAACCCTCGCCCTTCGCCCGGAGGTACGCGGCGAGGCCGGCCGCGGCCCGGATGACCACCGAACGGTTCATCCGCATCGGGCCCGCGCCCAGCTCCCCGCGCAGCCCGGCCGTGCCGAACTGCAGGGTGCCGGCGAACCGGGCCGCCAGCTCGTCGGTGTCCTCGGCCGCGATCAGCTTGGCCAACTCGTCCCGGGTCTCCGGGTCGGGGTCCTCGGCCAGCCAGGCCCGGGCCCGGTCGATCAGCTCCGCGGATTCGGTAGCCACGTCATGCTCCTGCCTAGTGGATGCGGTGGGTGAGGTGGGTGCGGGGAACCGGCCCGGCCCGGCCCCGCCCGGCCGCGGCCGGGCCCTCGGTGGTCCGGCCATGGCGGCGGGCGGCCGTGGCCGGGCCCTAGGCCGATCTCAGATCTTGCTGAGGACCTGTCCGAGCAGGGTCCCCATCCGGGTCGCGGAGTCGCGGCCGGCCTGCAGGACCTCTTCGTGATTGAGCGGCTCACCCGTCATGCCGGCGGCGAGGTTCGTCACCAGCGACAGCCCGAGCACCTCCGCACCGGCCTCGCGGGCCGCGATGGCCTCCAGGACGGTGGACATGCCGACCAGGTCGGCGCCCAGGGTCCGGATCATCTTGATCTCGGCCGGGGTCTCGTAGTGCGGGCCGGGGAACTGGACGTAGACGCCCTCCTCCAGGCTCGGGTCGATCTCCTTGCACAGCGCGCGCAGCCGCGGCGAGTACAGGTCCGTCAGGTCGACGAAGTTCGCGCCGACGATCGGGGAGGTGGCGGTGAGGTTGAGGTGGTCGCTGATGAGGACCGGCTGGCCCGGGCGCATGCCCTGGCGCAGGCCACCGCACCCGTTGGTGAGCACGATGGTCTTGCAGCCGGCGGCGACGGCGGTGCGGACGCCGTGCGCGACGGCGGCGACGCCCCGGCCCTCGTAGTAGTGCGTGCGGCCGAGGAAGACCAGGGCGCGCTTCTCGCCGATCTGGTAGGAGCGGATCTTGCCGCCGTGGCCGGCGACGGCCGGGGGCGGGAAGCCGGGCAGCTCGGTGACGGGGAATTCGTGCTCGGGCGCGCCCAGGGCCTCGGCTGCCGGCGCCCAGCCGGAGCCCATCACCAGGGCGACGTCGTGGGTCTCGGCGCCGGTCAGCTCGCGCAGGCGGGCGGCGGCGGCGTCGGCGGCGCCCTGGGGGTCGCGCGCGATGTCCGGGGTAACAGATGCGTTCACGCGGACGAGGGTAGCCGGTATTCCCCTACGCGCGTAGATGTCACTGCTCACGGTGCTGGGAACGTTCTCTTGTGGCTTTTGACGAACGGCTTGCCCGGGACATGCCGCGGTCCCGGCCCGGACGGGAGGTGAGCTGGGACTGGACGTGAGGTGGGCACGGCCCGGACGGGAGGTGGGCACGGCCGGGCATCTGCACGGCCCGGCGGCGGGCCGGACCGCCCGCCCGGCCCCTCAGCAAGGCCGCTTGCGGAGTTCCATCACGTAGTCGTGGGGGGCGCCGGCGGACTCGGCGGCGTCGGCGATCTCACCCAGGTAGCGGGCGGAGGGGAGGCCGCCCTCGTAGCCGTTGAGGACGTAGATCCAGGCGGTCTCGTCGCCTTCGAGGGTGTGCACCCGGACCCGCATCCGGCGGTAGATGCCCATGCCGACGCCCTCCCAGCGGTCCATGGACTCCTCGTCCATCGGGGCGATGTCGTAGAGCGCGACGAAGAGCTGGGAGTCCGGGTCCTCGACGACCGTCGCGAGGGCGCCCTCCCACCCCATCTGCTCGCCGCCGAAGGTGAGCCGCCAGCCGCTGAGCCAGCCCGTGCCGCGCAGCGGCGAGTGCGGTGCGCGGCGGGACATCAGCCGCGCGTCGAGGTTGCCGGCGTACGCGGCGTAGAGCGACATGGTTCCGAGGGTACGGGAGGATGCCCATCGGGCTCTTGGTACCGGAGGTTCGCACAAGGCGGGGCAGCGCGCGCCCCGGCGCACGTAAGGGCCACACTCCGCCCCCGGGCGCGAGGGACGTACGGGCGTGCGGGACAATGGAGTACGTGACTCGGATCGTGATCATCGGTGGCGGACCCGGCGGATACGAAGCGGCCCTGGTGGCCGCCTCTCTCGGCGCGGAGGTGACCGTCGTCGACTGCGACGGTCTGGGCGGGGCGTCGGTGCTCACCGACTGCGTGCCGTCGAAGACCCTGATCGCGACGGCCGAGGTGATGACGACCTTCGACTCGTCGTACGAAGAGCTCGGCATCATCGTCGAGGACGACACCCCGTACAACGAGCGGCCGGCCCGCGTCGTGGGCGTGGACCTGGGGAAGGTCAACCGACGGGTCAAGCGGCTCGCGCTCGCCCAGTCGCATGACATCACGGCGTCCGTGACCCGCGCCGGCGGCCGGGTCATGCGCGGCCGCGGCCGGCTGGAGCCGGGCCAGGCGCCGGACGGTTCGCGCAAGGTGACGGTGACCGCGGCGGACGGGACGACCGAGGGCCTGATCGCGGACGCGGTGCTGATCGCCACCGGCGCGCACCCCCGCGAGATCCCGGACGCGCTGCCCGACGGCGAGCGGATCCTGAACTGGACGCAGGTCTACGACCTCGACGAGCTGCCCGAGGAACTCATCGTGGTCGGGTCCGGTGTCACGGGCGCCGAGTTCGCCGGTGCCTATCAGGCGCTCGGCTCCCGCGTCACGCTGGTCTCGTCCCGGGACCGGGTGCTGCCGGGTGAGGACCCGGACGCCGCCGCGGTCCTGGAGGACGTCTTCCGGCGGCGCGGCATGAATGTCATGGCGCGTTCGCGGGCACAGTCGGCCAAGCGGGTGGGCGACCGGGTCGAGGTGACGCTGGCCGACGGCCGGACGATCTCCGGTACGCACTGCCTGATGGCGGTCGGTTCGATCCCCAACACCGAGGGCATGGGCCTGGAGGGTGCCGGGGTCAAGCTGAAGGAGTCCGGCCACGTGTGGACGGACAAGGTCTCGCGGACCAGCGCGCCGGGTGTGTACGCGGCGGGTGACTGCACCGGCGTCTTCGCGCTGGCGTCGGTCGCGGCGATGCAGGGCCGGATCGCGATGTACCACTTCCTCGGTGACGCGGTCGCGCCGCTGAATCTCAAGACGGTTTCCGCGAACGTCTTCACCGACCCGGAGATCGCCACGGTCGGTTATTCGCAGGCCGACGTCGACTCCGGGAAGATCGACGCCCGGGTCGTGAAGCTTCCGCTGCTGCGCAATCCGCGGGCGAAGATGCAGGGCATCCGCGACGGTTTCGTGAAGCTGTTCTGCCGTCCCGGTACGGGCATCGTGGTCGGCGGTGTGGTCGTTTCCCCCCGCGCCAGCGAGCTCATCCACCCGATCTCGATCGCGGTCGACAACAATCTGACCGTCGAGCAGATCGCCAGCGCGTTCACCGTGTACCCGTCGCTGTCCGGTTCGATCGCCGAGGTCGCCCGGCAGCTGCACGCACGGAAGACGGGCAGCGAGTAGGCGCGGCGGAGTCCGGCCGGGCCGCGCGGTGAACAACCGATAAAGGGCCGATATGCGGCCGGCCGGCGGCGATTGAAAACTTTGTGCTGCCGGTGAGCACTTGGGATGAAACGTCCCTGCAGCCCGCTCGTCCGACCGTGGCTGCGGGGTCGTCGTCCGGCTCCGTCGCCTCCGGTCGCCAGGCCGGTTGACCAGGCAGCAAGCGCTCGGCGGGGCAAGGGAGTTCGACGCACGCGCGACATATGCACCGCGCATACCACGTCACGCTGTGCGGTGTGAACAACTTCCGTTAATTGGTGCAACCTGCTGAAAACAGACGGTCGTTGGCGTTACTGTCAGTTTCGTGTTCGCTGCAGAACGTCGCCAATTGATCCTTGAAATGGTGCGCGCCAACGGAGCCGTTTCGCTCCGGGAGCTCGCCCGCGTCGTCCAGACCTCCGAAGTGACCGTACGGCGGGACGTGCGGGCGCTGGAGGCAGAGGGACTGCTCGACCGCCGGCACGGCGGCGCGGTCCTCCCGGGAGGCTTTACCCGCGAATCCGGATTCCCGCAGAAATCCCATCTAGCGACCGCGGAGAAAACGGCCATCGCCGATCTCGCGGCCGGTTTCGTCGACGAGGGCGAGGCCATCGTCGTCGGCGCCGGAACGACCACTCAGGAACTGGCCCGCCGGCTCGCCCGGGTACCCGGGCTGACCGTCGTCACCAACTCCCTGCTGGTCGCCCAGGCGTTGGCGCACGCCAATCGCGTCGAGGTGGTGATGACCGGGGGCACCCTGCGCGGCTCCAACTACGCGCTGGTCGGCAGCGGTGCCGAGCAGTCCCTCCAGGGCCTGCGGGTGTCCCGCGCCTTCCTGTCGGGCAGCGGGCTGACCGCCGAGCGCGGGCTGTCCACGTCCAACATGCTCTCCGCGAGCGTCGACCGGGCGCTGGTGCAGGCGGCGGGGGAGGTGGTGGTGCTCGCCGACCACACCAAGCTCGGTTCCGACACGATGTTCCAGACCGTGCCGACGGATGTGATCACCCGCCTGGTGACGGACGAGCCGCCGGCCCACGACGACCGTGCCGCGACGGAGCTCCAGGCGCTGGCCGACCAGGGCGTCCAGATCGCCGTCGCCGGCGGTACGGGTGCCGGGCACGGTACCGGTCAGCCGGGCCTGGACGGCGGGGCGGGTGACCGCCGGGGCCACCGGCGGGACGTCCCGCTGCCGGGCCAGCGGCGCAGCCACGGGCCGGGCGGGGGCGGCGGGCCGCAGCTGCGGTCGGCCCCGTCGCTGTCCGAGGCGCCGGGCGGCCGGGTCGCGGACCTCGCTCCGCGACGGCGCTGAGGGCCGCAGGCACCGGAGTTCCGGCCCGGCCGGCGTGCCTGCCGGGTCAGAGCGTCAACCCGGTCAGGGCTTCAACCGGTCAGGGCTTCAACCCGGTCAGGGTCAGGGTCAGCAGCCGGTCGGCGAGTTGCGGGTCGTCCGGGGACTCCTCGACGGCCAGTGCGATGCCGTTGGTCAGCTGCATCAGATCGCTGATGTTCACGTCGGGCCGTACCGCTCCGGCCTGCTGGGCACGGGCCAGCAGCGCGCCGCCGGCCTCCCGCATCGGCACGCTGCACCGCGCCATCCCCGAGCTCTCGTCCGCCGACGCCGTCATCAGGGCGCGGGACAGTCCGCGGTAGGTGCTGGCGTGGGTGATGATCGCGCGCAGCCAGTCGACCAGCGCGGCGCACGGCTGCGGGGCGTCGGCGAGCTCCCTGGCGTAGGCGAGCAGGGCGTCGACCTCGCTCTGGAAGACCGCGCCCATGAGGGCGGTGCGGTTGGGGAAGTGCCGGTAGAGGGTGCCGATGCCGACGCCGGCGCGGCGCGCGATGTCCTCCAGCGAGGTGTCCGTGCCGTGCTCGGTGAAGGCCGTACGGGCCTCGGTCAGCAGCCGTTCGTAGTTGCGGCGTGCGTCGGCCCGCATCGGTCGCACGTCCGGTGACCGCACCGCCGCGGTCGCCGGCGGGCCGCCCACCTGCCGCTGCCCTGCCGTCTCGGTCGCCATCGCCGTCCTCCCTCGACCCGGCCGGTTGCGGCCCGGTGGCTCCAGGATGCCATTGCCGGATTGCGGGGTGATCCGGTGCGGTGGGCACGGATTTCCGGGCCGGTGCGGAGGGCCCCTCCCGGCCGGTTCGGAGGACTCCTCCGGTTTGCTGTCGCGCGGTCCCGCGCCGGCCCTCCCTCCGCCCCCGCGCGCCCGCCTCCCGTAGCCACCCGGCGGCCTCCGTGTGAAGTCCCGGCGTACCGCAGCGGTCGCGCGGCCGAACTCCTGCGGGGGCCCGCAACGCCGGGGCGTCAAGGGACATCAAACCTGGCGCAATGAGGTCTTCCGGGCTCTTCCGGAGGGCCGCGGAATACGCCGTGGCGGGCCGCCGGGGGAGCGGCGCACGGCGCGGGACGTCTGGGGAAATACGTCATGGGACTGACCAGCCGGTCGCTGTTGTACGCCATGGCCGCGGTCGCCGTGGTCTGTGTGGCGCTCACGCTCTGGCTGTGGCCGCGGTTCGCCGGGCGCGGCCCGCGGGCGCTGCTGGGGCGGCTCGGTTCGATCGTGGCGACCCAGCTGGCCGTCGTCTCGGCACTCGGCCTGGCGGTGAACGCCAACTTCCAGTTCTACGCGTCGTGGCACGAGCTGCTCGGCCTGTACGACGATGCGCCGGCCGCGCTCGGGAAGTGGGGCGACGGCGGTGCGGCGGGCCCGGCCGGCGACCCGTCGAAGGGGCTGGTGCAGACGTCCGGCCCGGACGGCCTGGACAAGGTGCACGGCCTGCCGAAGGGCCGGCCGGAGCTGGTGGGCCGGGTCGAGTCGGTGCGGATCGTCGGGCGGCGGACCCGGGCGGTGGACCCGGCGTACGTCTATCTGCCGCCGCAGTACTTCCAGCCGCAGTACGCCCGCCAGCGCTTCCCCGTCATCGTCGCGCTGAGCGGCTACCCGGGCGGTACGTTCCTGCTGGGGCAGCACCTGCGGCTGCCGCAGACCGCCGCCGCGATGATCCGGTCCGGCCGGATGCAGCCGACGGTCATCGTGATGCTGCGGCCCACGATCGCGCCGCCGCGCGACACCCAGTGCGTCGACGTGCCCGGTGGCCCGCAGGCCGAGACGTTCTTCGCGCGGGACGTGCCGGAGGCGCTGAGGTCGCACTACCGCGTCGGTCACGACCCGGGCGGCTGGGGCGTCCTGGGCTACTCCTCGGGCGGCAGCTGCGCCCTCCAGTTGGCCCTGCGGCACGACCGTACGTACACCTCGGCGGCCGCCCTCTCGCCCGACTACAAGGTCAGCAACGACCCGACCACCGGCAACCTCTTCGGTGACGGCCGGGACCGGGCCCGGCGGCGCCTGGAGCACGATCTGATGTGGCGGCTGCGGCACCTGCCCGCACCGCAGGTGAACGTGCTGATCGGCACCAGCCGTACCGGCGAGAAGAACTACCCGGCCGCGCGGGCCTTCCTGGCCGCGGTGCGCCCCCCGATGAAGGCGGACTCGGTCGTCCTCGACCACGGCAGCCACAACTTCGCCACCTGGCGGCGCGAACTGCCCGCCGCGCTCACCTGGATGAACGAGCAGCTGACGTTCCCGGAGGACGTGGTGGGGAACTCGTAGCAGGCAACTCGTAGCGGCGGCGGAAAAGCGCGCGGGGCTCCCGGCATCGCTGCCGGGAGCCCCGTCACGCCTCGTGCGTGGCGCTGCCGTGGATCAGTCCTTGATCTCGCAGATCACCGCGCCGGACGTGAGCGCGGCGCCGACCTCGGCGGTCAGGCCCTTGACCGTGCCGGTGCGGTGGGCGTTGATGGGCTGCTCCATCTTCATGGCCTCCAGGACGACGACCAGTTCGCCCTCGGTGACCTGCTGGCCCTCCTCGACGGCGACCTTGACGATGGTGCCCTGCATCGGGGAGGCGAGGGCGTCGCCGGAGGCGGCGCTGCCGGCCTTCTTGGCGGCCTTGCGCTTGGGCTTGGCGCCGCCGGCGACCGCGGCCCGGGCCAGCGGCATCCCCAGCGAGGACGGCAGCGAGACCTCCAGGCGCTTGCCGCCGACCTCGACGACGACCGTCTCGCGGGCGTCGGCCTCGGACTCCTCGCCGCCGGGTGCGGCGAACGGCGGGATCTCGTTGACGAACTCGGTCTCGATCCAGCGGGTGTGGACCGTGAACGGGTCGGCGGAGCCGGTGAGTTCGGGCGCGAAGGCGGGGTCCTGGACGACCGCGCGGTGGAACGGGATGGCGGTGGCCATGCCCTCGACGGTGAACTCCGCCAGCGCCCGGGCGGCCCGCTGCAGGGCCTGCTCGCGGGTGGCGCCGGTGACGACCAGCTTGGCCAGCAGGGAGTCCCAGGCCGGGCCGATGACCGAGCCGGCCTCGACACCGGCGTCCAGCCGGACACCGGGGCCGGTCGGCGCGTCGAACCGGGTGACCGTGCCGGGCGCGGGGAGGAAGTTGCGGCCCGGGTCCTCGCCGTTGATGCGGAACTCGAAGGAGTGGCCGCGCAGCGCCGGGTCGTCGTAGCCGAGCTCCTCGCCGTCGGCGATCCGGAACATCTCGCGGACCAGGTCGATGCCGGTGACCTCTTCGGTGACCGGGTGCTCGACCTGGAGGCGGGTGTTGACCTCCAGGAAGGAGATGGTGCCGTCCTGGCCGACGAGGAATTCGCAGGTGCCCGCGCCCTCGTAGCCGGCCTCCTTGAGGATGGCCTTGGACGCGCGGTACAGCTCGGCGTTCTGTTCGGCCGTCAGGAACGGCGCGGGGGCCTCCTCGACCAGCTTCTGGTGGCGGCGCTGGAGCGAGCAGTCACGGGTCGAGACCACGACCACGTTGCCGTGCTTGTCGGCCAGGCACTGGGTCTCGACGTGCCGCGGACGGTCCAGGTAGCGCTCGACGAAGCACTCGCCACGGCCGAAGGCGGCGACCGCCTCGCGCACCGCGGAGTCGTACAGCTCCGGGACCTCGTCGAGGGTGCGGGCGACCTTCAGGCCGCGGCCGCCGCCGCCGAAGGCCGCCTTGATCGCGATCGGCAGGCCGTTCTCCTTGGCGAAGGCGACGACCTCCTCCGCGCCGGAGACCGGGTCGGGGGTGCCGGCGACCAGCGGGGCGCCGGCGCGCTGGGCGATGTGCCGGGCCGCGACCTTGTCGCCGAGGTCGCGGATGGCGTGCGGGGGCGGGCCGATCCAGGTCAGCCCCGCGTCGAGCACCGCCTGCGCGAACTCGGCGTTCTCGGAGAGGAAGCCGTAGCCCGGGTGGATGGCGTCCGCGCCCGAATCGGCGGCCGCAGCCAGGACCTTGGCGATGTCCAGGTAGCTGGTGGCAGGAGTGTCACCGCCCAGGGCGTATGCCTCGTCTGCCGCGCGGACGTGCAGTGCGTCCCGGTCGGGGTCGGCATAGACAGCGACGCTGCCGATCCCCGCGTCCCGGCATGCACGGGCAACGCGAACAGCGATTTCGCCACGGTTGGCGATGAGCACCTTGCGCACGATGGGTCCTTCCTTGGCGCTTCGCCGCAACAAAGGGATGCGGCGATTTTAGGGACTGGCGACACCGCGTGCCGACCCGTTCCCTGGGGTGAGCTTTCCCACACGGAGTGTGCTCGGGGCGCCAGTGAGGGACCTAAGTCCCCTGGTATCCCAGGGTAGGCCCGGATTCCCGGGCTCCGGCGCGGGACGCGGTGTGGCCTAGATCTCGAACGTTCCGCAGCCAGCGGATCGTCAATTCTTTGTGGAGTCCCTACGAATGGGCGAAGGAAACTTTGCGGGCCGCTCCGTCCGCCGGGCGCGCCGGGAGCGGCCGGGGGCCGTGATCCGCGCGGCGTCCCGCACCCACTCGTGCAGAACCCTTGCCCCGGCTATTACCCATTAGTAGCGTGCGCGATGCCCTTCTTGGACTCCGGGCGGCGGCTGTGCGCGCGGTACCCGGCATCGGGCCCGGCACTTGGCGGAAGTGGGTGGATGTGGTGGCGCGACGACCGGTGGCCCTGGTCGCGGCGGTGGTACTGGTCCTGGAGGCGTGCGGCATCGTGCTGCTCAACTGGATCCTGAGCATCGTCGTGGACAAGCAGCAGATGTCGCTGGCGGGCCTCGACCCACGGGCGATGTCCGCCGGCTCCTGGATAGCCGGTGCCCTCTTCGGCCTCTATCTCCTGTTCTGCGCGGGCATCCTGGTCCGCACGGCCGTCCGCGACCGGGCTCCCGGCGGCTTCGCCCGGATCGTCCTCATCAGTGCCGCGGTGGTGCACGGCATCGTCGGCGCCCTCGCCGTCGGCCTGGCCGGCTGGCCCGCGTTCCTCGCGCTGATGGTGGTGCTGGCGCTCCTGGTCCTGACACTGGTGGCGTACGGGGAGGGGCACGCCCCCGCGAACGGCGACCCGGCCGGTGACCCCTCCGCCGGCGGTCCGTCCGCCGGCGGTCCCCCGAACGGACCCCGACCGGCGGCGCCGGGCGCGCTCTGACGTTCGCGACGCCTGACGTGGCGTCACCCGCGTCGCACGTCGCGGGTGGAGTGGCGCGGCCGACGGTGCCGGCGCAGGTACGGTCAGGGCCCGGGAGGAATCCCGGGCCCTGACCTGTGTCACCGGTCACCCCTTCACCGGCGCATGCTCCCGCAGTACCTCCATGAAGGCGCGCATCCATTCCGGGTGGTCGTTCCAGGCGCGGGCGGAGACGATCTTGCCGTCGACGACTGCGGAGGCGTCGACGAAGGTGCCGCCGCCGAGGTCGACGTCGGGGGCGCAGGCGGGGTAGGCGGCGGTGCGGCGGTTCTTGAGGACGCCGAGGGGGGCCAGGGTGATGGCCGCGTGGCAGATGTGGGCGACGGGCTTGTCGGCGTCGAAGAAGTGGGTGACGACACGGCGGTAGTCGGTGTCGTTGCGGAGGTATTCGGGGGCCCGGCCGCCGGGGAGGACCAGCGCGGCGTACTCGGCCGGGTCGACCTCGGACAGGGCCACGTCGGACGGCCAGGAGTGGCCCTCGCGTTCGACGTAGGTGTCGTAGCCCTCGACGAAGTCGTGCACGACGAACCGCAGCTTCTTGCGGGCGGGGGCCGCGACGTGGACCTCGTAGCCCTCCTCCAGCAGCCGCTGGTACGGGTAGAAGAACTCCAGGTCTTCGGTGGCGTCGCCGGCGATGAGCAGGATCCGGGGCATCTGTGCACTCCTTGGGTGGACGGACCTGAGCCCGTTCGGACCGACCGGGCTTATCGGGTCAATCGGTTCCCCAGGACGTGACGTGGAATGCGTCGCCGACCGCCAGCTTTCCGGTGGCCGTCACGGAGAACTTCGCGCCGAAGGCGACGCCCCCCTCGGGCACCCGGCGGTAGCCGGCGAGGGTGCGCAGGGGCTCGGGGCCCGCCTTGGCGCCGGTCGCCGGGTCGACGAGGGTGACCGCGCAGCGGATGGCGAGCTTGGTGAAGCCCAGCTCGCCGCCGCCGACGGTGACCCGCCGGGCGCGGTCCTCGGTCTGCGGGGCGTCCCAGCCGGCCACCACGATGTTGGGGCGGAAGCGCGTCATCGGGACCGGTGCGCGGCCGGCCGCGGCGATACGGGAGTTGAGGTCGTCGAGGGAGGCGCGGGAGAGGACGTGCACGGCGCTGGAATCGGCGAAGCCGGAGGTGCCGGGGGTCAGGCCGTCGGTGACCCGGTCGTGTTCCGGCGGTACGCGGACCAGCCGGCTGGGCGCGCCGAGGACCTCGGACAGCCACCCGGCGGCCGCCTCGCCCTGGTCGACGGCCCGGTAGGGCGCGCCGAACATGGTCACGTCCGCCCTGGCGGGCGAGGCGGTGCCGTCCTCGATGCGGAGGTGCAGCGGCTCGGCGCCCGGGGCGGAGAGGGTGAGGTGGGTGCCGTCGGCGCTGACCTCCGGGCGGATCACCGCCAGGCCCGGGTCGGTGCGCTGGCTGCGGAAGACGCCGTCCGCACCGACGACCAGGAAGGTGCGGTCATGGGCGAGCCCGGCCTCGGTGAGCTCCGCCGCGTCCGCCGGCACACCGGCGCAGCCCTTGACGGGGTAGCTGATCAGTTCGACGACAGTTGCCATGGGGGCAGAGTAGAGGCCGGACGGCCGCCGGGCGCCCGGATATCAGCGCCCGGGGACGCCCCTCGCGACGGCCGCGTCACCCCGGCAGTTCGGCCGCCCGCCGGCGCACCATATGGCCCTGCACGCCGTACGTCACGCAGAGGTACAGGTAGAGCGTCGAGAAGCCCAGCAGGCCGGCCGCCGCGGTGTGGTCGATCCACTCCGCCATGCCGGCGTGCACGGCGGCGGACACCAGCCACAGGGCGGTGGTGATCAGCGTGCCCTGGCGCAGGACGCCGCGGTCCGGGTCGTGCCAGACGCGTACCGTCGTCGCCCGGACCAGGCCGAGCGGCACCCCGATGACCAGGGTGGCGACGACCAGGGCGATGACGGGCGGCGTCAGCGGGTGCTCCTTGACGACCGAGGCCACGCCGAAGGCCAGCGAGGCCACGCCCAGCACGCCGAGCACGGCCGGGCCGATCAGCGACGCCCGGGGCCGCACCGGACGGGTCCGCAGCTGGCGGCGGATGATCAGGGCGACGACGAGCAGCCCGATGAGCAGGCTCACGTTGTGGTTGAGCGCGGTGTGGGCCGTCGCGGCATGCGCCGGCGCGTGGTCGTTCATGTTCCCCCCGTGTGATGCGTTCCCCGTTACGAGCCGCCGTGCCCGGCGGCTCAGGTCCACAAGTCGGTGATGCGGACGTCCAGTTCGGCCAGCAGACGGCGCAGCAGCGGCAGGGACAGGCCGATGACGTTGCCGGGGTCGCCGTCGATGCCGTCGATGAAGGGCGCGGAGCGGCCGTCGAGCGTGAAGGCGCCGGCGACGAAGAGCGGTTCGCCGCTCGCCACGTAGGCGGCGATCTCGGCGTCGGTCGGCTCGCCGAAACGGACCGTGGTCGAGGCCGTGGCGGAGACCCGGCGGCCGCCCGCCGCGGTGTCGATCACGCAGTGGCCGGTCTGCAGCACGCCGGACCGGCCGCGCATCGACTTCCAGCGGGCGGTGGCGTCCTCGGCGTCGGCCGGCTTGCCCAGCGCCCGGCCGTCCAGCTCCAGGACCGAGTCGCAGCCCACGACCAGCGCACCGGCCGCCTCCGGGCGGTCGGCGACCGCGGCGGCCTTGGCCTCGGCCAGGACCCGGGCCAGCTCGGCGGGGCTGTCGGCGGTGACCGCGTCCTCGTCGACGCCGCTGACGATGACCTCCGGCGCCAGCCCGGCCTGGCGCAGCAGGCCCAGCCGGGCGGGGGACTGGGAGGCGAGGACGAGACGGCGGGGGCGCGGCTGTTCGGTCATGCCCGCCATCGTACGGAGCCGGGCCGGGCCGGGGGCGGGCGGACTACTTGCCGAGGACGGCCTGCATGACCTGCTTGGCGATCGGGCCGCCGAGCTTGCCGCCGGCGATCTCGGAGCGCGGGATGTCCATGTCCTTGGGGTCGACGAAGACGGCGACCGCGACCGGGGAGGAGCCGTCGCTCTGCTTGGCGTAGGAGACGAACCAGGCGTAGGGCCGCTCGTCGTTGACGTTGGCGCCGTGCTGGGCGGTGCCGGTCTTGCCGCCGACCGTCACGCCGTCGATCTTGGCCTTCGAGGCGGTGCCCTCCGAGACGGTGTACTCCATCATCTCCTGCACCTTCTTCGCGGTGTCGGCGGAGACGGCCTGGGACATCGTCTTCGGCTCGAACTTCTGGATCGTGCTCAGGTCGGGGCCGCGCAGCTCGTCGACGATGTGCGGCGTCATCAGCTTGCCGTCGTTGGCGATCGCCGCGGCGACCATCGCCATCTGCATCGGGGTGCTGGTCAGGCTGCCCTGGCCCATGCCGGTGAGCGCGGTCTGCGGCTTGTCGAGCTTGTCCGGGTAGAGGCTCTTGGTGGCCAGCAGGTCGCCGAGCTCCTCGTCGTAGACGTCGGAGTTGAAGCCGAACTTCTCGGCGGTCTCGCGCATCTTGTCCTTGCCGACCTTCAGCGCGGTGTCGAGGAAGACGTTGTTGCAGGACCACTGCATACCGGTCTTCAGGGACGCCTTGTCGCAGGGCGCACCGGCCACGTCGTTGCCGATCTTGGTGGTGCTGAGCGGCAGCTGGTACGGGGCGCGGGCGCCGGTGGGGGTGTCGATGTCGGTGATCACGCCGTGTTCCAGGGCCGCGGCGGCGGTGACGATCTTGAAGGTGGAGCCGGGGGCGTAGGTCTCGCGCAGGGCCCGGTTGCTGAGCGGCTTGGTCTTGTCCTTGTCGAGCGCGGCGAACTTCGCGCCGTCCTCGATGCCCGCGAAGACCGACGGGTCGTAGGAGGGGGTGGAGGCCAGCGCCAGGACCCGGCCGGTGCGCGGGTCGAGGGCGACCACCGCGCCCTTGGCGTTCAGCTCGGTCAGCCCCTTGTAGGCGGCCTTTTGTGCCTTGGGGTCGATGGTGGTGATCACGTCGCCGCCGCGCGGCTTCTCACCGGTCAGGATGGCCTGGGCCCGCTTGAGGGCGAGCTTGTCGTCCTTGCCGCTGAGCAGCTTGTTGTAGGTGCCCTCCAGGAACGAGGTGCCGATGCCCTGCGACGCGAAGCCGGTGACCGGGGCGTACATCGGGCCGTCGGTGTACGTCCGCTTGTACTTGAAGTCGCCGGAGGTCGCCACGGAACCGGTGACCGGCTTGCCGCCCACGATGATGTTGCCGCGCGGGTAGGAGAACGCCTCGATCTTCACGCGGCGGTTGTACGGGTCGTTGGCCAGGTCGTCGCCCTGGACGAACTGCACCCAGGTCGCCCGTACCAGCAGAGCCAGTACCAGTACCCCGCAGAAGACGGCTATGTGTCTCAGCGGCCTGTTCATCGCTCTCCCACTCCCCGTCGGCGGCCGGTCCGGAGGCCGGGCGTCCGAATTGCGTTGTCAGGAGGGAAAGATGCGAAAGGCGGGGGGATGGTTGCGGTCGGGAACAGTCGGGAGGTGTGAGTGTTACCTCCCCAGGGGCGGCCACCCCCGCCGGTCCGGTGCGGGTCCGACGCGGTCCGGCCGGGTCAGCGCTCCGAGAGCAGGACCATCAGCAGCACTGCGGCGACGGCCAGCACGATGCCCAGCCGGCGGAGCTTGGCCTGCGCGTCGCGCAGCTCCTCGGGCGGCTCATCGGGCGGATCGGACCACAGCATGTAACGATCCTGTGCCCATGACGCTCGTGGCGCCTGAGTACGCGTACTCAGGCGCCACGGTCCGAAGGACTAGTCAATGCATCATGCATCGATCAGCCGGAGGGGCCGGCCGGCACGCACCGGCCGGTGAGCGGTCAGCGCGGCCAGTAGCTCGTCCGCCAGGCCCGCGGCCCCGGGTGCGGCAGCCGTGACCGCGCCGGGACCGTGGCCGCCGGATCGGCCCATTCGGTCCTGCCTCCCTCGCCGTCCCCGGGCCCGGCGGCAGCGGCCGCCGCGGCCCGGGCCTGCACCACCGCCAGTGCGGCGGCCAGCTCCTCGGGGGTCGGATTGCCCCGTACGACCTTGATCATCGAGACGGCTCCCTTCGCCGGTCCTCGCCGGTCCTCGCCGTGTACTGCCGGTCCCCGCCGTGTACCGGCCGGTCAGAGCGGGATGTTGCCGTGCTTCTTCGGCGGCAGCGACTCGCGCTTGTTGCGCAGCGTGCGCAGCCCCCGGACGATGTGCCGGCGGGTCTCGGACGGCATGATCACCGCGTCGACGTAGCCGCGCTCGGCCGCCACGTACGGGTTGAGCAGGGCGTTCTCGTACTCCTGGATGAGCTCCTGGCGCCGCTGCTCCTGCGCCGCGGGGTCCTCGATCGCGGCGAGCGTGCGGCGGTGCAGGATGTTGACCGCGCCCTGGGCGCCCATGACCGCGATCTGCGCGGTCGGCCAGGCCAGGTTGAGGTCCGCGCCCAGGTGCTTGGAGCCCATGACGTCGTACGCGCCGCCGAACGCCTTGCGGGTGATGACGGTGATCAGCGGGACCGTCGCCTCGGCGTAGGCGTAGATCAGCTTGGCGCCGCGCCGGATGATCCCGTCGTACTCCTGGTCCGTGCCCGGCAGGAAGCCCGGCACGTCGACGAAGGTCAGCACCGGGATGTTGTACGCGTCGCAGGTCCGCACGAACCGCGCGGCCTTCTCACTGGCCTTGATGTCCAGGGTGCCCGCGTACTGCATCGGCTGGTTGGCGACCACACCGACGGAGTGGCCCTCGACCCGCCCGAAGCCGGTGACGATGTTCGGCGCGAAGAGCGCCTGGGTCTCCAGGAACTCGCCGTCGTCCAGGACGTGCTCGATGGCCGTGAGCATGTCGTACGGCTGGTTGGCCGAGTCCGGGATCAGCGCGTCCAGCTCGCGGTCGGCGTCCGAGGTCTCCAGGTCCGCCTCCTCCGGGAAGACCGGCGGGTCGGAGAGGTTGTTGGACGGCAGGTACGACAGCAGGCCCTTGACGTACTCGATGGCGTCCTTCTCGTCGCCCGCCATGTGGTGCGCCACGCCGGAGGTGGTGTTGTGCGTCCGCGCCCCGCCCAGCTCCTCGAAGCCCACGTCCTCGCCGGTGACCGTCTTGATGACGTCCGGTCCGGTGATGAACATGTGCGAGGTCTGGTCGACCATGACGGTGAAGTCGGTGATCGCGGGGGAGTAGACCGCACCGCCCGCGCACGGGCCGACGATCAGGCTGATCTGCGGGATCACGCCCGAGGCATGGGTGTTGCGGCGGAAGATCTCGCCGTACATGCCGAGCGAGACCACGCCCTCCTGGATGCGCGCGCCGCCGGAGTCGTTGATGCCGATGACCGGGCAGCCGGTCTTCAGGGCGAAGTCCATCACCTTGACGATCTTCTCGCCGAAGACCCCGCCGAGCGCCCCGCCGAAGACCGTGAAGTCCTGCGAGAAGACGGCCACCGGGCGGCCGTCGACGGTGCCGTAGCCGGTCACCACGCCGTCGCCGTACGGGCGGCTCTGCTCCATCCCGAAATTGGTCGAACGGTGCCGCGCGAACTCGTCCAGCTCGACGAACGAGCCCTCGTCCAGCAGCAGATCGATGCGCTCACGCGCCGTCAACTTGCCCTTGGCGTGCTGCTTTTCCACCGCGCGGGCGGAACCGGCGTGAGTGGCCTCTTCGATCCGCCGCTGCAGATCCGCCAATTTGCCCGCGGTGGTGTGGATGTTTGCTTCCGGCTCGGACATCGGGATGCGGCTCCTGCTCGTCCTGGACTGGTGCTCGTACTGAGGGTGGTACGTGTGTGGCTACCAATCCGTAGCGTATCGGCGGGACTGCTCAGCGGCACTGCGTCGTTGACCACACCTAGGCTGGTGGCATGACGCCTCAACCACCGGGAAACCGGGACAAAGACGCCGGCCGCTGGAGCGATCTGGGCCGGCCCCCGCTGAACGCCGCCGCCCTGCGCCGGGCGCTGGTCCGGCCCGACGGCCTGTGGACCGGTCTGGACGTCGTGCCCGCCACCGGTTCCACCAACACCGACCTGGCGGCCCGGGCCGCCAAGGGCGAGGCCGAGGGCGCCATTCTGGTGGCCGAGGAGCAGTCCGCGGGCCGCGGCCGGCTGGACCGCGCCTGGTCGGCGCCCCCGCGCTCCGGCCTCTTCTTCTCCGTCTTCCTCACCCCCCGCGTCCCCATGGAGCGCTGGGGCTGGCTGCCGTTGCTGGCCGGCGTCGCCACCGCAACGGCCCTGTCCCGCACGGCCGGCGTCGACACCGCACTCAAGTGGCCCAACGACCTGCTCGTCCCGGTCGATGGCCAGGAACGCAAGACCGGCGGCATCCTCGCCGAACGGGCCGGCTCCGGCGTCGTCGTCGGCATCGGCCTCAACGTGTCCCTGACCGCCGAGGAACTCCCGGTCCCGACCGCGGGCTCGCTGGCCCTGGCCGGCGCGCAGAACACCGACCGCGACCCGCTGCTGCGCGCCGTGCTGCGCTCCCTGGAGCAGTGGTACGGCCGGTGGCAGGACGCGGACGGCGACCCGGTCCGCAGCCGTCTGCAGGAGACCTACGCGGCCGGCTGCGCCACGTTGGGCCGTTCGGTGCGCGCCGAACTGCCGGGCGATCAGGAGATCACCGGCGAGGCGGTCGCGATCGACGGTGACGGGCGGCTGGTGCTGGCCACCGCCGACGGTGTGCAGCAGCCCGTGGGGGCGGGTGACATCATCCATCTGCGCCCGGCGGACGGCTCCTGATGAGGCCCCTGCCGGACCCCGCCATGCGCCCCCCGGTGAGCCCCCGCGCCGGGCGGGCCGACCGGCCCCACCGGGCGGCGTGTCCACACCTCTTCCGTGGTCAGGGCCGACATGTGAGAGTGAGCCAGAGCACACCTGCCGTATCGTTGAGGCGGTCCGCCGGGGAGCGGGCCACGGGCGAGCAGTGATCGGAAGGGCAGTGCGCAGGGATCGGACAGGGAGCGGCCGGTGAGTGCCGACGACTCGGGCGCCACCCCGCGCGATGTGGCCACCGAGGGCGATGCCGTACGCGACGTCCCGGCCGGCGACCCCCCGGGGGCCGGCGGCGACGGCGACGGGCACGGCGACGAGAACAACATCGCCGTCCGCCTCGAACAGCTCATCCTCGGCGCCGACCGCCGGTACACGCCGTTCCAGGCGGCCCGCAGCGCCGGGGTCTCGATGGACCTTGCCTCCCGCTTCTGGCGGGCCATGGGCTTCGCCGACATCGGCCAGGTCAAGGCGCTCACCGAGGCCGACGTGCTGGCCCTGCGCCGGCTCGCCGGTCTGGTCGAGGCCGGTCTGCTGAGCGAGGCGATGGCCATTCAGGTGGCCCGTTCCACGGGCCAGACCACCGCCCGGCTGGCCGACTGGCAGATCGACTCCTTCCTGGAGGGCCTCACCGAGCCCCAGGACTCCGGCCTGACCCGCACCGAGATCACCTACCCGCTGGTCGAGCTGCTCCTCCCCGAGCTGGAGGAGTTCCTGGTCTACGTCTGGCGGCGCCAGCTCGCCGCCGCGACCGGCCGGGTCGTCCGGGCCCAGGACGACGCCGAAATGGTCGACCGGCGGCTGGCCGTGGGCTTCGCCGACCTGGTGGGCTTCACCCGGCTGACCCGGCGTCTGGAGGAGGAGGAACTCGGCGAGCTGGTCGAGGCGTTCGAGACCACCTGCTCCGACCTGGTGGCGGCGCACGGCGGCCGGCTGATCAAGACCCTCGGGGACGAGGTGCTGTTCTCCGCCGACGACGCCGGTGTGGCCGCCGAGATCGGGCTGCGGCTGATCGAGACCATGACCCATGACGAGACCATGCCGGAGCTGCGGGTCGGCATCGCCTTCGGCACGGTCACGACCCGGATGGGCGACGTCTTCGGCACGACCGTCAATCTGGCCAGCCGGCTCACCTCGATAGCGCCGAAGGACACCGTGCTGGTGGACGAGGCGTTCGCCGAGGAGCTGGGCCGGATCGGTGACGCCCCGGTGTCCGAGGCGGACGCCGCGGCCGCGGAGAAGGCCGCCGAGGAGGGCACCGGCGAACCGCCGCCGTCGTACCGCTTCGCGCTCCAGCCGATGTGGCAGCGCCCGGTGCGCGGACTGGGCGTCGTCGAGCCCTGGCTGCTGACCCGCCGCACCTGAGACCGCCGCTTTCCCGCCGCGCCCGTTCCGGCGTGCCCGTTCAGGCGGGTCGTTCAGCCGGGCCCCTTCAGGCGGGTCGTTCAGCCGGTTCCGTTCAGGCGGGTCCGTTCCGTGCACGGTCGGCCCTGTTCCGCGGAGCGCCCGCCTGGCATGATCCCAGGAGTCCGTCAGGTTCACGCTCGTTAACAGGGAGGGCCGGATGCAGGGGCAGGAAGAGGAGCGGCGGTTCGGCGCGGACGGCTGGGTCGCCGTCCGCCGCCACGGTTTCGCCGCGGAACTGGTCATGGACCGGCCCAAGGCGATGAACGCGGTGTCCACGGCCATGGCCGACGCACTGGCCGAGGCCTGCGCCGAGCTGGCCGCGGACCGTTCCGTACGGGCCGTGGTGCTCAGCTCCACCCATGACCGGGCGTTCTGCGTGGGCGCCGACCTCAAGGAGCGCAATTCCTTCACGGACGCGGACCTGGTGCGCCAGCGTCCGCGCACCCGCGCCGCCTACACCGGCGTACTGGAACTGCCGGTGCCCACCATTGCCGCGGTACACGGCTTCGCGCTCGGCGGCGGCTTCGAACTGGCGCTGGCCTGCGACCTGATCGTCGCGGACGGCACCGCGGTGGTCGGCCTGCCGGAGGTCTCGGTGGGCGTCATCCCCGGCGGCGGCGGGACGCAGCTGCTGCCGCGCCGGGTGGGTGCCGCGCGCGCCGCCGAGCTGGTCTTCACCGCCCGGCGGGTGCCGGCGCCGGAGGCCGCGGAGCTGGGGCTGGTCGACCAGCTGGTCGCGGACGGGCAGGACCGGGCCGAGGCGCTGGAGCTGGCGGCCCGGATCGCCCGTAACTCCCCGGTCGGGCTGCGCGCCGCCAAGCGCGCCCTGCGACTGGGGCACGGGCTGGACCTGCGGGCCGGACTGGAGGTGGAGGACGGCGCCTGGCGCAGCGTGGCCTTCTCCGGGGACCGTGCGGAGGGCGTCGCGGCCTTCAACGAGAAGCGGGATCCGGAATGGCCCGGGGAGTAGGCTGCCGATAACTGTGGGTAGTCACACGGCTCTCGTCCGCATCCCCGGCCGCCACCAGCAACAAAGCGGATAACGCCCAGGTGTTGCTCGCACACTTAAAGGGGGCGAAACGGGTTAAACATTCCTACGCTGTAGTACAGAGCGTGCGCACGGTGACGGAATGTGAGGGTCCGGTGGCGGCTGAGGGCGAGGGCGATGCGAGGCTGCGGGCCGTGGTGGAGCTGGCGCAGGCGATGGCGGCCGCGCACACGCCGCGCGAATCGGCACACGCCGCGGCACAGGGCGTGCGCCAGGCCCTGGCCGGGTCGTTCGCCGCGATCTCGAAATGGGAGCGCGAACTGGGGCAGCTGCGGGTGCTGGTCAACGTCGGTGAACTCGCCGACGACGAGGAGGAGTTCCCGGACGACGAGGCCTATCCCGTCCACGAGTTCCCGGAGATCGTCGGCTTCCTCCACGAACAGTGGGCCGGCGGCGGCGAGCCCAGTGCCTGGGTGGAGACCGCCGACCCGCCGCCCGGCGCTCCGGCGGACTGCGGGGGCGGCGCCGCCAACCGGCAGCGGGTGGCCGCACTGCGCCGCCGGGGCCGCGGCGCCTGCGTGGTCGCCCCGATCGTGCTGCACGGCCGGGCCTGGGGCGAGCTGTATGTCGCCCGGCCCGCCGGCGCACCGGTCTTCGACCGGGCGGACGCCAACTTCGCGAGCGTGCTGGCCGCGGTCACGGCCGCCGGGATCGCCCAGACCGAGCGGCTGGCCGAGGCCCGTCGGCTGGCCTTCACCGACGCCCTGACCGGGCTGGCCAATCGCCGGGCCGTCGACATGCGGCTGGACGAGGGGCTGGAGCTGCACCGCACCGAGGAGGCCGTGGTCAGCCTGGTGGTCTGCGACCTCAACGGGCTCAAGCGGGTCAACGACTCCTGCGGCCACGCGGTCGGCGACCGGCTGCTGGAACGGTTCGGCTCGGTGCTGTCGTTGTGCGGGGCGATGCTGCCCGGCACGCTCGCGGCCCGGCTCGGCGGCGACGAGTTCTGTCTGCTCGCGGTGGGGCCGCCGGCCGACGAGGTGGTCAAGGTGGCCGGTGAACTGTGCGAGCGCGCCGGGGAGTTGGAGCTCGGCGAGGGGGTCGCGGTGGGGGTCGCCTCGACCGGCGACCCGATCGGCCCGGTGCGCAGCGCCCGCCGGCTCTTCCGGCTCGCGGACGCCGCGCAGTACAAGGCCAAGGCGGCGCGGTCGGGCGAGCCGGTGGTCGCCGGACGGCACGGCGGCAAGGACGACCCGGTGGTCCGGCTCGCGGACGCCCCGGACCGGCGGTCGGGCCCGGAGCGCCGGCGCTTCCGGAGATGAGCCACCGGTTCCGGCCGGGCGGCCGCGCGGCCGGCGCACGGAGATCCGTAAGGGGTGATCGCAAAACTTGGTGGTGACATTCGGCGATTCAGTCTCTAGGGTGCCTGAATATGGATATGCACACTGTGGTGCTGGGGACGTCCGGCACGACCGCACAGGACGTCATCGCGGTGGCCCGCGGCGCGGCCCAGATCGAGCTGTCCGAGGAGGCCCTCGCCGCCGTCACCGCCTCCCGCGCCTTCATCGACGAACTCGCCGCCAAGCCCGACCCGGTCTACGGCGTCTCCACCGGCTTCGGCGCCCTCGCCGTCCGCCACATCAGCCCCGAACTGCGCGTCCAGCTCCAGCGGAACATCGTCCGGTCGCACGCGGCCGGCATGGGCCCGCGGGTCGAGCGGGAGGTCGTCCGGGCGCTGATGTTCCTCCGCCTGAAGACCCTGGCCAGCGGCCACACCGGCGTCCGCCCCCTGGTCGTCGAGACCATGGCCGCGATACTCAACGCCGGCATCACCCCGGTCGTGCACGAATACGGTTCGCTCGGCTGCTCCGGCGACCTCGCCCCGCTCTCGCACTGCGCGCTGACGCTGATGGGCGAGGGCGACGCCGAGGGCCCGGACGGGGTGGTCCGGCCGGCCGGCGAACTGCTGGCCGCGCACGGCATCGAGCCCGTCGAACTCCGCGAGAAGGAGGGCCTGGCGCTGCTCAACGGCACCGACGGCATGCTCGGCATGCTCGTCATGGCCTGCGCCGACCTCGCCCGGCTGTTCACCTCCGCGGACATCACCGCCGCCCTCTCCCTGGAGGCGCTGCTCGGCACGGACAAGGTCCTCGCCCCCGAGCTGCACGCCATCCGCCCGCACCCCGGCCAGGCCGCCTCGGCCGCCAACATGCACAAGGTGCTGGCCGGCTCGGCCCTCACCGGCCACCACCAGGACGACGCCCCGCGGGTCCAGGACGCCTACTCCATCCGCTGCGCCCCGCAGGTCGCCGGCGCCGGCCGGGACACCCTCGCGCACGCCCGGCTGGTCGCCGACCGCGAGCTGGCCGCCGCGGTCGACAACCCCGTCGTGCTGCCCGACGGCCGGGTCGAGTCCAACGGCAACTTCCACGGCGCCCCGGTCGCCTACGTGCTGGACTTCCTCGCCATCGCCGCGGCCGACCTCGGCTCGATCGCCGAGCGCCGCACCGACCGCCTCCTGGACAAGAACCGCTCGCACGGCCTGCCCGCCTTCCTGGCCGGCGACCCGGGCGTCGACTCGGGCCTGATGATCGCCCAGTACACCCAGGCCGCGCTGGTCAGCGAGCTGAAGCGGCTGGCCGCCCCCGCCTCGGTGGACTCCATCCCGTCCTCGGCCATGCAGGAGGACCACGTCTCGATGGGCTGGTCGGCGGCGCGCAAGCTGCGCACCGCCGTCGACAACCTGACCCGGGTCGTCGCCGTCGAGCTGTTCGCCGCGACCCGCGCCGTCGAACTGCGCGAGGGCCTGACCCCGGCGCCCGCCACCCGCGCGGTGCTGGACGCGGTGCGTGCCGCGGGCATCCAGGGCCCCGGCGAGGACCGCTTCCTGGCGCCCGACCTGGAGGCCGCGTACGCCTTCGTCCGGGACGGGAAGCTGGTGGCGGCCGTGGAGGCGGTCACCGGAGAGCTGGCCTGACACGGCGCGGGGCGCCCGGCGCGGGTCATTCCCGCACCGGGCGCCCCGCGACGTTCATGGGGCTTAAATGACTCTGTCGTGACCGCGGCGCACGGAGTAGCTGACCAGGCCCGCCCCGAGGGCGAGACAGGCGGCGCCGCCGAACACGTACGGCGTGGTGTCCGGGCCGCCGGTGTCGGCGAGGGAGTGCGACGGGGTCGCCGGGGGTCCGGCCGCGCGGCCCGGCTGGGTGCCGCCGGCCGCCCCCGGGCCGGCCGGCGCGGACCGTGTCCGCTGGTCCCGGTCCGCCGCGGAATTCTTCGTTCCCTCGGGTCCCGAGGCGCCGACGATCGCATGCGCGGAGGGGACGAACCACAGGGCGAACAGCACCGATCCCGCGGCTGCGGCGGTCAGCAGTGGTCGGCGTGCGGTCACGGCGAACGATCCCCCTTGTGGGTTCGACCTTGTGGGTTCGACGACTTGGCCGTTGACCTCAGATGTTAATGACCGCCGCGGGTCGCGGGGAAGTCAGGAGCCGGTCATGCCTAACCTCCGTGCTATGAGCAATGGTGAGACATCACGTTTTGTGCGGCTTCATGTCGAACTGATCATGGAAGTCACGGACTCGGACCTGCTGACCGGCGCCGCCCTCACGCGTATCGACGGTGACCCGTCGCTGCCCGAGGAGGAGCGCCGGCAGTCGCAGGAGACCGTCCGGGAGGAGCCGGCCGAGGCGCTGGCCCAGCTGGTCGACCCGTTCGACCTCGTCGCCGCCGTACCGGGTGCCGAGCTCGCCCAGGCGTCCTGGAGCAGCGAGGAGCTGACCGATTACGACCCGGACGCCGAGTGGGAGGCCGCGGAGTGGGACCTGGCGGACGACTCGGAGGGAGCCGGCTGACCCTGGGCACCGCATCGAGTCCCCCCGACCCTGGCCCCGGCCCCCGTACGGTCCCCTCCGTACGGGGGCCGATGACGTGGGTGCACCGGCAGCCCGGGAGCCGGCAGCCCGGGAGCCGGCAGCCCGGGCGTCGGCGGCCCGGGAGGCCGGCCGGGGCCGCGCCGGCGAAGTGTTCCCCACATGTCTAAGAAGTTCTCTTAGTGGCCTACCCCACACTTTGCGGAGGAATGGAACGGGCGAAACGGAAAAGGCGTTCATATGGCGTCGGCCGGAATGCCTGCGTCCAGATATGCCTGCGTTCAGTTGGCGCCTCGCTCGGGGAAAACCTGCGAAACCGGTAGCAATGGAGATGCGTGTGATGACGGACAGCAAGCGCCGCAAGGGCCTCATAGCCAGTGCCGCGCTGCTCGGGGGCGTACTCACGCTGGCAGCGTGTGGCGGCAGCGATGCGGCTGAGGGAGGCAGTGGCGGTGCGGGCGGCACCCGTCACGAGAACGTCAAGCAGGTGGACGAGGCGGCCGCCAAGGACGCCTCCGACGCCAGGATCACCGTCTCGCCCAAGGACGGGGCGACCGACGCGGGCATCAACAGGGACGACGCCAAGGTCACCGTCAGTGGCGGCAAACTCACCGACGTCACCATGACCTCGGTCGACTCCCGGCGCACCGTCGACGGCACACTCTCCGCCGACGGCACCTCCTGGCAGCCGAACCAGCCGCTGCAGCGCTCCACCACGTACAAGGTCACCGCCCACGCGGTGGACTCCCAGGGCCGCAAGGCGGTGGAGAACACCCGCTTCACCACGGTCGCCCCGGCGCACAGCTTCATCGGGAACTTCACGCCGGAGGACGGCTCGACCGTCGGCGTCGGCATGCCGGTGTCGCTCAACTTCGACAAGCCGGTCAGGAACAAGGCCGCCGTGGAATCCGCGATCAAGGTCTCGTCGAGCAGCAACCAGCAGGTCGTCGGCCACTGGTTCAGCGACACCCGGCTGGACTTCCGCCCGCAGGAGTACTGGAAGGCCCACTCCAAGGTCACCATGACCCTCGGACTGGACGGCGTCCAGGCGTCCCCCGGCATCACCGGCATCCAGAACAAGACCGTCAGCTTCACCGTCGGCCACTCGCAGATCAGCACCGTGGACACCAAGCGCCACGAGATGACCGTGGTGCGCGACGGCCACCGGATCAAGACCATCCCGATCTCGGCCGGCAGCGACGACCACCCGACCTACAACGGCAAGATGGTCATCTCCGAGCGCTTCAAGCAGACCCGGATGGACGGCTCGACCGTCGGCTTCAAGAAGAAGGACGGCAAGGGCGAGTACGACATCCCCGACGTCCCGCACGCCCAGCGCCTGACCTCCTCCGGCACCTTCATCCACGGCAACTACTGGGGCAAGGGCATCTTCGGCACCGCCAACACCAGCCACGGCTGCATCGGCCTGGAGGACGTCAAGGGCGCCGACAACCCGAAGACGGACGGCGCCTGGTTCTTCACCCACTCCCAGACCGGCGACGTCGTCCGGGTGATCAACTCCCCGGACCGCACCGTCAAGCCGGACAACGGCCTGAACGGCTGGAACATGGACTGGTCCCAGTGGGTGGCGGGCAGCGCGGCGAAGTGACGGCGCGGTGAAGTGACTGCGCGGTGAGGTGACCCGCCACCACTGACCCGCCACCACGGACGCGCCGGTCCGAGCAGGCCGGGCTGTCGCCGCCGGCCGCCGGAGCACGGCCGGGCCCGGCCCGTCCGTAGAGTGAACGGATGAGCGAGCGCGGAAACAGAGGACGCGGCGGGCCCCGGCCCCCGGCGGCCGACGAACTGGTCGCCGAGGTGCTCGGCCGGGTCCGTTACGCGCCCGACGGCACCGCGGCCGAGGACGCCATCGAGGCGGGCGCCTCGGTCCTGGCCGCCGGCGAGTCCGGACCGCCGGCCGGACCGAGGTCTGGCTCGGCGTGCGGCCCGGATTCCGGGCCGGAGACCGTGAGCGCGGCGCTGGTCGCGGCCGCCGTCGCGGCCGTACGGCAGTGCTGGGCGGGCGGCTGGCACCCCGCCGACCTGGAACGCATCGTCCGCCGGGAGGCCGACGGCCCCACCCCCGTCGCGATCGTCGTGGACGCCATCGCCGCCGAGGCCGTCCGGCCGTCCGGGCCCCGCCCCGCCCGCGATCCCCGCTGGCAGGAGCAGCTGCGCCGGCTCGACGCCGATGTCTGGTGGGACGGCGACCGCGGCTACCTGGACGCCCTCGCCCGGCGCGGCCGCACCTCCCGCTTCGAGGCCGCCTACGCCGTCCTGGCGGCGCTGCGCCTGCTCGCCCGGCTGCCCCGCATCACCCCGCTCCCGCCGCCCCCGCCACCGACCGGGCCGGCTGCCGGCTCCCCGTCGGGCACCGCCCGCACCGCCGCCTCCCGGGCGCTCGGCCGGATCCGCGCCCTGCTCGCCAAGGCCGAGGCGACGCCCTACGCCGAGGAGGCCGAGGCGCTCTCCGCCAAGGCCCAGGAGCTGATGGCCCGGCACAGCATCGACGAGGCGCTGCTGGCCGGCGGCCACGGCCCCGCGGGCGGCCCGGCCGGCGGCCCGTCGGCGGTCCGCATCGGCATCGAGGGCCCGTACGAACAGGCCAAGGCGCTGCTCCTGGACGCGGTCGCGGCCGCCAACCGCTGCCAGGCCGTCTGGGCCGCCGAGGCCGGCTTCTCCACGGTCGTCGGCTTCCCGCCGGACCTGGAGGCGGCCGAACTCCTCTACACCTCACTGCTGTTGCAGGCCACCACGGCCATGAACCGCGCCGGCGACGACCACCACGCCCGCGGCCGCGCCCGCCGCACCCGGGACTTCCGCCAGACCTTCCTCGTCGCGTACGCGGACCGCATCCGCGACCGGCTCGCCGCGGCGACCGCGGCCGCCACGGCAGCCGCCACCGTCGAGTCCGCCACCCCCGCCCCGGACCTCCTCCCCGTCCTCGCCGCCCGCGAACTCGCCGTCGAGGAAACCACCGGCGCCCTCTTCCCGGACACCGCCCCGGTCCGCCTCCGCGGCATCCGCGACGAGGCCGGCTGGCACCAGGGCCGCGCGGCAGCGGACCGGGCCCGGCTGAGGGGGGAATGAGGGGAACGCAGGGGGAGTGGGAGGCGGGAGCGCAGGGGTACGGGGAGGTGGGAGCGCAGGGGCAGCGGGAGGAACGCAGGGGCAGTCAGTGGGGGGTGGGAGCGCAGGAGAGTGGGGGCCCTCACACACACTCCGCAACAACGCGCGGCCGACCCCGAAAAACCTGGTCCGTGTGCCACCCGATGTGCTCGCTCGCGACCCGCGCACTGCCACTCTGCGGACCGATCAGCGGCCGCCCCGTGAGGTCCAGCACCTGCCCCTTTGCGGTGTCGCTCCGCCCGACGAACTCCCGGGAGACCGTGATCCGCCGCCCGGAGTCCAGCCCCAGCACCCCCCGGTCGAACAGCTTGTGGTGCAGCGAGCACAGACACAGACAGTTCGCGAGGTCGTCCGGCCCCTGGAAGGCCCACCACCGCACATGGGCCGCCTCCAGCCCGACCGGCACCCGGCCGATCGCCCCGTCGAACCCGCAGAACGCGCAACGGTATTCGTAGGCGATCAGCACCTGCCTGCGCAGATCCTCCGCCCGCCGCCGTCTGGGCCCCGCACCGCCGCCGGGCAGCACCGCCCCACCGCCCGTCTCCGGATCGAGCCCCACGGCGGCGGCGATGTCCCCATGGATCGACGGCGGAAAATGAACGTCCAGCAGCACCTGCGCCAGCCGCCCGAGCAGGGCCGGATCCTCGGACAACGCGGACCGCAACCCGGGCACCAACTGCCCCCGCGCCCCACTCGCCCGCAACACCTGCACCCCGGTCCCCGGACTCCCCGCCCCGCTGTCCGTCCGGACCTCCCAGACCCCGTCACTCACCAGATGATGGAACGGATACGCCGGCGACGTCTGATGCGCCGGCCCGTAATCCGCCAGCAGATCCCGTAGATCCCGCTCCACATCCGAGTACCGCATGGCCCCATCGGGCTGCCGCCGGAACCGCCCCAGCGCGTACAACATCAACAACGGCTTGTGCGGCGCCCGAGCCCCGTTCCGCGACCACTGCCGCAGCTTCCCCACCCGCTCGATCCAGTCCATGACAGCCGACTGTAGGACGCGCCGCGGACCCTCCCTACGCGCCCACGTCCCGCAGCCCCTCCAGCACCCAGGGAGGGTCAGCCCTGCGCGGTGGGCCGCACCACGACCTCGTTCACGTCGACGTCCGCCGGCTGCTCGACGGCGAACGCGATGGCCCGGGCGATCGCGTCGGGCGGGATGGCGAGGCGGTCCCGCATGGCCGTGATCTCGGCCCGCACCCGGCTGTTGGTCGACGCCTCGGCGAAGTCGGTCGCGATGGGGCCGGGCGAGACGGTGGTCACCCGCAGCCCCTCGCCGGCTTCCTGGCGCAGCCCCTCGCAGATCGCCCGGACCGCGAACTTGGTACCGGCGTAGACCGCCATGGTCGGCACGACACGGAACGCGGCCGTGGAGGCGGTGGTGACGAAGTGACCCGTGCCCTGCGCCCGGAAGACCGGCAGCGCGGCGCCGATCCCGTGCAGCACCCCCTTCACATTCACATCGACCATGTGATCCCACTCCTCGACCCGCAGATCGTCGAGCGGCGAAATCGTGCCCACCCCCGCATTGCCGACAAGCACATCGAGCCGCCCGAACCGCTCAACTGCCAGCGCAACCAACCGCTTCAGATCCTCCCGCCGAGTCACATCGGTACGGACCTGCACGGCCGAGCCACCCGCCTCCTCGATCCGCCCCACCAGTTCCGCAAGACGCTCGGACCGACGCGCCCCCAACACGAGCCGCGCCCCCCGCTCGGCGAGCAGCAACGCCGTCGCCTCCCCGATGCCACTGCTGGCCCCCGTGATCGCCACGACTTTCCCCTCGATACCGGACATGGTCTCCTCCTCTGCCGCACGGGCCAGTTGCCCGATCACGTCAGTCTGAAAGGCGTTCACCCTGGTATCCAGACCGCACTTATTCTGGAACCAGCGGTGCCAGTGCCACCCGAGAGGCGAACGACGCCACGCGATGGCGAAATGCGCGACCCGAGAGGCGACCGTCACCGAGAGACGCCCATAACCGAGAGATATCGGTCACCGAGAGGCGCCCTTAACCGACAGGTATCGGTCACCGAGAGGTATCGGTCCCCGACAGACATCCCTCACCGAGAGGTGTCCGTAACCCGGAGGTGCCACACGCATGTCACAACAGCAGCCGGACCAACTGCGCCGCCAACTAGGCGAGTTCCTGCGCAGCCGCAGGGAGCGCCTCACCCCCGACGAGGTCGGCCTGCCCCGGACCGGCCGCCGCCGGACGCCGGGGCTCCGCCGTGAGGAACTCGCCCTGCTCGCCGGAATCAGCGCCACCTGGTACACGTACCTGGAGCAAGGCCGCAAGATCCGCGCCTCCGAGCAGGTGCTGAACGCCCTCGTCTCAGCACTACGGCTCGACCGTCACGAGCGCGATCACCTCTTCCAACTCGCCGGCCACGCCCCCCTACCCGAGGCCGAAGAACCCGAGCCGCTCCCCGCCGAGGCGGCAGCCGTCCCCCTCCTCCTCCAGCCCCACCCGGCGTACGTCATCGCCGGCAACTACGACGTACTCAGCCACAACCAGGCAGCCGCCCAGCTCTTCCCCCACCTCACCACCGAGGCGAACCGCCCGCCGAACCTGGTCCGCTGGGTCTTCCTCGAACCCGCGGCCCGCGAGGTCCTGGTCGACTGGGAACCCGAGGCCCGCGCCCTCCTCGCCCGCCTCCGCACCCTCTCCACCCGCCACCCGGACGACCCGCGCTACACCCACCTGATCGACGAACTCCACACCCACAGCCCCGAAGCCCGCACCTGGTGGCCCCACTACGAGCTACAACCCCGCCACAGCGGCCACAAACGCCTACACCACCCCACCCACGGACCGGTCAACTACCGCTACACCGCCTTCCACCTGGCAGAACAGCCGGAACACACCCTCGTGATCTATTTCCCCGAAACCCCAACGACCGTTTGACGGCGGGAACGTATGCCGCCCATGAGGTACGTCTGCGGCCGACGCCGACGGCTTCGCCACCGCGCGGTTTTGGTGACCGCCTTCGCACGCCAGTCAACTTCAAGCGCCACAATCTACTTGCTGTCTGTTGCCTCCGGAGCCGGACCGACTCCAACGGGGTAGCTGCCCCCCGGTCCCTGCGGCCTGTGCCGTCGGGTGGCCCACTGCGGAGCCGGCCTTGGCTTGATTGACGGCCTGATTGGAAGCATTGATCACCAGGGCGGGCAGGATGATGATTACCGCCGGACTTGATGCTTCATTGATCCGCGGAGGTGCTGGCCATTTCTTGGATTTGAAGCCCACTCGGTCGTGGTTCCTGTAAAACCGCCTGCGATCCCAAGGCGCCAACGTGAGCTGCATGACAAAATTCCCCCTACTCGGAGTCCGTATCCGGGCATAAGTTGAAGCTCCCTGGCACCGCTGGCCAACCACCTGGCGCGTCTTGGTCGACCACCGTCTATCGCTGCGCGGCGTTGGTCGGCGGCTTTGTGCTGATCTACTTCGTTCGCTGATCAATTGGTATGAATGCCTCGGTTTGCGCGTACAGTTGGTGAACCGGCGTCCGCGCGCCCCGGCCCCTCATCCGCCGGCCCTGACCGCGCCGACGTCGGGCGCATGCACTCGCCGCCAGGGGTCCGCATCTCCATCCTGTGTCACCGCTGTTGACGGATGCGACAGCCATTAGGATGCGGATGGCGTTGTTGCGGCAACTGTCGATTCGCCCTCTGACTGGAATCTCGCAGGTCACGGAACGGAAGGACCACAGAGGTCAAGCAAGCGCGAGCGCACAGGCCTACGGTTCTGCGGCCTCTGAAGCAGGAGCGACCGCCGTTGGGCAGGACCCGTCCCCAGTTCGTCCGGATAGGGCACTTGGCTTGCCCCCCGTCCCGGCGAATCTGTCAGACCATACGGTCCGGTCAGCATTCCGCAGAATGCGGAGGCCTTTGTCGCGGCTCCCAACTGAATGGAGCTAGCGGTGATTTGAACTTAAAGGCGGCGCAGAACCTGCGCCTCCACCCGCCCGCCAAGCGTACGGCCGTATGCGTGCACGAGGAAAAGATGGAAGAGGGATGGCGCCAACGGCGCCCAGCGGTGCATGCGGTTGGGGGGCGCCGTCGCCGACTGCGGGTCCGTTGTGGCCTGCGCGGGGAGCTCCCATCCCGTCCACCGTCGACCCAGGCAGAGCCGAGCAGACGCGGCCCATGGCGGCCAGGTCGTTCGTACAGTGGCGCGCTCCACCTGGACGCCATGGACCACGCCCGCTCCACGGTGTGTGGGTCGACGACGGACGGGATGGGAGCTGAGGTGGGTGGTGGTTGAGCAGGTTCTGCAAGAGCTCGTTGTATCGCGTTCGTCTAATGGCTGTGCGCCACAGCTTCAGTGTTCCGAGAAGCTGCGCGACGAGTGTGAAGAAGCTCGCCGTTGCTTCACCAGCAAGGCATTCACCGCTACGGCTGCCATGGTCCGACGGGTCCTCGAAGGTCTCTGCTTAGACCAAGCAGCGACCACGAAGCCACTGGTAAACGCGCTCAAGCAACTCGCGGCCGACGAGAAGCTTGATGGTCGCTTGTTTGAGTGGGCCCAGGAGCTGCGAGGGCTAAGTAACCACGTAGCACACCACACCGGCATACCGGTACAGAGGCAGGATGCACATGATCCTCTGCTGCTCACAGAAGCAATCTTGAACTGCGTATACGCCCTCCCCATGCAGTTCGAGGCGTTCCGGCGGCGCAGGGCAGGTGAACCGCCCGTGCTTCCGCCGCCCCTCGCAGGCATCTGGGTACAGCAAGCTCCGCCGGCTGCGGGGGTGTTCCCCAGCGATGGGCCGAGCATCTGCACCACAGGTGCACCAGACACCGCGGGGAACCACGGTGAATGCAGTCGGGCCCGATGAGACGGCTCTACAGCCATCCGCCGAGGTGAGCGCCCGAACGGACCCCAGATGAACACAGCTTCCCAAGCTGAGGGCCTCGGCCGTCGCCACGGGCCGGCCGGAGCCGCTTCTCTAGTCGACGACATACCCCGATAGCGTGGCTGAGGCCCGTGGGGGGGTGCAGCGAGGCACACACGCGCGTGGTCGGCCGACGCACCCGCCGTCGTGGCTGACTGTCGTCGGGTCCGGGAATAATGGTCTGATTCAGGTGGAAGTTGGGTCGAGCTCGGTCCCGATGCACGGGACTGGCCCCCTGTGCTGCTAGACATGCAACCGTGTACTCAGCTCTCTCCCCTTCGCAGCTTCAGCTTTTGCAACACCTCATGCTCGCCGAGGTTCCACACCCCGATACGGATCCCGTCTCGGTGGCGGTCCGAGACCTCGAAGAGGCATCGATCGCCGACGACGTGCGAACTCTCAGCTGGATGGGACTGTTGGAGGTCAGAGGGGAGCGCCTGGCCATCACGCCGCGCGGAAGGGCAGTGCACTTCGAAGCCGAGTGTGCCGTTCTCTCGACGCGCCTAGCAGAGGTGAGCGTCTTCGCCGATGACCTCCAGCGACGCGCACCCTCACTTAGTGCAGAACTGCACGCGCTCCGCCAGCTCACCAACGGGGCATGGAGCCTGACGGAGGCGCTGGCGTACGTGGAGCGTTGGGCGCACTGACCAGGCCCTACACTTCCTCGCCAGCCTCCGCTGGGAGCACGACTCGGCGGTGGGGTTTGCGGGCCTTGTCGGGGACCGGCAGGATACCGATCCTCTCAAGGTCAACTGTAGTAATCGTGGGAGCGGCGAGGACGCGATCCAGCAGGTCCTGCTGGGCGGGCGCGAGGTCAACAAGTCGGCGCAGCACGGAGAGCAGTTCCATGAGCTCCCGCGACCAGTCGGCTGGCCAAGACTCGACATGCAAGTCGTCCAAGGGGCTGGTCTTGCGGCTGTTCGGGTTGGCCTTTCGATAGCCGAACCATTTCTTAACGATCTGCATGCCGCCGACGTCGTAGTGCCACACTTCGGCGGGAACAGGACTGACATGCCCGCCGCCCAAGTGCAGGGTGCCGGTCATCTCGGCGTACCGGATTTCGGCGGGGACTTCCGCCCCTATGTGCTGGTCGTAACGAAGCCGGCGCGCATCCCCTAGCGGAAAAAGGACATCGCCGGCCGGTCGGCCATCTACCGGATCGGCATAGCGCTCCCCGTACGTCGAGGCCCACAAGAGACGCTTGCCCAGTTGCACCGCTTCGTGCCACAGGGCGGAATCGCGGGTGAGCGGCAGCCGCACGCCTGGGGTGAGGAGCTCCTCGGTGAACCGCTTAGTGAATCCGGCGTGCCCGGCGACAGCCGCCGCATATGCAGCCAGATCGTGCACCGTGACGTCGTCGATGCCAAGTTCGGCGGCGAGGTACGCGAGAAGGCGCGGATGCACGTTGGGAGTGCCGTCTGGATGGAGGATCGGCATGATCTTGCCACCGCGGCCGTTGAAATGGTGGGTATCGGGGAGCAGGGAGGTGGCGACGATCGCTGGCCCGGTTTCGATCTCGTGCGAGGACTGCTGGTTCAGGAAGAGCTGATCTGGCTGCATGGCTTCCCACAACGCCGGCCGGGCGAAGTCGATGACACGGCTATCGGAGACCAGCCACTGCCGGTCGAAGCTCCGCATGGCGATGCGTACCAGGTCAGGCGCCAGATTCGTTTCGACTGCGAGTTCATGGGTGTGCTCGGGCTGCCCGGGCAGAGGATTTCTACTGTTGTACAGCGAACGGTCCCGGGTCTCTTTGAGCAGCTCCGCCTTCTTGGCCAGATCGTTCTCGTGGATCAAACGCGCCCAGCGCTTCTCAAGCACCTGCCTGCTGGGGCCGTTGACCCAGGAGCGGTTGGCCGTGATGCCCAGACTCCCCCAGCGGAAGAGATCGTCGAGAGCGGGGTAATCCTCCCATCCCGTCTCAGTGGCCGGGCGGAAGGGGCGGATGGCATCCGAGTGCGTGTCCTGCCATCCGTCGTCGTCCAGCCGGATCTCCTTGAGCTGGCGGTACTTGACGCCTCGCTTGCCGTGGACGGCGCGGTAATGGACGCGGGCGGGCCGCTCGGGGTCGGTGTCTTTACTGCGGACGAAGATGCAGATGGCCAGAGGCTGGGCGACACCTGGGAAAATCCGGCTGGCCACATCTGGGCGGTGCCCTTCCGGAGACAGGTCGATAATCCAGCCCTCGTCACAGGTGCGCCGCAGGTAGTCCCGCATGCCACGCCCGCCAGGCCCAGTGGTGAACCCCGACGGCGTGATGAAGCAGACGACTCCCTGCTGATCCTGCGGATGGGCGTCAAAGACCTTCCAGGTCGCCCAGCGCCAGAAGTAGACGTAGAGATTCTTCAGCACGTGCTCATAGCGGCCGTTACCAGGCCACTTGAAGGCATCGATGGGAGCCACACCCTGCGCGGGTGTGCCCTTCTCGACCCAGCCGCCGCGCCCCTTGGCCTTGTCGTCGTAGGGCGGGTTGCCGATTGCAACGGTGACCGGCGTGCTGGCCTTCACCTGGTTCGCCCGTTTACGAGACTCCGAGATCACTCCGTACGTCGAGGCGAGGGTTTCCTCGGCCAGATACGGGTCGTCCAACGTATCGGTGACGAAAAGCTTCATCCCATCCGGCGGTGCGACCGCGTGATGCCGCTTAAGCAGATCCGAGGTCCGCAGCTCGGCGACAGCGAAGGGCCCCATCTGCAGCTCGAAACCGATCAGGCGCTTCGCCAGATCACCTATCGCATCCGGCGTTGCTCCGGGGCCGATGTTTTCCGCCGCCCAGGCGGCGACATGTTCAATGACCGCGTGAAGGTACGTGCCTGTTCCCATAGCTGGATCGACGATGCGCACGCTCTCGTCCGCATATCCGTCCGATCGGCCCAGGCGTGTACGCAGCACATCCTCGGTGAGACGCACCATTTCCTCGACCACTTCGCGTGGGGTGTAATACGAGCCGCTCTTCTGCCGTAGCTTCTCGTCGTACACCTCCAGGAACGACTCGTATAGGTGCAGATATGCATCCCGCCGGCCCTTACGAATCGCCGCCCAGTCAACTGCGTCAATCACCTGAATGAGCAGATCGAGGCTGACCTCGAAGCTCACCGTGATGTTGTCGGTGAGGAGCTGAAGAGCCTTGCCCATCAAGGCATGTCCGGCATCCAGCCGCCGCCCGACCTCATGCAGCCCCACCCCCTTCAAGGAGATGTCCTCGGTGCGCGCCAGCAATAGCGCGAAAGTCACTGCCTGGGCGTAGCCGTCGGCGAAGGTGGCGTCATCGGCCGTCGGAAAGAGCAGCCTGCGCCAGTCGTTCTTCAGCCCTGTGAAGCGCAACTCCTCAGGACGCGCGCCCTCCGCCGCATACCTGCCCTCGAACTCCAATTGCTCCAGGACCGCTGCGCGCAACAGGCGGCACAGCGGCGCTGTGCGCCGAACCAGAGCCGATGCATGGCGGATTGGCTCGGGAATCCAATGCAGGAAGGTCCTCAGGAGACTGTTGAACGCTGCAGGCTCACGAGCGGATAGCGACCGTCCTGCACTGGCCAAATCGCCCTCGAAGACGACTGGAGTGCCGATCTGCTCTCCGGTGCGAAAAAGTCGCCACTCCGTGCCGTTGGTGTAGAGCACGTTCGGCAGGTCACGCAGTCGCTCCCACTGCTTCTTGTTGCGCCCCGTGAACTTTTCCGGATCAACAGAGTGTCCGGGACGCTTGACTTCGATGTAACCGACGATGTCGCCGTGTACCTCGACTGCATAGTCGGGGCGCACACCCACATCACGCAGAGGAGTTTCGGAGTGCCACAGAACGCCGTCCAAGGCCTCGTGACTGCCCACAGCCTCCAGGAGCTTCTGCATCGGCGGGCGGATAGACGCCTCGGGGTCGCCCGGTCCGTTCACCATGTCCTTGCACGACGCGCCGAAGGTCGAGATGGCCTCCGAGAGCCAGCCGAACTGCTCCTGCGTCACTGCTGCACCCCCCACGCACTGCCGATCACGACTTGAGGGTATGTCAGGTAGGCAAGAAGATCCAGACGAAGTCTGAGCACAGCCTACGGAGTTGGGGGGCGAGCGTGGAGTATGGCTCGGGTCGACGCTCCGCGTAGGCGTAGAGGATTAGACGAGGTGGCGCCAGAACGTAACCGTTGCTCTTGGGTCCCAGCTCTCGTCGACGTCGCCCGCGCCTCATCCAAACTGGTGCTGTGCAGCTAGGGCAGGGGCTCAGCCTGCTGTCCACAGACTGCACAACGCTCCGCAAGCTTACGGGGCCGTGATCACTAACGCCAAAGCAACCACGGACGTCCGTCGTTGCCCACCAGGAGCCGTTCGGCAGTTCCTGCTCCATGCCACGCCCCCACCTGGATCCTGTGCAGCAGCCGGATACAGCGATCACAGCCAGCGGCGGGCCTACTCCGTAGTGTCCCTTTGAAACCCCCGACCGGGCGGGCTCACGGAGGGATCCTCGAACGACCACACTCGACCCGTTAGGAGCCGTGGACCACTCGTGGACGGATATACGGTACTCATGCGATTGCAGGGCGCTGAACAGGAAGGATGCTGCGAGGTACAAGGGCCCCCGGAGTCGTGTGCGTGTCGAGCACCTTAAATCCTTAGGGGATCGCTCCCGTGCCAGAAGCGTGCCAGATCACTCGGTTAACCGAGGTCAACGAGGTTGCTCAAGGGGCCGATCTCGGCCTGTGGGACAGAGCCGGCAGATGCCGGGCCAGCAGCGGATGTCCCAATCCTCCACCCCAGGCTCACAAAGAAGTGATCGTGACGCCCGACGGGCCCGCGGCGGCGCGCACAGCCCTTTCAGCACCAAAGCTCCGGCCCTTCGCGACCTGAGCGCTCCTTCTCGCGCTGCGTGAGCCAGAGCTAGAGCAGTCTCCACCTTTAGCGACAGCCGGACCACTCCTGAACCATCAGTTGTCGTTGCCGCCGTCGGCCTGATCTCGGTCTTGTCGATGCCTGCCTCATCCATGGCTCCCTTCAGCTCCGCCGCAGCGTCCACCACGCTGCGTTAGCCGGCCACGTAGTCCACGCCGCGTACCCACATCCAGCCGGCTGGTTCCAGAGCCTCGTCGTTGAAGTTCGGGTCCATCGGATCGCGTTGCACAGAACGTCACTCCCAGGAGCAGTAGTTGATTGCCTGGGGATGTCCACCCGCCGGTCAGCAGGCATGACAGCGACCCCAGTACCATCGGCACTGGGGTCCGCGAGGGCTCCGGACCGGACCACCCCGATGCTGTCCAGGCGAGGGGTGGTCCGGTCTCACATGTCTTGGATCGGCCGATTTCAGGAGTGCTGACGACAACGAGCGGCACGACTATCACCGCCCAGAAGGCCACGATCAGCACGCTGAACAGTCGCTGTCTCACAGGCACTCACCGTCCGTTGGCGTCATGCGCCAGAATCGGGTGACGGTCTCGCGGTACCCGCGGTGCGAGGGGTGCTGGCCGGTATGAGAGAAGGCCCAGTCGCGCGCTGTCTCGAATTCTTCCGAGGGCTCTGCTGCGGCGTCGCAGGACATGCACTCCAACTCGTGCACCACCTCGGGGGCCTCCGGAGCGGTCTCCGGCCCCATAGTCCATCTGAGATAGCGAAAGACTGACCTGGTCACAGCCCGCTCCTGCTGTGAGCGTTGAGCTCTGCCACCCGCGAGCTCAGGTCGTCACAGGAGCCGAGCAGGCGTAGATCCTCGGGCCGTGCGTCCCATTCGAGCCCGCCTTGGGGCGGCCGAAGTTGTACGTGCGGCCCCTCAAAATCCATAACTCGGCCGACCCGGCCGCTCCTGGTGTCCAGCGTCAAAGTGCCCACCGCAGGGGCTTTCTTGTCGCTCATGCAAGGAGGATCACGGCGATGCCCAGGACGTAGGAACCTCACCCAAAACCCATTTTGGGACGTCCCGGAGGAGGTAGAACGTCCCTGGCAACGTCCCAACTTCGAGGGAGAGACTGCGGATGCCGAACGAGAGGCTTCGAGCCGCCATGGCAGCCGGCGGGTGGACCCATGCCTCCCTCGCAGCGAGGGCTCAGGTGGACCCCAAGTCCGTAGAGCGGTGGGTCAACTTGGGTCGGACGCCTCGACGAGCGACGGCCCTGCTGGCGGCTGAGACGTTAGGAGAAGACGTGCACGTTGGCCAGCGCTCAGGCAAGCACGCTCTGCCCGCGCCGTAAGCTCCGAGCTGGTCGCTCTGTACAACCAGCGGGCCGATGTCCCCGTGTCCACGTTCACGGACATGCTGGCGGAAGCCCGCGAGAACATCGACGTACTCGTCTACGCGGCGGTCTTCCTGCACGAGGGGTTTCCTCGCTTGAACGATCTGCTCCGTGAGCGCGCCGCCGAAGGGTGCTCCGTACGTATCGCGTTGGGCGATGCGGAGAGCGAGAACGTGCGGCAGCGCGGCGAGGAGGAACGCTTCGGCCACGGCATCGAATCGCGATGCCGGCTCGCCCTCATGCACTATCGGCCGCTCCTTGGGGTACCCGGAATCGAGATCCGGACCCACGGATCCACGCTGTACAACTCCATCTACCGGGCGGACGACCAGCTCCTGGCCAATGCCCATGTCTGGGGCGTAAACGCCTATGCAGCCCCGGTATGGCACCTTCGCCGTAACGGGAATGGTGGAATCTTCGCCACCTACGCCCAGAGCTTTGACGCGGTCTGGAAAACGGCGAAGCCTGTACCCGAGGAGTGAACCCTGTCGCGTACCGAGTACTACGACGATCCCGACGCCCCTGAGCCCAACAGTCTCGTCGTTGCCGCTTCAGCTGTGGTAATCGACGACGAGGGCCGCATCCTCCTCCAGCGGCGGAGGGACAACGCCCTGTGGGCCCTGCCCGGCGGCGGCATGGAGATGACCGACTCCCTTCCCGGCACCGCCGTCCGCGAGGTCAAGGAGGAGACCGGGCTTGATGTGGAGATCACGGGACTGGTGGGGACGTACACCGATCCCCGTCACGTGATCGCCTACACGGACGGGGAGGTGCGGCGGCAGTTCAATGTTTGCTTTACGGCGCGTGTGGTCGGGGGGCAGCTTGCCATCTCGGACGAGTCCACGGAACTGCGGTTCATCCAACCCGACGAGATGAGCGATCTCCCGATGCACCACACGCAGCAGCTCCGTATTCGGCACTTCCTGGAGCATCGGGAACGCCCCTACCTGGGGTGACGTCCCCACTCAGTCCTCGGCCGGAGCCACTCCCACCGGGCAGCTCACGCCCGTCCCCCCGATCCCGCAGTACCCCGTCGGGTTCTTGTCCAAGTACTGCTGGTGGCAGTGCTCAATCGCCAAGAGGGGCCTTCGCGGCGTATGCGAGGAGGTGCGCGAAGTGCAGCCAAGGGAGCAGGAATGTGTTCAGCGGCGCGTAGCCCGGGCGAGTAAGGCTGTTGATGCCATGGATGGTGTCGGCCAATTCGTCTGATGCCGGGCCGTCGAGGTGGCCGAGGGCTCTGAGGTACGAAGAGGCGCAGGTGTCGAGCCGGGTGTGCAGGTTGGCGAGCGCTCGCACCTGGGCGTCGGGGGAGAGCGTCTCGTCGGGGTAGGGGAGGCGTTGGAACGCCGAGTGGCGGTTCGCGACGGCGGCGATCAGCCCCAGTCTGGAAGGCGCTGTTTCACTCGGCCAGTGAGGTCCCCGCAGGCCGGCCGTGTCGGAGGCCCGCGGGGTTCGTCGGCCGGCCGACTTCTCCGCATGACGGCGAGCAGCGAAGTGCGCCACGTTGTCGAGCTGGACTGCTCGGCTCTCTTCCAATGTCTCCAGCGCGCGCAGCAGGGCCGCAGGATCTCTGCGCAGGTCGGGAGCGGGGTACGCGGTCGCGGCCAGATATGCCCAGGTGGCGTTGAAGCCGAGCGGGCAGTAGTGCCTGACGGCACACCTCAGTGCGGTGTGCCGTCGGGGGAGTGGCAACTGCTCGTCGCGCACTCTGCGTGCGTAGGTTCCGAAGCCCATCCGGTGACGTCAGCCGTCGGCCTTCGCCACGCCGACCGGGCAAGAGACCCCCGTCCCCCCGATCCCGCAGTACCCGCCCGGGTTTTTGGCGTCCGAGAGGTACTGCTGGTGGTAAGCCTCCGCCGGGTAGAACGGGCGGGTGTTGTCGGCCGGGAGGATTTCGGTGGTGATGTTGGTGTAGCCGGAGTTGTGGAGGACGGTGCGGTAGGCGTCGCGGGAGGCTTCGGCGGCCTTTTGTTGGGCGGGGGAGTGGGTGTAGATGGCGGAGCGGTACTGGGTGCCGACGTCGTTGCCCTGGCGGAAGCCCTGGGTGGGGTCGTGGGACTCCCAGAAGAGCTTCAGGAGGGACGTGTAGGGGACCACTGCCGGGTCGTAGACGACGCGGACGGCCTCGGTGTGGCCGGTGTGGCCGCTGCAGACCTCTTCGTAGGTCGGGTTCGGGGTGTGGCCGCCCTGGTAGCCGACGAGGGTGGTCCAGACGCCCTCGGTCTGCCAGAACTTCCGCTCGGCGCCCCAGAAGCAGCCCAGGCCGAAGTCGGCGATCTCCAGGCCGTCCGGGTACGGGCCCAGGAGCGGGTTGCCGAGGACGGTGTGCCGCTCGGGGACGGCGAAGGCCGGTTCGGGGCGGCCTTCGAGCGCTTCCTCGGGGGTGGGGAGCTGGGTCTTGAAGCGGGAGAAGAGCATGGGACGGCTCCGGGGTGGGAGGGAACGGGCGGGCGGGCCTTTCTGGACAACGTCACTGCACAACGTCACTGCACAACGTCACTCAATGTCTCTGGACAACGTCGGCCGGCGCGAGCACATTCCTGGCGCCGATGCGTGGCCGTCGGGCCGTTCCTTGGGGCTTGCCCCGCTTACCCGGCTTACGGGCTTACCCGGCTGGGGCGTGCGGGGCTTACGCACTCGCGCGCTTACAGGCGTACGCGCCTACAGGCGTACGCGCTCACGGGCGGTCCTGAGGGAAGCCGGATGACGTGCCGCCCAGTTGTTCCCAGCCGGCGATGGCCAGGGCGCGGTAGGCGGCGTACTCGGCGGCGGGGCTGCGGCCGTACGACCAGGGGACGGCGCCTACGTGGCCGTCGACCAGGCGCAGCTGCTCCATGGCCTCGGCATAGCGTTCGGCGCGGACCAGGAACCAGACCAGCAGGTGCCGGACGTGCGGGGCCATGGGGTGGTCGGCCGGGGCCTCGCGGAGGGCGAAGTGGGCGCCCTCGATGGCGCGCTCGACGACCGCGCTCTGATACAGGCTGCGGACCATGTTGGCCTCGGGCAGGTGCTCGTAGACCGCGAAGAGCGGGAGGGCCGGGAGGAGGGAGCCGGTGGGGGCGCCGGCCGCGGCGCGTTCGGCGAACTCCTCGGCCTCCGTGCGGGAGCCGTGCCACTTCTGGGACCAGTAGGGGAGGGCGGCGAGGTGGGCGCCCATGTGGTGCGGGGCGCGCCGGGCGGCCTCGGACCACAGCTCCTCGTGGTCGGCGGGCCGCTCGTGCAGCCCTCGGGCCACGGCCAGCTCGACGATGTACGGGATCGGGCTGCCCGGTGCCAGCAGGCCCGCCTCCCGGCAGACCGTACGGGCCTCCTCCAGGATCATCCGGAAGTCCTGCGAGCCGGGGTCCCGCAGCGCCTGGACGACCAGGAACTGGGCGTGCGTCTCGGCGCCGCCGGGGTCCTTCGGCGCCTCCGAGCGCCAGGTGCGCAGCCAGATGCCGCCGGTCCGCTGCCCGCCCTGCTGCGCCGGCCCGTCCGCGGCCAGCTCGAACGCGGCCGCGCCGGCCAGCGTCTGCACCCGCTGCCAGCGGCGCTCCCAGTCGTCACCGGTGGACTTCAGCAGCTCGGCCGCCGGCCGCCAGTCGTGCGTACGCCGCACCGCGTCCAGCGCCTCCTCCAGCGCCCGGTCGGGTCCGGGCAGCCGTACGTCGAGCTCCTCCAGCGGGACGAAGCCGTAGCCCGCCATCGGGTCGGAGGCCACCGCGAGCCCCTGCCGGGTCTGCTGGACGGCGCGCCGGCGGCGCATCCAGGGCAGGAAGACGAGGCCGCCCAGCGCGAGCGCGGCGAGGAGAACCAGCAGAGCGTCCATGGGGTGTGTGTCCTGTGTCCTGTACTTGGTGGGTGCGTGGTGATGGCGGGATGGCTGGGGCGGCGGGTGGGGTCGGGCGGGGCTGAGGGGACGTGGCGGGAACCAGTGTGCGACCCCTCGTACGTATCCACTAACAAGCGAAGCAGAAAGTTCCGGGAACGCCGGCCGCGCGGCCGACTACCCTCGGCAGGCATGAGCGATCAGCGCGAACAGCGTCACCAGCATTTCGAAACCCTTGCCATCCACGCAGGTCAGGAACCGGACCCCACGACCGGCGCGGTGGTTCCGCCCATCTACCAGGTATCCACTTACAAGCAGGACGGTGTGGGCGGGCTGCGCGGCGGTTACGAGTACAGCCGCAGCGCCAACCCGACCCGTACCGCCCTGGAGGAAAACCTCGCCGCCCTCGACGGCGGCCGCCGCGGCCTCGCCTTCGCCTCCGGCCTCGCGGCCGAGGACACCCTGCTGCGCACCCTGCTGGTCCCCGGTGACCACATCGTCATCCCCAACGACGCCTATGGCGGAACGTTCCGTCTGATCTCCAAGGTCGTCGAGCGGTGGGGCGTGGAGTGGTCGGTGGCCGACACCTCCGACCCGCAGGCGGTGCGCGAGGCCCTGCGGCCCCGTACGAAGCTGATCTGGGTGGAGACGCCCAGCAACCCGCTCCTCGGGATCAGCGACATCGAGGCGCTGGCCACCGTGGCGCGGGACGCCGGGGTCCGGCTCGTCGTCGACAACACCTTCGCCAGCCCCTACCTGCAGCAGCCGCTCGCCCTCGGCGCGGACGTGGTGGTCTACTCCACGACCAAGTACATGGGCGGCCACTCGGACGTGGTCGGCGGTGCCCTGGTCGTCAACGACGACACCCTCGGTGAGGAACTCGCCTACCACCAGAACGCGATGGGCGCGGTCGCCGGCCCGTTCGACGCGTGGCTGGTGATGCGCGGCATCAAGACCCTCGCCGTACGGATGGACCGGCACAGCTCCAACGCCGACCGGATCGCGGAGCTGCTGACCTCGCACAAGAAGGTGACCCGGGTCTACTACCCGGGCCTCGCCGAGCACCCGGGGCACGAGGTCGCGGCCAAGCAGATGCGGTCGTTCGGCGGCATGGTGTCGTTCCAGGTCGCGGGCGGGGAGCAGGCCGCCATCGAGGTCTGCAACCGGTCGGAGCTGTTCACCCTCGGTGAGTCGCTGGGCGGCGTCGAGTCGCTGATCGAGCACCCGGGGCGGATGACGCACGCGTCGACGGCCGGCTCGCAGCTGGAGGTCCCCAACGACCTCGTACGCCTCTCGGTCGGCATCGAGTCCGGCGAGGACCTGCTGGCCGACCTGGCGCAGGCGCTGGGCTGACGCCCACCGCGTACTGCCTACCGCCCGCGGCCTGCTGCCGTGTGCCCGTCGCCCCCCGTGCCGGTGTGCCGGAGGGGCCCGTCACCACCCCTCGACGGGAGGGGTGGTGCGGGACGGCGGCGGGACCCAGGGCTGGGCCGCGGCCGTCCAGGTCAGCGCCGCCACGACGAGCAGCGCCAACAGCCAGCCGAGGCGGCGCCGCAGCCGGCGGTGCGCACGCAGCCGCCGGCCGCGGGCGAGGGCGCGGGCGGCCAGGTCCGGCGGTACCGGCGGCAGCGGCAGCCCGGCCAGCATCCGCCGGGCCTCGGCCTGCTTGAGGTCGGGGACGCCCGGGTCCGGCACGGCGGCCTCGGGGTAGAGGTTCATGGCGCTTCGCCGTCGCGGGCCCGGGTCGGCGCTTCGCCATCGCGGACCCGGGTTGGCGCTTCGCCGTCGCGGGCCCGGGTCGGCGCTTCGCCGTCACGGACCCGGCGCGCCGGCCGGTGGCTGCGGAACGCGGCGACGGCGTGCAGGTACAGCGCGCGCACCCGCTCGGCGGGCAGGCCGAGTTGGGCCGCAGCCTGTTCCTCGGCCACTCCCTCGTGGAGCCGCAGGACGAGGACCAGGCGCTCCTGTGGGGTCAGCCGGTCCAGCGGTCCGCCGCGCGGCCGGCGGTGCCGCCGGGCGGTGCGGGCGAAACGGTCGGCGAGCTCCCGGCGGGTGCGCTCGTACGGGTCCTCGCCGCGCAGCCGGTCCCAGTCGGCGTACGTCCGGGCCAGCGCCCGGATCAGCAAGTCCTCGGCGGCCGGGGCGGGGTGGGCGGCGGGCTCGCCGGTCAGGAGGGTGGCGGCGTGGAACAGCCGTCCCGCCGCGCCCGCCACGAACGACTCGAACTCCCGGGCGTGGCGGCGCTGCTGCGCCGGCCGCCGCTCTCGCACCGCGCCTCCCGGATGACGGACGCCCGACCCCCTGGGCTCCTATAGCACGGCAGCGCGGCCACCCGGTCAAGAGGCGCGACGACTTACCCGGGCCCGGGCCGCGGCCTCTCTCCGGCCGGGCAGCAGCGTGCCGCCGGCCGGGCCGGCCGGTGTCAGGAGGCCGGCCCCGTAGGCGTCAGGGACGCGGTGATGTCGGAGAGGGAGGCGTTGAAGCGGGTCAGCAGGGTCGTGAACGCCTCGCGCTCCTCGTCGCTCCACTTCTCCGTGACCAGTGCCATCAGCGCACGGCGCGAGGCCCGCACCTCGTCCAGCCGGGCGTGACCGCGCTCGGACAGTTCGAGCACCACGGCGCGGCCGTCCTCCGGGTGGGTGGCCCGGCTGACGAGCCCGGAGTCGACGAGCGGGGCGACCTGCCGGGTGACCGTGGAGGAGTCGATGCCCATGCCGGCAGCCAGGGCCTTGACGCCCATCGGGCCTTCCTGGTCGAGGCGGTTGAGCAGCAGGTAGGCGGCGCGGTCCATGGAATTGCGCGCCTGCCCGACGCCGCCGAGCCGGCTCTGTTCGGCGCGGCGGGCGAAGACGGCCACTTGGTGCTGCAGCGCGTCGAGGAGAGCGGGGTCGGTGTGGGTCGTCATGTCCGAAGAGGTGGGCATGGCCGGGAGCTCGCTTCGATGGAAGTGCGTATGGATGGGAGGACAGCGTACGCGGACCCGGCGCACGGCGTACCTGCGCCGTCCATTCCGATAACGCGCCGTCCCCCTCGTTCGTGCCCGTGGGCGGGCGGGCCCGCGCACGGGCGAACTGCGAGACTGGCGGTATGGCTGCTCATACGCCTCATCCGCCGCGTCCGCCGCACGAGCCCCGCCCGTCGGCCCGTCCCGACGATGCCCGTCGTGCCGACGGCCTGACCGACGCCGGCCTGACCGATGCCGAACTGCCCGATGCCGCCCCGGTCACGAGCCCGCCCACCACCGCGCTCACCATCGAGGACGTCCGGGAAGCACACAAGATGCTCTCGGGCGTCGCACGGGCCACTGCGATGGAGGGCAGCCGCTACCTGTCCGGGCTGGTCGGCGCGCCCGTCCACCTCAAGTGCGAGAACCTCCAGCGCACCGGGTCGTTCAAGATCCGCGGAGCCTACGTACGGATCGCCGGGCTCTCCGCGGAGGAGCGGGCGGCCGGCGTGGTGGCCGCGAGCGCCGGCAACCACGCCCAGGGGGTGGCCCTCGCGGCGTCCCTGCTCGGTGTGCGGTCCACGGTGTTCATGCCGGTCGGCGCCCCGTTGCCGAAGGTCGCGGCGACCCGCGAATACGGTGCCGAGGTGCGGCTGCACGGCCATGTGGTGGACGAGACGCTGGCCGCTGCCGAGGAGTACGCCCGGGAGACCGGCGCGGTCTTCATCCACCCCTTCGACCACCGCGACATCATCGCCGGTCAGGGCACGGTCGGGCTGGAGATCCTGGAACAGTGCCCGGAGGTGCGCACCATCGTCGTCGGCATCGGCGGCGGCGGGCTGGCCGCGGGGATCGCGCTGGCGGTCAAGGCGCTGCGGCCGGACGTGAAGATCGTCGGGGTGCAGGCGGCGGGCGCGGCCTGCTATCCGCCGTCGCTGGCGGCCGGGCACCCTGTGGCGGTCGAGGGGCTGTCGACGATGGCGGACGGCATCAAGGTCGGCCGGCCCGGCGACGTGCCCTTCGGGATCGTCGAGCGGCTGGTGGACGAGGTCCGTACGGTCTCCGAGGACGACCTCTCCAGCGCGCTGCTGCTCTGCCTGGAGCGGGCGAAGCTGGTGGTGGAGCCGGCCGGGGCGAGCCCGGTGGCGGCGCTGCTCGCGGATCCGGGGTCGTTCGAGGGGCCGGTGGTGGCGGTGCTGTCCGGCGGGAACGTCGATCCGCTGCTGATGCAGCGCATCCTGCGGTTCGGCATGGCCGCCGGGGGCCGGTACCTCTCGCTGCGGCTGCGGCTGACGGACCGGCCGGGGGCGCTGGAGACCCTGCTCGGGGTGCTGACGGTGGTCGACGCGAACATCCTCGACGTGGGGCACGTACGGACCGATCCGCGGCTCGGGCTGACCGAGGTCGAGGTGGAACTGCACCTGGAGACCAAGGGCCCGGAGCACTGCAGCGAGGTGCACACGGCGCTCGCGGAGGCGGGTTACGTCGTCCTGGAGTGAGGCGGGCCCGGGCCCCGGCGGGTGGTGCAGGGGTCGGGAACCGATCTGATTATTTGTATCGCGATGTATCGCGTTGGGGAGTAGCATCCCGGGTGCGGGGTGCCAGTGCGCCATGCGCGCCCTGGCGTCCCGTTGCGGACAAACGCCCTGAAGCGGGCGCTGGCCGCCGAACGTAACATTCGACATATTTCGACCTGGAACTCACCCAAGCCATGGGGGTACCCATATGCCAGGCGCCATTTACGCCGAAGGCCTGGTGAAGACCTTCGGCGACGTGAGGGCACTGGACGGCGTCGACCTGGACGTTCCCGAAGGAACCGTCCTCGGCATGCTCGGCCCTAACGGTGCCGGCAAGACCACCGCCGTACGTGTCCTGACGACCCTGCTCCGACCCGACCGCGGCAAGGCGGAGGTTGCCGGGATCGACGTGCTCGCCCATCCCGACAAGGTACGCCGGTCCATCGGCCTCTCGGGCCAATTCGCCGCTGTGGACGAGTACTTGACCGGTCGCGAGAACCTGACGATGGTCGGGCAGCTCTACCAGATGAGCGGCCGGGACGCCAAGCGCCGGGCCGCCGAGCTGCTGGAACGCTTCCACCTCGGCGACGCGGCGGACCGCACCGCCAAGACCTACTCCGGCGGGATGCGCCGACGGCTCGACCTCGCGGCCGCGCTGGTCGTCAGCCCACCGGTGATGTTCATGGACGAGCCGACCACGGGCCTGGACCCGCGCAACCGCCAGGCGCTGTGGGACGTCATCCAGGAGCTCGTCGCGGGCGGCACGACCCTGCTGCTCACCACCCAGTACCTGGAGGAGGCCGACCGCCTCGCGCACGACATCTGCGTCGTCGACCACGGCAAGGTCATCGCCCGCGGCACCTCCGACCAGCTCAAGGCGCGCACCGGCGGCGAGCGCGTCGAGGTCGTGGTGCACGCCCCCGAGCACCTCACCGTCGCCGACGAGGTGCTGCGCGGCTTCGCCAAGGGGGAGGGCACGATCGAGCCGCACATCCGCAAGCTGACGATCCCGGTCGCCGGCGGCGCCAAGCTGCTCGCCGAGGTGATCCGCGAACTGGACGTGCGCGGCGTGGAGATCGACGACATCGGCCTGCGCCGCCCGACGCTCGACGACGTCTTCATCGCGCTGACCGGGCACGCCGCCGAGTCCACGGACGGCGACGGCGACGGCGGTGGCCGTGGCGGCGGCGCGGGCGCCGGTGGCGGCGGTACGGAACGGAGCGGGACCACGGGCGGCAGTCGCCCGGCGAGCGCCGCCGGGCACCGTAAGGAGGGCGTGCGATGACCACGGCGAGTACGGCGAGCACCGCGACCGGAGGCGCCGGCGGTACGCCGCTCGGAGCCCCGCCGTCCCGCGGCGGCATCAGCCGGCTGGTGCGCGACTCCCTGGTCGTGGCCAAGCGGAACCTGATCCGGATGGTGCGGATCCCCGAGGTGGTGATCTTCGGGCTGATCCAGCCGATCATGTTCGTGGTGCTGTTCAGCTATGTGTTCGGCGGCTCCATCAGCATCCCGGGTGCGGGCATCTCCCCCTCCGGATACCGCGAGTTCCTGATGGCCGGGATCTTCGCGCAGACCGTCACGTTCGCCACGGCGGGCGCCGGCGCGGGCATCGCGGACGATATGCACAAGGGGCTCATCGACCGGTTCCGCTCGCTGCCGATGTCCCGGGGCGCGGTGCTCACCGGCCGGACCCTGGCCGACCTCGTCCAGAGCGCGCTGACGCTGGTGGTGCTGGCGGTCGTGGCGCTGCTGATCGGCTGGCGCACCCACGAGAACATCGCCAAGGTGCTGACGGGTTTCGCGCTGCTGCTCCTGCTCGGCTACGCCTTCTCATGGATCGGCGCGCTGATCGGCCTCTCGGTGCGGACGCCGGAGGCGGCCACGTCCGGCGGGCTCATCTGGCTCTTCCCGCTGACGTTCATCTCCAACGCCTTCGTGCCGTCGGAGAACATGCCGTCGTTCCTGCAGACCGTCGCGGACTGGAACCCGTTCAGTGCGACGGTCATGGCCTGCCGCGATCTGTTCGGGAACCTTCCGCCGCACTATCCGGTGCCGGACGCCTGGCCGATGCAGCACCCGGTGGTGGCCTCGGTGATCTGGTCGGTCCTGATCATCGCAGCGTTCCGGACGCTGGCGGTCCGCAAGTACCGCTCGGCGACGGCCTGAGCGGAGCGACGGGCCCGGGGAAGCCCCCCAACCCGGCAGGGCCCTGCCCCGCACACACGGCGAAGCGGCCCGCACACACGGCGAAGCGGCCCGGAGCGCAAGGCTCCGGGCCGCTTCGTTCATTCCGTCTGCGGGCGTCCCGCCGACGCGCCGGAACGGGGCCGGACCGGCCGGCTCGGTCCGGATCAGCCGGTGTACGGCTTGGCGTCGAGGATCTTCACGCTCGCCTTCTTGCCGTTGGGGAGCTCGTACTCCGCGTCGGCGCCGATCTTCTTGCCGTTCACGCCGGTGCCCAGCGGCGACTGCGGGGAGTAGGTCTCGATGTCCGAGCTCGCGTACTCGCGCGAGGCCAGGAGGAACGACAGCGTGTCGTCCGGGTCCCCGTCGAACGCGATGGTGACGACCATGCCGGGAGCGACGACGCCGTTGGCGGCGGGGGCCTCGCCGACCTTCGCGGTCTGCAGCAGCTGGGTGAGCTGCCGGACCCGAAGCTCCTGCTTGCCCTGCTCTTCCTTGGCCGCGTGGTACCCGGCGTTCTCCTTCAGGTCACCTTCCTCGCGGGCCGCCTGGATCTTCTCGGTGATCTCGGCGCGTGCGGGACCAGACAGGTACTCCAGCTCGGCCTTGAGCTGGTCATACGCCTCCTGGGTCAGCCAGGTGACGTTCTCGCTGGTCTGGGTCACAGGTGCTCCTCGTCGGTACTGGGGATAAATCAAACGCCCTACCAGGAAGGTTTGCGCCTTCACGGGTGGGCGAAACCACGAGCCTAACAATTCCGGCACAAAACGGGGAAGAGGAAATTCACAGTGACCGCACAGGAACGCATCATCGCTGATCAGAGGCGGTCACGACACGCCATGCCGGAGTACGGCGCGCGAGGCACCCAAGGGGCGGACGGTGGCGGAGGGTAGCTGCGGCGGTACGGGTGCACCCCGCGCGTGCCTCGGCCCGCCCCTGGACGGGAATGCCCCCTGGAGGTCCGACTTCCCTGGATCTACGGGTCCCCTGGAGCTACGACTCCACGAGGGCGACGATGAGGGTCTATGACTCTACGAGGACGAGGACGAGCCTGCGGACGCGGACGTGCAGCCGACCAGCACCGCATTGGTCGCGCGCTTCGTCGTCCGTAGCGTGACCTCGGTGTCCACCTGGCCTGTGCGCCGGTCGATGGTGACGTCCTTGCGGCCGACCTCGGAACCGTCCGCCGCCTGCGAGCGCAGCGTGCACACGCCCTTGTCGTCGGCGCCCTTGACGACCTCCAGATGAACCTTGACGGCGTGGTCGGACACCGCGCCCCAACTGATCACCCGGCCGCTGAGCTCCTGCCCGGAGATGTACGACACACCTGCCCAGCCGACCACGCCCAGCAGCCCGGCGCCGAGCACCGCACCGATGATCTTGAGCTTGCGGTCCGCGCGCTGATCCGCGGAGCGGCCGTAGCGTCCGTCGGGGAGCCCTTCGCGCACCGCGGCCATCGATCCATCCTCCTGGTACGGGGACCTGGACCCGGCTCGGGAACCCCCGGGGGGTCCCCGCCCCAGGGAATACAGCGCCCCCTCGCTTCGGTCACTATAGGAGGCATCTTCTCCGGCCCTTAACTGAGGATCGAGTCTTGACTGAGCAGCTGCGTTTGATGGCGGTGCACGCCCACCCCGACGACGAGTCGAGCAAGGGTGCGGCCACCATGGCCAAGTACGTGTCCGAGGGGGTGGACGTGCTGGTCGCCACCTGCACAGGCGGTGAGCGAGGCTCCATCCTCAACCCCAAGCTCCAGGGAGACCCGTACATCGAGGAGCACATCCACGAGGTGCGCAAGAAGGAGATGGACGAGGCCCGGGAGATCCTCGGCGTCAAGCAGGAGTGGCTGGGCTTCGTCGACTCCGGGCTGCCCGAGGGCGATCCCCTGCCGCCGCTTCCCGAGGGCTGCTTCGCCCTGCAGGACGTCGACGAGGCGGCCGGGCGGCTGGTCAAGCTGATCCGGGAGTTCAAGCCGCAGGTCATCACGACCTACGACGAGAACGGCGGCTACCCGCACCCGGACCACATCATGACGCACAAGATCACGATGGTGGCCTTCGAAGCGGCCGGCGACCCGGAGAAGTACCCGGAGGCCGGTGAGCCCTGGCAGCCGCAGAAGCTCTACTACAACCAGGGCTTCAACAAGCCGCGCACCATCGCGCTGCACGAGGCGCTGCTGGCCCGCGGCATGGAGTCGCCGTACGGGGAGTGGCTGGAGCGCTGGAAGCAGTTCGAGCGCCGCGAGCGCACGCTGACCACGTACATCCCGTGCGACGAGTTCTTCGAGATCCGCGACAAGGCGCTGATCGCGCACGCCACCCAGATCGACCCCGACGGCGGGTGGTTCCGGGTGCCGATGGACATCCAGCGCGAGGTCTGGCCGACGGAGGAGTACGAGCTCGCGAAGTCGCTCGTGGACACTTCCCTCCCCGAGGACGACCTCTTCGCGGGCATCCGCAACAATTGACCCCATGATGAGCGCGACCAGCACCCTCGCCCTGACGCACTTCGTCACCCTTGCCGACAGCTTCGACAAGGACAAGGTGACCCCCGGCGTCCTCGGCTTCATCGTCTTCGCGGTCATCGGCGGCGCCGTGTGGCTGCTGATGAAGTCCATGAACAAGCAGATGAAGAAGGTCAACTTCGAGGAGCAGCCGGAGGAGGGCGAGGCGGGCACCGCCGCCTCCGCCGCCCCGTCGGCCGCGAAGCCGAAGACCGGCTGAGGACGCCCGAGGACCGGGCGCGGTCGACGGCCGGTCTCCTGGCAGCGACCGGCTGACCGCCCCGGCGGCTCGCCGACCCAAGCGGCCGGCGAGCCGTTGCGTGCGGTGACGGGCTGCCGCGTGGGGCGAAGAGCTGCCGCGTGGGGCGTTGGCTGGTGTGCGGCGTCGGGCTTGTGCGTCCGGCGTCGGGCTGTTGCGTGTGGCGACGGGCTGGTGTGCGCGGCGTCGGGCTGGTGTGCGCGCCCGTCGGGAGTCGGTACGGGCCGGCCCCGGCTTTAGGCGCCGCGGGTGGGTGCTTGCGCGGCTCCTGAAGGCCGGGGCCGGGGCCGGACCTGCCGGGGCCGTGGTGGGCGTGCGCTCCCGGCGGCTCTCGGGGCCCGGGCCGGGGCCTCCCGGGAACGCCGGTGGGTGCGCGCTCCCGACGGCTTCCGTCAGTCCTCGACCCTTGACGGCCCCAGCCCACGACTGCCCCAGTCCCCGATCGCCCCAGTCCCCGATCGCCTTAGTCGCCGACCGCCTCAGTCTCCGATTGCCTCAGTCTCCGATTGCCTCAGTCTCCGACCGTCCCGGTCCTCGATCGCCTCAGTCGCTGACCACCCCAAGTCCCGACCGCCCCAGTCCTCGACCGCCTCAGTCTCCGACCGCTCCAGTTCGCGACCGCCTCAGTCTCCGACCGCTCCAGTTCGCGGCCGCCTCAGTCTCCGATCGCCGGGGTGGTCAGGACGCCCATGACCTCGCGGGCGTGGCGGTCCGGGACCATGCCGAGCCGCCAGGCCTGCCAGCCCGTTTCGGGCTCCACGCCGCGCTCCAGCAGCAGGGCGAACGCCTCCGCGCAGTCCTCCAGCTTCGCGTCGCGGGTCGGGTGCTTGTCCCGTATGAGCCCGGCCAGCTCTTCCTGCGCGACGGCCGTGCCCACCACCGAACCGCCCGCCGACGCGAACGGCAGCAGCGTGCAGCGCAGGAAGCGCGCCCAGTCCTCGCCGCGCCGGTCGCCGTAACCGGCGAAGGTCCCGGCCGCCTCGTCGGCCAGCTCCAGCGCCTGGGCCGCCCGCCCGTTGCCGGCGTCGATGATCACCAGCTCCAGGCAGGACCACGCCTCCCCGTGCGGCACCCCGATCCGCGCGAAGTCCTTGCGGGCGTCCTGCAGCAACTGCCGGGCGAAGCCGCTGTTGCGCAGCGAACCGGTCTGCTCGGCCCGCAGATCGCGGGTGACCCGCCCGGAGTGGTGCCGGGCGCAGGCCAGGCCGTAGCCGTCCTGCATCCGGGAGAACATCGTCCGCGAGCGCTCCAACTGCCGCAGCGCCGCGTCCCGCTCGCCGCGCTCCTCCAGCGCCTGGCCGAGGTAGTACATCGTCCATGCCTCACCACGGGCGTCCTCGTGCTGGTGGTGCAGTGGCAGCGCCTGCCGCAGCTGGTCGGCCGCCGGCCCCGGCTCGCCGGCCACCAGCCGGGCCCGGGCCAGCTGGGTCATCGCCCAGGCCGCGCCGCGTTCGTCCTGGGTGCGGCCGTACAGCTCCAGCGCCGCGTGCAGCGCCTGCTCGGCCCGCGGCACCTCGCCCGTGCGCAGATACACCTGGCCGAGCTGGAAGTGCGCCCACGCCTGGCCGTGCAGGCTCTCGCTCTCCTCGTGCAGCTCCAGGGACTCGCGCAGCATGGCGAGGGCCTCGGCGAGCTGCGCCCGGTCCCGTTCCACGGCCGCCAGGGCGTGCAGCGTCCAGGCCCGGTCGCCGTGCATGTCCGGGCCGGACTGCAGTTCCAGCGCCTCCCGGAGCTTGACCGCGGCCTCCTGGAGGTTGCCCTGCTGCTGGAGGGTGATGCCCAGATCGCGCAACGCCCGTGCGGCGCCCGCCGGATGCTGCGCCTCGAAGTAGAGATCGACCACCGACGACAGGGTCGTGCGCGCCTTGTCCAGCTCGCCGAGCTGGCGGGCCGCCACACCGGTGCGCCACTGCACCGAGCGGACCAGCAGCCCTTGGCCGACGGCCCGGGTGAGCTCGCTCAGCTCCCCGAGGCGGTAGAGGTCACCGCGCAGCAGGCAGTAGTCGGCCAGGGCGCCCAGCAGGTGCGAGACCGCGGCCTGGTCGACGTCCTGGTCGGCGTGGCGCAGCGCGGCCGTGATGAAGCTGGACTCGTCGTCCAGCCACTGCAGGGCCGCGTCCAGGGACGTGAAGCCGTGCGAACCGAAGCGGTCGGCGCGGGTCGAGGTACGGCCGTCGACCAGCCGGATGACCGAGTCGGCGAGCTCCGCATAGCCGCGGATCAGCCGCTCCTGGGCCGCGGCGCGCTCGCCGGGCTCCTCCTCGTCCACCAGCCGGGCGTGCGCGAAGGCGTGCACCAGGGTGTGCAGGCGGTACCGCTCGCCGCGGACGTGCTCGATGAGGCCGGCCCGGGCCAGGGCCGTCAGCTGCCGTTCGGCCTCGGCGTTCGGCACGCCGAGCAGTGCCGCGGCGGCCGCCGTCCCCAGGCTCGCCCGGCCCACCAGCGCCAGCCGGCGCAGCAGCCGCCGGGCCGGCTCGGGGCGGTCGGCGTAGCCCAGCGCCAGCGCCCGCTCCACCGGCGGGGCCGGAGGACCGGCCGCCAGGACCGTGGCCAGCTCGGCGGGGGTGCGCGAGCCGAGCGAGGAGCCCGCCACCCGCAGGGCCAGCGGCAGACCGCCGCACAGCCGGGAGATCTCGTCGAGCGCCCGGGCGTCGTACGGCTCCGCCGGGGCGTTCGCCGGCCGGGCCCGGGGATCCGGCGCGCCCGCCGTCCCCTCGCCGGCCGCCGCGGCGGCGCGCAGCAGCTCCTCGGTGCCCGCGGCGTCCAGCGGCCCCACCGGGAGGTGGTGCACCCACGCCTCCAGGTCCTCGGGCAGCTTCAACGGCTCCCGGGACGTCACCAGCACCAGGCTGTCGGACCGCTCCGGCACCAGGGTGCGCACCTGCTCCGGGTCCGCGGCGTCGTCCAGCAGGACCGTCACCGGCAGGCCCGTCAGATGCTGGTGGTACAGCTCGGTGAGCCGCTTGACGTGCTGCTCCTGGGAGGGGCGCTCGCGGAACAGCAGTTGCTCGCGCGGCGCGCCGAGACGGTTGAGCAGATGCAGCAGCGCGTCCCGGGTCGGCAGCGGCACCTCGCCCGGGGTGTCGCCGCGCAGATCCACCACACAGGCACCGCGGAACTGGTCGCGCAGCTGATGGGTGGCCCGCACCGCCAGCGCCGTGCGCCCCGATCCCGGCTCGCCGTGCAGCACCACCACGGTCGGCCGGGTCTCCGTGGACGCGCGGGCCGCGTGCACCCACTGCGCGATCCGGGCCAGCTCGGCCCGCCGGCCGGCGGAGGAGCCGTCCGGCTGCGGCAGTTGGGAGAACGAGTGCTCCAGTACGGACCGCTGCCGGGCCGCCGCGCTCCGGTCTGCGCCGCGCAGCTGCGGCCCCCGGGTGGTCTTCGCGGCCGCCGCTTTGTCCTTCGCACCGCCGTTCCGGGCTGCCGCGGTCAGCATCCGCTGCTGGTCCAGGAACGGCCGGATGCCCCGCACCTCCAGCGCCGTCAGCCACTGCAGCCGCAGCTGCTCCGCACCGCCGGGCTGCCCCCGCCGCCCCGCCTCGCGGTGCGCGGCCGGCCAGTGGCCCGCGGTCAGCTTCAGGACCGTCGCCGCCGCGCCCGCCACCAGCACCGCGGCCCCGGCCCCCAGCGCCGCGCCCCCGCCCGTGCCGTACGCCAGGTCCGTGCCGAACGCCGCCACCGCCGCGACGGCCGTCGCGACCGCGGGCGTGCCCAGCTCCTTCGGCGACAGCCGCCGCCCCAGCGACGGCCGGCCGGCGGCCGCCTCGTCCAGCGCCCGGACATAGGCGGCGTACTCCTCGGCGGCGCTGCCCGCCACCCCGTCCAGCGCCGCCCGCGCTCTGCCGAGCAGCGCCGCCCCGTCCAGCCGCCCGTCCGAGCGGCGCACCTCCTCCTCGACGGCCCTGGTCAACAGGGCCTCCGCGTCCGCGCGATGGTCCTCGCGCAGCGCAGCCAGTGAGACCGGCATGACGTCCCCCTCCGCAGTTACCGCAGTCTCCGGCGGCGATCTTCGCCGTACGCACAGTGTTCCGCCTCCGCGCGGATTCCGGCAGGCTTGTGGATAACTCCCTTCGCTCCCGCCCCGGCGGGCCCCGGTGGGAGAGGATGGACTCATGCCGAACCGCCTGGCCCATGAGACTTCCCCGTATCTGCTCCAGCACGCAGACAACCCCGTCGACTGGTGGCCGTGGTCCGCCGAGGCGTTCGACGAGGCCCGCCGACGCGGGGTGCCGGTGCTGCTCAGCGTCGGCTACAGCTCCTGCCACTGGTGTCACGTCATGGCCCACGAGAGCTTCGAGGACGAGGACACCGCCGCGCTGCTCAACGAGCACTTCGTCGCGGTCAAGGTCGACCGCGAGGAGCGGCCGGACGTGGACGCGGTGTACATGGAGGCCGTGCAGGCCGCCACCGGCCAGGGCGGCTGGCCGATGACCGTCTTCCTGACCCCCGACGCCGAGCCGTTCTACTTCGGTACGTACTTCCCGCCCCAGCCGCGACACGGCATGCCGTCGTTCGGTCAGATCCTCGAAGGGGTGCGCGCCGCCTGGGCCGACCGCCGGGACGAGGTCGGCGAGGTCGCCGGGCGGATCGTGGCCGACCTGGCCGGCCGTTCGCTGACCGAGTCGCTGCCCGCCGACCGGCGCCCGCCCCGGCCCGAGGAGCTGCACGCCGCCCTGATGGGCCTGACCCGCGACTTCGACGCGGTGCACGGCGGATTCGGCGGAGCCCCCAAGTTCCCGGCGTCCATGGTGCTGGAATTCCTGCTCCGCCACCACGCCCGCACCGGTTCGGCGGGGGCGCTGGAGATGGTGCAGGCGACCTGCGCGGCGATGGCCCGCGGCGGCATCTACGACCAGCTCGGCGGTGGTTTCGCGCGCTACGCGGTGGACGCCACCTGGACCGTGCCGCACTTCGAGAAGATGCTCTACGACAACGCCCTGCTGTGCCGGACCTACGCGCACCTGTGGCGGACCACCGGCTCGGACCTGGCCCGCCGGATCGCCGTGGAGACCGCCGACTTCCTGGTCCGCGAACTCCGCACCGAGCAGGGCGGCTTCGCCTCGGCCCTGGACGCCGACAGCGACGACGGCACCGGCCGGCATGTCGAGGGCGCCTACTACGTATGGACGCCGGAGCAGCTGCGCGCCGTACTGGGGGAGAAGGACGCGGATTTCGCCGCCACGTACTTCGGCGTCACCGAGGAGGGCACCTTCGAGGAGGGCGCCTCGGTACTCCAACTCCCCGACACGGACGGGCCGGTCGACGCCGAGCGGGTGGTGTCCGTCAAGCAGCGGCTGCTGGCGGCGCGTGACCAGCGGCCGCGCCCCGGCCGGGACGACAAGGTCGTCGCCGCCTGGAACGGCCTGGCCATCGCCGCACTCGCCGAGACCGGCGCCTACTTCGACCGCCCCGATCTCGTCCAGGCCGCCACCGACGCCGCCGACCTGCTGGTCCGCGTCCACATGGACTGGCACGCCCGGCTGCACCGCACCTCCCGTGACGGGGAGCCCGGAGCCAACTCCGGCGTCCTGGAGGACTACGCCGACGTCGCCGAGGGCTTCCTCGCCCTCGCCTCGGTCACCGGCGAAGGCGTCTGGGTGGACTTCGCGGGGCTCCTGCTGGACACCGTGCTGCTCCAGTTCACCACCGAGGACGGCGCCCTCTACGACACCGCCGCCGACGCCGAGTCGCTGATCCGCCGCCCCCAGGACCCCACCGACAACGCGTCGCCTTCCGGGTGGACCGCGGCGGCCGGTGCGCTCCTCTCCTACGGGGCGCTGACCGGCAGCGACCTCCACCGGAGCGCGGCGGAACGCGCCCTGGGCATCGTCACCGCGCTCGGCGGCCGGGCCCCGCGCTTCATCGGCTGGGGGCTCGCGGTCGCCGAGGCGGCGCTGGACGGGCCCCGGGAGATCGCGGTCGTCGGCCCGCAGGGGGACCCGGCCACCGCCGCCCTGCACCGCGCCGCGCTGCTCGGCCCGGCACCGGGCGCGGTCCTCGCGCTGGGCACCCCCGGGACCGAGGAGGCCGACGTGGTGCCGCTCCTCAAGGACCGCCCCCTGGTCGACGGCCGACCCGCCGCCTATGTGTGCCGCCACTTCACCTGTGAGCGGCCCACCACGGACCCGGAGGAGCTGGCGGAGCGCCTCCGGGGGTGACGCCATGAGCCGGGGCCGCCCAGGGGCGGCCCCGGACCCCGGTCGTTCGACTCCCGCGCCGGGACCACCGCCGCAAGTCCTAGGACCAATGACCGGTTTGACCTTGACGTGCGCGTCAAGTTTTAGCCTCGGGTCATGACGAACCGCACATACCGTGAAGTCCGCCTGGCCGCCCGCCCCACGGGGCCGGTCACCGACGACCTCTTCGAGATCGTGGAGGTGCCGGTCCCCGAACCCGGGCCGGGCCAGGTGCTGGTCCGCAACACCCATATGGGCCTCGGCGCCGTGATGCGCAGCCTGATGGACGAGCACAACGACGTGCCCATCCCCTCCTACGAGCTCGGGGCACCGCTGCACGGCCATGCGATCGGCGAGGTCGTGGCTGCCCCCGGTACCGGCCTCAACCCCGGTGACCTGGTGGAACACCAACTCGGCTGGCGTGAGTACGCGCTGCTCGACGCGGATGCGGCGACCCGCCTCGACCCGGATCTGATGCCCGACCCCGCCGCGTACCTCTCCCAGGGCTCCACCGCCCTGATGGGCATCGAGCGCGGCGCCGAAGTGCGCCCCGGCGACACCGTGTTCGTCACCGGCGCGGCCGGCGGCGTGGGCACCCTGGCCGGCCAGGTCGCCCGCCAGTTCGGCGCGACCCGGGTCATCGGCAGCACCGGGTCACAGCAGAAGGCCGACCGCCTGATCAAGGAACTGGGCTACGACGCGGTGGTCATCCGCGGCGCGGGCCCCATCGAGGAGCAGCTGCGCGAGGCGGCCCCGGACGGCATCGACGCGGTCTTCGACAACGTCGGCGGCGAGCAGCTGGAGGCCGCCCTCGCCCTCGCCAACCGCAACGCCCGGGTCGCCATCGTGGGCGCGCTGGCCAGCCAGCTCTCCCAGGACGGCACGACCGTCAAGGTTCAGGTCGACAGCCTCTCGCTGCTCATCCGGAGCATCACCCTGCGCGGCATCGCCCTCTACAACCATCTGGATCTGATCCCCCAGTGGAACCGGCGGTTCGCCGCGGGCCTCAGGGACGGCACCCTCACCTTCCCGCACGCCCGGCTGCAGGGCATCGAACAGGCACCGCGGGCGCTGCGCGAGCTCACGGAGGGGCGCCATCTGGGCGCGGTCGTCGTGGAGTTGTGAGGCAGGGCAGCGACTCGGGTGCGGGCCGTCGCCGCGGTCGTCGCCCAACCGGCCGTTGTCAGCTGCCGGTTGTAGCCTTCAGGCGTGACGACCTTGCTGGGGCACCGGCCCCTTGTCCAGGAGGCCGCGGCGCTGCGGTCCGGCGCGGACGACCCCGTCGACGCGGTGCGGCGCACCTGCGACCGCATCGACGCCGTCGATCCGCAGGTGCGGGCCTTCGTGCCCGAGGACGGGCGGCGTACGCGGCTCCTGGAGGCGGCGCGGGAGCTGGCGGCGGCCGGTCCGCCGGACCCCGCCGGGCGGCCCGCGCTCTACGGCGTACCGGTCGGCATCAAGGACATCGTGCGGGTGGACGGCCTGCCCACCCGCGCCGGATCGGCCCTGCCGCCCGAGGCGCTGGCCGGTGCGCAGGCCGTCGTGGTGGACCGGCTGCGCGCGGCCGGTGCCCTGGTGGCGGGCAAGACCGTCACCGCGGAGTTCGCCGTCACGGCCCCCGGCCCGACCCGTAACCCGCACCACCCCGCCCATACGCCGGGGGGTTCCAGCAGCGGCTCGGCGGCCGCGGTCGCGGCCGGCATGGTGCCGCTGGCCATCGGGACGCAGACCGTCGGCTCGATGATCCGGCCCGCCGCCTTCTGCGGCGTGGTCGGCTTCAAGCCCACCTACGGGCGGATACCGCTCGACGGCGTGATCCCCAACGCCCTCAGCTTCGACACCCTGGGGTGGTACGCCACGGACGTGGCAGGCGTCGCCCTCGCCGCCTCGGTGCTGCTCGACGGCTGGCGCGGTGGGCGTGGCGGCCCGGGACGTCCGGAGCCGGACCCGCGACCGGGCCGGGCCTCGCGCCCGGTGCTGGGCGTACCGGTGGGCCCCTATCTGGAGCGGGCCGGCGAGGAGGCGCGGCGCGCCTTCAAGGAGCAGCGCGGGCTGCTCGGCGCCGCCGGGTACGAGGTCCGCGAGGTCCCGGTGATGGCCGATTTCGACGCGGTCGTGGAGCAGTTGTTCACGATGAACCGCTACGAGGTCGCCCGGGCCCACGCCGACTGGTTCGCGCGCTTCGGCGACCGCTACCGCGAGCAGACCACGGCGGCCATCCGACAGGGCCAGGCGATCGGGGACGCGGCCTACGAAGCGGCCCGGACGCGGCGGGCCGCGTTCCGCGCGGAGCTCGCCGCGGCGTCGGCCGGGGCCGGCATCGACCTGTGGCTCGCCCCGGCGGCCACCGGCCCGGCCCCCGCCGACCTCACCACCACCGGTACGTCGATCATGTGCCTGCCCTGGAGCAACGCCGGTCTGCCGTCCCTCAGCCTGCCCGCCGGACGGGCCGCCGACGGGCTGCCGCTGGGACTCCAACTCATCGCCGCCGAAGGCGCGGACGAGGCCCTGCTGGACGCGGCCACCGGCATCGAACGCGTCCTGAACGGGGCGGACGGCGAGGGGGCGAGCGGGCACTGAACGGCGGGACGGGGGGCCACGAGGGGGCGGAGGGCCGGGGGAGCCCGCGGGACGGGAGGCAGCCGGCCGTCCCGCCACGAGAGACGCCGATGCGGATCGGGGACGCCGCGGCGGCCGCCGGGATGACACCGCGGGCGCTGCGCTACTACGAGCAGCAGGGCCTGGTGACGGCCCGGCGGACCCCCTCCGGGCACCGGGTCTACGACGCCGAGGACATCCGCCGGCTCCGGGCCGTCCGCGAACTGCGGGAAGCCGGGCTGACGGTGGGCGACGTACGAGCCTTCGCGCATCTGCTGCGCACCATGCCGCCCGAGGGCGTGCCCGCCCTGATCCCCAAGGACCCGCGCGCCGACCGGTGTGCGACGGCCGAAGCGGTGGCCCGGCGCCGGCTCGCCGACCTGGACGACCGCATCGAGCGGCTCTCCCAACTACGGGCGCGGCTCGCGGCACGCCTGGGCGAGCCGGTGGACGGCCCGGGCACCGCGCCGCCGGAGGCCCCCGCCGCTACGGCGTGAGCCCGCGCGCCAGCACGTCCATCGTCTGGTGGATCAGCCGCACCAGCTCCGCCGGACCGGGCGCCCGCTCCTCCCCGGGTGTTCGGCCTTCCCCCAGTGCCCCGGCCCCCGCCACCCAGGCCAGCATCGCCTCCTGGAGGGCGGCCAGGACGGCCGCGCTGATGACCCGTAGTTCGAGGTCGTCGGCCGGGCGGCCGGTGCGCTCGGCCAGTACGGCGCTGATCGTGGCGGTGTTCCGGGCGGTGTTCTCCGCCGTACGGCCGCGGATGGCGGGCACTTCGCGGACCAGCCGGATGCGCTGCACGAGGTCGGTGCGGTCCTCCGGGGACAGGCTGTGCAGCGCCTCGATGGTGACCTGGCGGACCGACTCGACGATCGGCTCGTCCGCCGGCCGGGACCGCAGCCCGGTGGCCAGCACGCTGTCGTACTCGTCGGTGAGCACGAGGTCTTCCTTGGTGGGGAAGTAGCGGAAGACCGTGCTCGGCGAGACGTCGGCGGCCTCGGCGATCCGGTCGACGGGGGTCGCGTCGTAGCCCTGCTCCGCGAAGAGCCGGTACGCGGCCCGCCGGATCGCCTGCCGGGTCTTGATCTTCTTCCGTTCCCGCAACCCGGGTTTCGGCGTTCCGGTGCGGGTGGCGGCGGTGCGTGCGGAGACCATGCACAGCATTCTCGGGCACCGGTCGTCCGCCGGGCCACGGTCGGGACCGGGCCCGCGCAGCGGCCGGGACACCGCCGTTGTCAGTGGCGTGTGTCACTCTGTGAAGCGAGGTGGTCCACGGAGCGTGAGCCGCGGGCCGGCCGAGCTCCGTGAACTGCGGGTGCCGCCTGGGGCGCCGGCGCCCCAGGCGTGCGTCTCGGGCGTGCGTCTCGGGCGTGCGTGTCAGGCGTGCGTGTACGCCACGAGTGAGATGCCGACGTAGTGGACGACGAAGGCGGCGAGCGTGAAGGAGTGGAAGACCTCGTGGAAGCCGAACCAACGGGGGGAGGGGTTGGGGCGCTTGATGCCGTAGATGACGCCGCCGGCGCTGTAGAGCAGACCGCCGACGACGACGAGCACGAGGACGGCGATCCCGCCGGTGCGCAGGAAATCGGGGAGGAAGAAGACGGCGGCCCAGCCCATGGCGATGTAGCAGGGGGTGTACAGCCAGCGGGGCGCGCCGACCCAGAAGACGCGGAAGATGATCCCGGCGAGCGCGGCCGCCCAGATCGCCCAGAGGAGCAGCTGCCCGCGTGATCCGGGCACGAGCAGCATGGTGAAGGGGGTGTAGGTGCCGGCGATGATCAGGAAGATGTTGGCGTGATCGAGGCGGCGCAGTACGCGGTCGGCGCGCGGGCCCCAATTGCCGCGGTGGTAAAGGGCGCTGACGCCGAACAGCAGGCAGGCGGTCAGGGTGTAGATGGCGCAGGCCAGGCGGCCGCGGGGGCTGTCGGCGAGCGCGGTGAGGAACACGCCGGAGAGCAGGGCGGCGGGGAACATCCCGGCGTGCAGCCAGCCACGGAGTTTGGGCTTGAGCGGTGCGGCCGCGGCGGCCACCGCCGCGATCGCGGGGGACGCGGTGGCGGGCCGGTTCTCGGCGGCGTCGGGCGCGGAAGTCATGGGCGCAATGCTAGCTACGCGACCGTAGGTTACCGGTTCGTCCACGAGTGGTGACGGTCACGAAGGCGCCCTCTGGACAGATCGGTATTCGGGTCGGATGATCAAATGAGTGCGGACGGCACCGGATGAGCGGTCACGAAGCATCCGGGTCGCGGCCCCCAAGGGGCAACAACCAAAAGAAGCGGATTTTCCCGGCACACCGGGCATATATCCGTCCACACCCTCATCTAGGAGCGATCGTGGCGCGCGACAACGCGGCTCCCACCGTCCCGACCCGTCACCAGGGCCTCATCGCCTGGGTCGACGAAATTGCAGCGATCACCCAGCCCGACCGGGTCGTCTGGTGTGACGGCTCGGAAGCGGAGTACGAGCGCCTGTGTGAGGAGCTCGTCGACAAGGGCACGTTCAAGAAGCTCGACCCGATCAAGCGCCCCAACTCGTACTACGCCGCCTCCGACCCCTCGGACGTGGCCCGCGTCGAGGACCGCACCTTCATCTGCTCCGAGGAGGAGGCGGACGCCGGCCCGACCAACCACTGGAAGGCCCCCGCCGAGATGCGGGAGATCTTCACCGGCTCGGGGGGTGCGGGCGGCATCTTCCGCGGCGCGATGAAGGGGCGGACGATGTACGTCGTTCCGTTCTGCATGGGCCCGCTGGGCTCGCCGCTGTCCGCCCTCGGCGTGGAGATCACCGACTCCGCGTACGTCGCGGTCTCCATGCGCACCATGACGCGCATGGGACAGCCGGTGCTCGACGAGCTCGGCGAGGACGGCTTCTTCGTCAAGGCGGTGCACACCCTCGGCGCCCCGCTGGCGGAGGGCGAGGCCGACGTTCCGTGGCCGTGCAACTCCACCAAGTACATCTCGCACTTCCCCGAGGACCGCGAGATCTGGTCCTACGGTTCCGGCTACGGCGGCAACGCCCTGCTCGGCAAGAAGTGCTACGCGCTGCGCATCGCGTCGGTGATGGCCCGCGACGAGGGCTGGCTGGCCGAGCACATGCTGATCCTCAAGCTGACCCCGCCGCAGGGCGAGTCGAAGTACGTGGCCGCCGCCTTCCCGTCCGCCTGCGGCAAGACCAACCTCGCCATGCTGGAGCCCACGATCTCCGGCTGGACGGTCGAGACCATCGGCGACGACATCGCCTGGATGCGCTTCGGCGAGGACGGCCGCCTCTACGCGATCAACCCCGAGGCCGGCTTCTTCGGCGTCGCGCCCGGCACCGGCGAGCACACCAACGCCAACGCCATGAAGACCCTGTGGGGCAACTCCGTCTTCACCAACGTGGCGCTCACGGACGACGGCGATGTGTGGTGGGAGGGGATGACGGAGGAGACCCCGGCCCACCTGACGGACTGGAAGGGCCGCGACTGGACCCCGGACTCCGCCGAGCCCGCCGCGCACCCCAACGCCCGCTTCACCACCCCCGCCTCGCAGTGCCCGATCATCGCGCCGGAGTGGGAGGACCCCAAGGGCGTGCCGATCTCGGCGATCCTCTTCGGCGGCCGGCGGGCCAGCGCGGTGCCGCTCGTGACCGAGTCCTTCGACTGGAACCACGGCGTCTTCCTCGGTGCCAACGTGGCTTCCGAGAAGACCGCCGCCGCCGAGGGCAAGGTCGGTGAGCTGCGCCGCGACCCGTTCGCGATGCTGCCGTTCTGCGGCTACAACATGGGCGACTACATGGGTCACTGGGTCGACGTCGCCAAGGACAAGGACCAGTCCAAGCTGCCGAAGATCTACTACGTCAACTGGTTCCGCAAGAATGACGAGGGCACGTTCGTCTGGCCGGGCTTCGGCGAGAACGCCCGCGTCCTGAAGTGGATCGTGGAGCGGCTGGAGGGCAAGGCCGAGGGCGTCGAGACCCCGATCGGCGTGCTGCCGGCCAAGGGCTCGCTGGACACGAACGGCCTGGACCTGTCCGAGTCCGACCTCGACTTCCTGCTCACCGTCGACAAGGACGTGTGGCGCGAGGAGGCGGCGCTGGTCCCCGAGCACCTCAACACCTTCGGTGACCACACGCCGAAGGAGCTGTGGGACGAATACCGCGCACTGGTGAAGCGGCTCGGCTGACCGTCGCCGACGCTCGCCGCTGCCGCCGGGCACCCGGCCGGGGCCCCGCACCGATGGTGCGGGGCCCCGGCTCGTTCGACCAGGCGGAGGCCGTCGCGGGGCGGCCGTGAAGCGGGGCGGGGCCGATGGGCCGGTGGAGTGAACCGGCCGCGCCGGCCGGGCCGGGGGCGGTGGGGATCATGATGTCGTCCCAGGCCCGCCCCGCGCCGCGGCACGCCGGCCGCCGCAAGCCGGCTCAGGTCGTGGCGAGGTCGCGTACCGGCTCCGCGTGGGCCTCCATGCGCTCGGCCGCCAGGGCGATCACCGCGGCGTCGCCCCGGGACGTGGCGACCGCCAGGGCGTTGCCGGCCAGGGTGCGGGCGCGCTGCTGGAGTGCCGTGGCACGGGACGGGCTGCCGGTGTCCGAGGGTTCGGCGCGCAGCGGGTAGTGGCCGCCGCTCAGCCGCGCGACCTGCTCGGCGATGCGCTCGGCGGCGTCGGCCAGCGCGGTGGCGTCCAGGGCCGGCCCGGCGCCGGGGTCGCCGGCCGGGCGGGCGTCGGGGCGCCGCGCCAGGGCGTGCAGTTCGTCGGTGACGGTGAGCAGCGCGGTCAGCTGTCCGGCGAGCCGGATGTCCAGCTCCTCCTCGCGGGAGCGGTGCGGGAACTCCGGGGCGGCGGCCATGGTGTGGACCGACTTGGTGCGGATCGGTTCGTACATGGGACGGCCTCCTGAAAAAAGTCCAGGAAGCCATCCTAGCTTAGACGCTGTCTAAAGTTGTGGGTCGTATAGAAGCCGGTCCGGCTCAGTACTGTCCGTAACCGTCGAGGAAGGTGCCGATCCGGGTCACCGCGTCCGCCAGGTCGTCCTTGCTGGGCAGGGTGACCAGCCGGAAGTGGTCCGGCTCGGGCCAGTTGAAGCCGGTGCCGTGCACGATCATGATCTTCTCGGCGCGCAGCAGGTCCAGCACCATCTGCCGGTCGTCCTTGATCTTGTACACCTTGGGGTCCAGCCGCGGGAAGGCGTACAGCGCGCCCTTCGGCTTCACACAGCTGACCCCGGGGATCTGCGTCAGCAGCTCGTACGCGGTGTCGCGCTGCTCCAGCAGTCGGCCGCCGGGCAGCACCAGATCGTTGATCGACTGCCGGCCGCCGAGCGCCGTGGCGACCGCGTGCTGGGCCGGCATGTTGGCGCACAGCCGCATGTTGGCGAGGATCGTCAGGCCCTCGATGTACGAGGAGGCGTGCGCCTTCGGGCCGCAGACCGCCAGCCAGCCGCTGCGGTAGCCGGCGACCCGGTACGCCTTGGAGAGGCCGTTGAAGGTCAGGGTCAGCAGGTCCGGGGCGAGCGCGGCGAACGGGGTGTGGGTGACCCCGTCGAAGAGGATCTTGTCGTAGATCTCGTCGGCGCAGACGATCAGGTTGTGCCGCCGGGCGATCTCCGCGATGCCCTGGAGCAGCGCGTCGTCGTACACGGCGCCCGTGGGGTTGTTGGGGTTGATGACGACGATGGCCTTGGTGCGGTCGGTGACCTTCCGCTCGATGTCGGCCAGGTCCGGCATCCAGTCGGCCTGCTCGTCGCAGCGGTAGTGCACGGCCGTGCCGCCGGACAGCGAGACCGACGCGGTCCACAGCGGGTAGTCCGGGGCCGGCACCAGTACCTCGTCGCCGTCGTCCAGCAGCGCCTGCATCGACATCTGGATCAGCTCGGAGACGCCGTTGCCCAGGTAGATGTCGTCGACGGAGAGCTCGATGCCCTTGGTCTGGTAGTGCTGCATCACCGCGCGGCGGGCGGACAGCAGGCCCTTCGCGTCGCCGTAGCCGTGCGCCGTTCCGACCGTGCGGAGGATGTCCTCCAGGATCTCGGGCGGGCACTCGAAGCCGAACGCCGCCGGGTTGCCGGTGTTCAGCTTGAGGATGCGGTGACCCGCCGCCTCCAGCCGCATGGCCTCCTCAAGCACCGGGCCACGGATTTCGTAGCAGACGTTGGCGAGCTTCGTTGACTGGATCACCTGCATGTCCGCCACCTTACGGGCGCGTTTCGCCGCCCGCCCGGTGTTTTTCCCCACGTTGATCAGCGCAGGGTGTGGGGTTCCTCACGCGTGGTGAGGGCCGGCGGCGCGGACGTCGCGCTGACCTGGCCGGCCGGCAGGGTCGGCCGGCCGGGTGGCTGCTGATTCCGTGGCGGGGTGCGCGGGCGCACGGCCGCCCCGGTACGCTCCGGGCGCATGCCCACCTCGGCTCCGTTACCTCCCGCCGCGCCCGTCCCCGCCGCGCCCGCGCCTGCCGTCCCCGCGCCGTTGCCGCACGGCCCGTTCGCACTGCTCAACGACGAGCCGGTGGCCGAGTCCGCCGCGGATCTGCTCGGCGCCGGACGCGCCGCCCGCCAGCTCGCCGGCCTGCTCGTCGCCTCCCGCGGGTCCACCCCCTTCACCCTCGCCGTCGACGCCGGCTGGGGCATGGGCAAGAGCAGCCTGATGCGGCTGGTCGACGCGGAGCTGGCGCACGCCCCCGACGTCCACACGGTCTGGTACAACGCCTGGACCTCGACCGGTGCCGACGCACTGGAAGGGCTGATCAAGTCCGTCCTGATGCGCTTCGACCGGCGGGTGCTGCGCCGCGGCCTGGCACGGGTCAACGAGCGGCGCGCCCTGCTGCGGGCGGCCCGGGCGCTGACCACGGTCGTCGCCGGGCCGCTCGGGGTGGCCGGTCTCGTCGACGAGCTGTGGAAGAGCCTCTCGGTCGACTCCCAGGCGCGCAACGAGATGCGCGGGGCGATCGGCGAGCTGGTGCAGGAGTGGTCGGACAACACCGAGAACCGGCCACGCCGGCTCCTGGTGGTCTTCATCGACGACCTCGACCGCTGCTCGGAGGAGACGGTGCTCGCGGTCTGCGAGGCGGTGAAGGTCTATCTGGACGTGCCCGGACTGGCGTTCATGATCGGCTGCGACCGGTCGGCGCTGGGGCCCAACGGGCTGCTGCGCGATCTGTCGCCGGCCGGCTCGGCGTTCATGGAGAAGATCTTCCAGACCAGCTACCGGATTCCGGCCCCCGACAACCACGGTGTCAAGGACTACATCCGGTGGTGCGCCCGGACCGCGGGCATCGAGCCGCTGCTCGACGACGCCCTGGTGGATCTGCTGGTCCAGCGCTCGGACCGCAATCCGCGCCGCATCAAACGCCTGGTCAACGGATTCGTCCTGGAAGCGACCCTGAACCCGGTCTGGCGTGACTTCGGCCCCGGCGCGGTGATCAGGACGCTGCTGCTGCAGTACTTCTATCCCGACTTCTACCGGATGATGACCGGCCCGTCGGGCACGGTGGACGGCGATGTGGTGGCCGAGTTCCGTACCTACCGCGAGGTGCGGCGGACGCTGCTGGCCGCGGCCACGGCCCCGGTCCCGGACCAGGAACTCCGGACGGTGCGGAGCTTCCTGGCCTCGTACGACCTGCCGGCGCCGGACCCGATCGGCGGGTCGGGTGAGCCGGTGCTGACCGCGCTGGAGCGTCAACTCCCCACGGAATTCCCGGCCTTGGTGATCAACCCGGCGTTCACCTCGCTGGTCGACGAGCTGACCGCCCGCCCGGACGCGGACCGGCTCCTGCAACGGCTGCGCGAGGGCCCGCAGGGGGCGGGCGGCGAGCCGACCCGGATGTCCCGGGAGTGGGCGCCCATGTGGCAGAGCCTGCCGGACGTCCAGGCGGACGGCTACGCCACCGGATTCGGCCCGCCGCTGGCCTGGCCGGGCGAGGACCCGTACGCGGGGGTGGGCGGTTACGGGCAGCAGCAGCCGGCCTACGGGGTGCCGCCGCAGCCGGCACCGGCGGCCCGGCAGCAGCCTCCGTCGCCGTACGGGCAGTCCGGGTACCCGGTGCCGGGGCAGCAGGGCGGCTACGACTACCCGCCGCCGATGCAGGAGCCCGCGTATCCGCCGCAGATGCAGCAGGGCGGGTATCCGCAGCAGGGCCGCGGGTACCAGGCACCGCCGTTCCACGTCCTGTGGGTCGATGACCAGCCGGAGCGCAAGGCCGTGGTGGGCACGGTGCTGGAGGGGCTCGGGGCGCAGATGACGCATGTGGAGAACAGCGTCGACGCCGTACGGGCGCTCCGCGCCCACACCCGCACCCCCGACCTGCTGATCTCCGACATCAGCCGGGGGCGGGACCACACCGCGGGCTTCGCCATGGTGGAACGCCTCAAGGAGGAGGGGCACTACAGCGGGCCGGTGATCTTCTTCACCATCCGCCGGTCCCCGGAACGCGAGGAACGTGCCGCGGCTCTCGGCGCCTCGCTCACCAACAACGCGCAGGAGCTGACCGACCTCGCGCTGGCCGCCCTCCGGGAGCGGCCCCTGCCCGAGGCGCCCTAAGGGGTGCGCCGCACCGCCCGCCCCGCCAGGACGTCCGTCCGGCGGCCGTCCTCGATGACGAAGCGGCCGTCGATCAGGACGTGCGGGATGCCGACGGGCAGCGTGCGCGGGGCGTCGAACGTGGAGCCCGCCGCGACCGTGTCCGGGTCGAAGAGGACCAGGTCGGCGCGGTGGCCCTCGCGGACCAGCCCGCGGTCGGGCAGCCGCAGCCGGGCCGCCGGACGGCCCGTCAGATGGGCCACGCACTCCTCCAGGGACAGCACGCCCAGTTCGCGGGCGTAGTGGCCGAGGTAGTGCGGGAAGGTGCCGTACGCGCGCGGGTGCGGCTTGTCGCCCTGGAGGATGCCGTCGCTGCCGCCGGTGTGCACCGGGTGCTGCATGATCGCGCGGACGTTCTCCTCGTGGCCGACGTGCTGGAGGATCGTCGGGCCGAGGCGGTCGTCGAGGAGGAGACCGCGGGCCGTGGCCCAGGGGGTCTCACCGCGTGCGGCGGCGGCCTGCGCGATCGTCTTGCCGACGCAGGGGGCGAGGGCGGGGTCGGCGACGCCGGAGATCTCGATGGTGTCCCAGTCGATCGGTACGCCGTGGCAGCCGTCGGAGCCGAGCTCCTCGATGTGGTGGCGGATGCGTTCGGCGGTCCCGTCGTCCCGGAGCCGGGCGAGGGTGGCCTCCGGGCCGCCCTCATTGGCCCAACTGGGAAGCATCGCCACGAGAGTGGTGGAGCCTGGGGTGTACGGGTAGGTGTCGAGGCTGATGTCCGCGCCCGCGGCGATCGCGTCGTCGAGGAGGGCGAGGAGGTCGGCGGCCCGGCCCTGGTTCACCCCGAAGTTCATGGTGGCGTGGGCGAGGTGCAGGGCGCAGCCGGCGGTGCGCGTGAGGTCGACCATCTCCTGGTACGCGGCCAGGGCGCCCGCCCCGTAACTGCGGTGGTGGGGACAGTAGTAGCCGTCGTACGCGGCCACGACCCGGCACAGTTCGGTGAGTTCGGCGTCCTTGGCGTACATGCCGGGGGTGTAGGTGAGGCCGGACGACATGCCGACGGCGCCCTGTTCCAGGCCCGAAGCGACCAGGCGCTTCATGTGGTCGAGCTCGGCCGGGGTCGGGTCCCGGTCGTCCCAGCCGACCGCGTACATCCGGACCGTGCCCTGCGGGACGAGGTAGGCGGCGTTGACCGCGATGCCCTGTCCGTCGAAGCCGTGGTCCAGGCGGTCGAGGTACCCGCCGACCGTCCGCCAGTCGAAGTCGAGCGAGGTGTCCCCGGGGCCGCCGCCGTTCCAGCCGGTGATGGCCTGGCGGACCTGGGCGAGGGTGCGGTCGTCGGCCGGCGCGTACGACAGGCCGTCCTGGCCGAGGACTTCGAGGGTGACGCCCTGGGCGGTCTTGGCCTCGTGCGCCGGGTCGCGCAGCAGCGCCAGGTCGCTGTGGGCGTGCATGTCGATGAAGCCGGGGGAGAGGGCGAGGCCGCCGGCGTCCAGGGTGCGGCGGGCGGTGGGGCGCTGGCCGGCGCCCTCGCGCACGACGGCGGCGATCCGGCCGCCGTCGAGCGCGACGTCCGCCCGGTAGGAGGCGCCGCCGGTGCCGTCGAGGACGCGTACGTCGCGGATGACCAGGTCCATGGCGGGTCCCCTCTTAGGGCGGGCGGAAGGGGAAAAGCAGAGCTCGGGCGGGCGCGGGCGATCAGAAGAAGGTGCGGACGAAGTCGACGACCGTGCCGTCCCGTTCGACGAGCGGGATCAGCTGCCACTTGTCGAACGACGTGCACGGGTGGGACAGCCCCAGCCCGACCCAGTCGCCGACCTCGACGTCGCCGGCGCGTTCCGTCGCCAGCCAGGCGTGCTGGTCGGACAGCCCGGTGACGGTGATCCCGGCCGCCGGCCGCTCGGTGCCGTCCCGGCCGGACCGCACGACCTGGGCCCGCGGCAGGTCCAGGTCATGGGCCGCATCGCGCTTGCCCGCGTTGAGGAACGCCTGACCGGGCGTGGGGCGGGAGACGACCTGCGCCCACAGCCGGAAGGCGGGCTGCAGATCGCCCTCCTCCGGGACGCGGTTGAAGGGGGTCAGCCGGCGGTAGTGGCCGTCGTCGTGCGAGACGTACGCGCCCGAGCGCAGCAGCTTGAGGACCGGCGCCGACAGCGCGGGGATCTCCTCGAAGACCTCGGCGACCGCGTCGAACCAGGCGCTGCCGCCGGTGCTGACGATGATCCGGTCCAGGTCGGCGAACCGGCCGGCCTTGTCGAACTCCACGGCCAGGGCGACCAGCCGGCGCAGCCAGGCGCGCACCCGCTCGCCGTCGGCGTCCGGCACCTCGCCCTCGTACCCGGCGACGCCCACCAGCCGGAGGGTGTCCACGCCCGCGATGGCGTCGGCGAGTTCGAGGCACTCGGCCTCGGTGCGGACGCCGGTGCGCGCGCCCTCGCCCGCGCCCAGTTCGATGACCACATCGACCGGGCGGGTGGCGCCGGCCTCCCGCAGCGCGGTGTCCATCAGCGCGATGCCGGGCAGCGAGTCGACGTAGCAGACGAAGCGGAAGTCGGGGTCGGCGGCCAGCTCACCGGCCAGCCAGCGCAGCGCGGCGGCGTCCACCAGCTCGTTGGCCAGGAAGATCCGCTGGATGCCGTACGTGCGGTAGACCCGGGCCTGGTGCGGGACGGCCGCGGTGATGCCCCAGGCGCCGTGCTCCAGTTGGCGGGCGAAGAGCTGGGGGGCCATACAGGTCTTGCCGTGCGGGGCGAAGGCCAGGCCGTGCCGGGTGGAATAAGTCTCCAGGGCGGCCAGGTTGTGCTCGACGGCCTCCGCGGAGAGGGCCAGGACGGGGGTGGTGAACCCGCCGTCGAAGAGGTTGCGGCGCTCGGCGGCCAGCTCGCCGACGGTCAGCCCTTCGGCGTCCGGGGGAAGCCCCTTGAAGCGGTGATCGACGCGTTCGTCGGCGAGTTCCGCAAGTCCCTGCGCGAGCCGCTCCCCCGTCATGGGGCCTCCTCAAAGATCATGTTGCATGCTCTGCAACGACCATTGCGCATATCGCTGACTGCTGTCTAACATCCGGCCCATCGCCCGGTCAATGGTGGGAAACACGGCGGGAAACCGCAGGAAACCGCAGGCAACTGCAGGGAACTGCACGGGATTGGCGGCCTCGCCGGGGAGACCTCCGGGGCCGGCGGGCCGCGCACGGCCCGCCCGGACAAGCCCAGCGAAGGAGTGCACACGACCGTGACCACGACCCCGGACGGCAGCGACACTCACGGCCCGGGCGGCACCCCCGCCCCGGCCGCCGACGTCGTCTGCCTCGGCGAGTCCATGGTCACCTTCCTGCCCGGCCGGCCCGGACGGCTCGCCGACGTCCCCTCCTTCGACCGCGCCATCGGCGGTGCGGAGTCCAACGTCGCCTGCATGCTCGCCGCCGCCGGCCACCGCACCAAGTGGATCAGCCGGGTCGGCGCCGACGGCTTCGGCGACCACCTCGTGGCGACCATCGCCGGATACGGCGTCGACACCTCCGCGGTGCGCCGCGACCGCGACCGCCCCACCGGCATCTACTTCCGCACCGCCGGCGACCGCGCCACCGACGCCCACGAGGTCGCCTACTACCGCGCAGGCTCGGCGGCCTCCGCCATGTCCGTGACCACCCTGGACACCGGCGCCCTCCAGGACGGCCGCATCCTGCACCTCTCCGGCATCACCGCGGCCCTGTCCACCGACTGCCTCGACCTGCTGCGCGCCCTGACCGCGCGCCGGCCCGGCCGCCGCCCCCTCGTCTCGTTCGACGTCAACCACCGGCCCGGCCTGTGGCGCGGCTCCCCCCAGCTCCCGGCTCCGCCCCCACTCTCCACTTCGTTCGAGCGGGGGCGCCCCCATGAGCAGGGAGGTACCCCCATCGGCCCGCGGGTCCTGCTCGACCTCGCGCGCGGCGCCGACCTGGTGTTCGTCGGCGAGGACGAGGCCCGGGACGCCTGGGGCCTCAACGGCAGCCGGGCGATCCGCGCGGCCCTGCCCGAGCCGGAGGTCCTGGTGGTCAAGCAGGGCGCGGGAGGGGCCGTCGTCTTCCACGACGGGGGCCCGGGCGGTGCCACCGCCACCACGGTCCGCGCGCTCGACGTCGAGGTCGTGGCCGCCGTCGGCGCCGGTGACGCGTTCGCCGCCGGATTCCTCTCCGCCACCCTCCGCGGCCTGCCGCTGCGCGCCCGCGCCCGGTACGGCCACCTCTTCGCCGCCGCTGCCCTCACCGACCCCGGCGACCTCGCGGCCCCGCCCGGCCGGGCCCTCGCCGACGGGCTGGCCGCGCTCGACGACACCGCCTGGGGGAAACTGCACCTCGGCCCCGGCTGGACCGTCGCAGCCGACCGCAGGGCCGCCGAGGAGGTACCGAGCCCATGAGCCAGACCGTCGACCGCGCGCTCAGCATCCTGCCGCTGCTCGCCGAAGGACCCGCCGACCTCGGCCAGGTCGCCGACCGGCTCGGCGTGCACAAGTCCACCGCCCTCCGGCTGCTGCGCACCCTCCACGAACACGGCCTGGTCCACCGGCAGGCCGACCAGCGCTACCGCCTCGGTGCCCGCCTCTTCGCGCTCGCCCAGGAGGCCGCCGAGAACCTCGACGTACGCGAGATCGCCCACCCGCACCTCGTCGAACTCAACGAGAAGTGCGGCCACACGGTCCACCTCGCCGTCCACGAGGAGAACGAGGTCCTCTACATCGACAAGGTCGAGAGCCGCTACCCGGTCCGGATGTACTCCCGGATCGGCAAGCCGGTCGCGATCACCGTCGCCGCGGTCGCCAAACTGCTCCTCGCCGACCTTCCGGAAGCCGAGCGCCGCACCCTCGCCGCGACGCTCGACTACCCCCGCTACACGGCCCGTTCGACCCCCGACGCCACGGCCTTCCTCGCCGAACTGGCCAAGGTCCGCGAACAGGGCTGGGCCACCGACCTCGGTGGCCACGAGGAGTCCATCAACTGCGTCGCGGCTCCGGTCCGCGGCGCGGACGGACGCGTCGTCGCCGCCATGTCGGTCTCCGCACCGAACGTCGTCGTCTCCGCCGAGGAACTCCTCACCCTGCTCCCCCTGGTGCGCCGCACCGCCGACGCCATCAGCCGGGAGTACTCCGGCAGTCCACCGACCAAGGAAGCATGAGCATGAGCGAGAAGACCGCCCTCACCCCGGCCACCCACACCACCCCGCCCGCGAAGTTCTCCCACGGCGTGAAGAAGGGCAACATCCTCCAGGTCGCGGGCCAGGTCGGCTTCCTCCCCGCGGTCCCGGGCCAGGCCCCCACCCCGGCCGGCCCGACCCTGCGCGAGCAGACCCTGCAGACCTTCGCCAACGTCAAGGCGATCCTCGAAGAGGGCGGCGCCACCTGGGACGACGTGATGATGATGCGCGTCTACCTCACGGACACCGGCCACTTCGCCGAGATGAACGAGATCTACAACCAGTACTTCGAGGAGCAGGGCCTGACACAGGCCCCGGCGGCCCGCACGACCGTCTACGTCGGTCTGCCCAAGGGCCTGCTCATCGAGATCGACGCCCTCGCCGTCCTGAGCTGAGTCCCCACACACACACCAGCAAGCCGTACGTCGTCACGGCACGACACACCAGCGCGGTGTGCCGTGCCGGTGATCCCTCCTGCCCTGAAAGTCTCATGCACTTACGAGGTCAACGATGTCCCCGTTCGCCCCGCTCGCGGCCGCCCCCGCACCGCCCCCCGCCCCACCCCACACCGGCGGCATCCTCCCGCTCCTCGGCGGCACCGCCGGACTGCTGACCGTCGCCGCGCTCGGCATCGTGCTGCTGCTCTTCCTGATCATCAAGGTCCGGCTCCAGCCGTTCGTGGCCCTCCTGGCGGTCTCGATAGCCGTCGGCCTCGGCGCCGGTCTCTCCGTCACCGAACTCTTCGGCACCGTCCAGAAGTCCGACGCCGTCTCGCTCATCGAGTCCGGCATGGGCGGCACCCTCGGCCACGTCGCGATCATCATCGGCCTCGGCACCATGCTCGGGGCGGTGCTCGAAGTCTCCGGCGGCGCCGAGGTGTTGGCCGCCCGCCTGCTCCACCTCTTCGGCGAACGGCGGGCGCCGCTCGCCATGGGCCTGACCGGCCTGATCTTCGGCATCCCGGTCTTCTTCGACGTCGGCATCTTCGTCCTCGCACCGATCGTCTACGCGGCCGCCAAGCGGGGTGGCAGGTCGATCGTCCTCTACTGCATGCCGCTGCTCGCCGGCCTGTCCATGACCCACGCCTTCCTGCCCCCGCACCCGGGCCCGGTGGCGGCGGCGGGCCTGCTCCATGTCGACCTCGGCTGGGTCATCCTCATGGGCATCGTCTGCGGCATCCCCGCCGTGCTCGCCGCCTGGGGCTGGGCCGCCTGGATCGGCAGGCGGATCTTCGTGCCCGTACCGCAGGACATGGCCGAGGCCGCACAGGAGGCGAAGGCCGCACTCGCCGAGGAACAGCGGAAGGCCGGCGTCACGCCGACGGAGAAGCCGGTCCCGCTCGGCACCGTCCTCGCCATCATCGGCACCCCGCTCGTCCTGATCCTGCTGGCCACCTTCTCCTCGATCGCGCTCGGGCGCTCCACTGCCCGCTCGGTCATCGAGTTCTTCGGCCACCCCTTCGTCGCCCTGACCCTCGCGCTGCTGCTCGCGTACTACCTGCTCGGCATCCGCCGCGGCTGGTCCCGCAAGTCCCTGGAGACGGTGTCCACCGCCTCCCTGAAGCCGGTCGGCAACATCCTGCTGGTCGTCGGCGCGGGCGGGATCTTCGGCGCGGTCCTCAAGGGCAGCGGCATCGCCCAGGCCCTCTCCGACACCTTCAAGGGCATCGGCCTGCCGGTGATCGTCCTGGCGTACCTGATCTCCCTCGTCCTGCGCGTGGCCCAGGGCTCGGCGACCGTCGCCATCGTCACCACCGCCGGCATCGTCTGGCCGCTGATCGAGGCGGGCCACCACTCGCAGCCCTTCGCCGCACTCGTCATCATGGCCATCTCGGCCGGCTCGATCTTCGCCTCGCATGTGAACGACGGCGGTTTCTGGATGGTCAGCAAGTACTTCGGCATCACCGAACGCGACACGCTGAAGACCTGGACGGTGCTGGAATCCGTCCTGTCGGTCGCGGGGTTCGCGGTGGCGGCGCTGGTGAGCCTGCTGGTGTGAAGGGCACGGGCCGCCGCCTCCCGGCATCCCCGCAGCGCCGCGGCGGCCCGTGCCTTCACTCGCGTGTTCCGGCTCACCTGCCCTTGCAGTACTGCCCTTCCTTGCCGATCACGCGGTAGACGCAGTCCGAGGTCTCCAGGAACTGGAGCACCGCCTCACGATTGCGTGCGGTCTCCTTCGCGATCACCGAGTCCTTCGGATAGAAACCGCCGTGGCCCGAGGACGGATACATCTCGAAGGTGTACGCGAAGACCTTCTGGTCCCCCCACAGCCAGTCGTCGATGGCACCGTCGGTGATGTAGAGCTCGCTGGACTGCTCCGGCGTGTAGCCGTTGGTGGCGGCCATCTTCTTGCCGAGCGTGGCGAAGGTGTCGTGCTCGTCCTGGGTCATGCCGGGACCGGTGGGGTCGTTGGTGAACCCGAAGGGCCACAGGACGAGTTCGCTGTACGTGTGGAAGTCGATGGCGGCCTTGATCTGCTGCGCACCGCCGACCACGCGGCTGCGCACGAACTTCGAGACGACCTGCACCTCGGGGGCGGAGGCGGGGGAGGCCCCGCGGTAGGTCTCGTCGCCCGGGTCGTCCGAGGAGCCGTCGCAGCAACCCCACTTGAAGTCCCAGTTGCGGTTGAGGTCGGTGCCGACCTCGCTGCTCCCGGCGTTGGGCTGCCGATTCTTCCGCCAGCTGCGGAACGACCCGGAAGCGATGTCGTACTCGCCCCCGTCCGGGTTCAGGTCCGGCACGATCCAGATCTCGCGGGAGTCCAGGATCTTGGTGACCCGCGGATCCGAACCGTACTTCGAGGTCAGCTCGTTCAGCAGATAGAGGGCCATCTCGACGGTGAGGTGTTCCCGGGCGTGCTGGTGGGCCGTGAAGAGGACCTCGGGTTCGTTCTCGTCCTTGGTGACGTTCTTGCTGAGCTTGAGGGCGAGGATGTCGCGGCCCTCGTGGGACTTGCCGATGACCTGCCTCGACAGGATCGCCGGGTATTTGGCGACGAGCGTGTCGATCTCCTTCGTGGCCTCGGCGTAGGTGTGGTAGCCGGTGTAGCCGGGCGGGAAGTCCTTGACGCGGGTACCCGGAGCGGCCGGCGTGGCCGGGTCGGCCGCCGGAAGGTCGGGCAACTGCCTTACCCGGTAGCCGAGTTGCCGTAGCGCGCCGGCCTGGGCCCGGTCGGCGGTGATGACGACGGACCGGGCGTGCACCTCGTCGATGCTGACACCGGTCGCCGCGAGCGCGGTACGGGCCGCGGGCGTGGCCGGCCCGGTCACCTCGTACTGATGGGGCTGCCGTTCGGGGTCCGTCCGGTCCGCGCCACCCGTCGCCGTGGCACCGGCGGCGGCCCCGGCCGGAGAGTCCAGGGCCTGTGCGGCGGTGATCGGGGCGGCGAGCGCGAGGGAGAGCAGCGCGGCGAGGACGGTCGACCGTCCGCCGCGTATCCGTGGTCGCATGCGGTCTCCTGTGGGGTGTGAGTCGAAGCGACGCCGCCAGTGTTTGGGGTTGGCATGGGCGGGTCAAGGCGCGGGACGGCCAGATGTGGCGAGGGTGAGAGGGCTCTGGGCGGCTGCCGTGGCCGTCAACTTCCCATCGATTTCGGTGGATTGGTTGCCCCCGTGGGGTGTGGCGCTGACAATGCGCACGACAAAACCGAGGGTTCGTGCGGGCTCTCGGTGACAGAGCTGAGAGGACCCCCACATGAACAGACCTCTCGTCGGCACCCTGGCCACGGCCGTGCTGGGAGCCGCAGCCCTGGTGGGCACCGTCCCGACGGCGCAGGCAGCGCCCGAGCGGGCGGCGTCGCACCACGGGCAGTACCGGACCAAGGCGGTCAACTTCGCCGGCACCGTGGCGCTGAGCAACTGCTCCGGCTCGGTGGTGCGGATGCCCACCTCGCAGGCGAACGACCCGGCCCTGGTGATGTCCAACGGCCACTGTCTGGAAAGCGGTATGCCGGGCGCGGGCGAGGTGATCGTCGACCAGCGGTCCAGCCGCAGCTTCACCCTGCTCGACAGGTCGGCGCGCGGCGTGGGCACCATCAGGGCCACCAAGGTCGCCTACGCGACGATGACCGACACCGACGTCACGATCTACCAGACCGGCTCCACGTACGCCCAGATCGAGCAGAAGTACGGGATCAAGCCGCTGGAACTGGCCACCGAGCACCCGGCCAAGGGTGCCGGGATCAGTGTGGTCTCCGGCTACTGGAAGAAGATCTACACCTGCAGCATCGACGGGTTCGTGCCCACCCTCAAGGAGGGCGAGTGGACCTGGAAGGACTCGGTCCGTTACACCCCCGAGTGCAAGACCATAGGTGGCACGTCCGGTTCGCCCGTGGTCGACACCACGACGGGCAAGGTCGCGGCGATCAACAACACGGGCAATGAGGACGGCGAGAAGTGCACCGTCAACAACCCGTGCGAGGTCGACGAGAACGGCAACGTCACGGTGCACCAGGGCACCAACTACGCCGAGGAGACCTACGGGATCCCCAAGTGCTTCGGCGCCGGGAACAAGCTGGACCTGAGCGCGGCGGGCTGTGCGCTGCCGAAGCCTGCGGGCGTGCGGAAGTGATCTGCCGCAGGCGCTGACGGAACGGAGCGGAGCCAGGCCGACGGAACGGAGCGGAGCCAGGTCCCGGGCACGGTGTGCGCGGGACCTGGCAGCTCTTTCGGGCGGCCCTCCCTACGGGAGGCCGTGGACGTGGGCGCCCACCTGGTGGGCGAACTCGTTGCCGTTGGCGGCGTCCCAGTTGGTGGACCAGGCCATCGCGCCGCGCAGCCCCGGGTACTGCTTCGACGGCTTGAACGAGCCGCAACCGGTGCCCTTGGTCAGGCAGTCGAGTGCGTCGTTGACGACGGACGGGGCGACATGGCCGCTGCCGGCCGCACGGTCGGACGCCGGGACGCCGATGCCGACCTGCGACGGGTCCAGGCCGTTCTCGAGCTGGATGCAGGCGAGCGAGGTCAGGAAGTCCACCGAGCCCTGGGCGTAGACCTTGCCGTCACAGCCGTTCATGGCGCCGCTGTTGTAGTACTGCATGTTGACGGCGGTCAGGAAGTCCTTGATGCCGAGCGCCGTCTTGAAGTACTCGTTCTGCGGTGACTGCATGTCGACGGTTTGCGGGGCCATGGTCACCACGACGTCGCCGTGCGCGGCGTGCACGGCCTTCAGGGCCTGGGTCAGGTACGTCGCGTTGAGGCCGTTCTCCAGGTCGATGTCGACACCGTCGAAGCCGTACTCGTCCATGAGCGTGCCGACCGAGTCGGCGAAGTTCTTGGCGGAGGCGTCGTCGTTGACCGAGATCGCCCCCTTTTCGCCGCCGACCGAGATGATCACCGACTTGCCGGCCGCCTGCTTGGCCTTGATGTCCGCCTTGAAGTCGTCGACGGAGCCGTAGCCGACGGCCGGGTCGAGGTGGAAGGTGACGGCCCCGGGCCGGTCGGTGGCGTCGGCGAACGACACCGCGATGATGTCGTAGGCGTCGTCGACGTCCTTGAGTTTCTGCACCGTGGCGCCGTTGTCGAAGTTCTGCCAGTAGCCGGTGAGGGCGTGGGCGGGGACGGCGGCGGGGTGCGCCGCGGAGCGGGCGGCCGGGGCGGCGGTCGCGGCCGGGTGCCCCTCCGTGGCCCGGGCGGTGCCGGCGGCGACGAGGCCGGCCGAGCTCAGCACCGCGGCGGCCAGCCCGGCGAGCAGCCTCCTTGTGACCTTGCGTCCGTCCGGACCCGACCGGACGCCGAACAAGCCTGACCATGGGCCAACAGAGCCTGGCCGGGGGCCGGGAGAGCCCGACCGGGCGCGAACCGCAGCTGATCGTGCGCGAACCACGACTGCCTCCGTGTGGGGGAGTGGGGGAAGTGGGGAAGGTGAGACGGGTGGTACGGATGCGCTTTCAGGGGCCTCTGGTGTGCGTGTCGTACAACGTGGTCCAGACCAATGTGCTTGTCAAGGGCCGTACATACAGCGGGAGTTACCGTCCTCGCCGTTCGGGACGGTATGCGGGGTTTGCCGCCGGCCGGTGGTCCTCGTGAAGGTCATCGCGCGGGTCATGGCGGCGGTGGTCCCGCCGGCCGTCGCGATGGTCATGACGAGTAGCCCAGAACGTGTTCTCCGGGACGTATCTCTGTGGATAAAGTGCTGAGCGTATGGCGCCGATGGCGCAGAGCTGTGCCGATCCGCGGTCCCGGGACCCCCGGCGGCCGGAGGGAGTGGGGGAGCGACGTGCCGACCGCGATTGCAGTCACCAGCCCTGACCTCACGCTGCCCTCCCCCCTGCTCTCAACTTCGTTCGAGCAGGGTGGGGGTGCCCCCGGCGGTAGCTGGGGGAGTGCCCCCATCGACCGGCGGACACCCGCCGCCGTCGTCCTGCCCGCCCCGCACCTGATGCCCCTGGACGACGCGCTGACGGAGACCAGCGCGGTGCTGGAACACCACGGCCATCTGGTCGTGCTGTACTCCTCCGCCTGCCCGCCCGAGCACATCCGGCGGCTGCACACCCTCCGCGCCGTCCTGGAGAGCGACCGGATCGCCATCGTTCCGGTGTCCCTGCCGCCGCTGGGCGTCGCCCTGCTGGCCCGTCAGCTGCGGCAGTTGTCGCTGTACGACTTCAGCCCCGGCGTACTGGCCAGCGCGGCCCGGTTGCTGAGCCATTACCTCCATGCCGGTGCCCTGCTGGGCAGCGTCACCGGGCTGGACCACATCGAGGTCGATCTGCGCGCCCATGTGAAGTCCTGGTTGCCCGGCGCCCACTTCGCCGTCCTGGCCCACCCCGCACCGCAGTTGGTGCACCTGGACCGGCACGCCACCGAGGCCGGGCTGCGGCCGCCCGGGTTCGCCACCGAACTCACCGTCGCCCGCGGCCAGCTCACCACGGACTGGGTCACCGGCGCCCTCGCCCCGGCCTGGCAGGTGCAGGGCGCGTACGAGGTGCGGCTGCCCGCCGAGTCCGCGCGCTGGTGGGGCACCCAGAAGCTGATCGAATTCGCCGCGGGCATCCCCGACCCGGCGGTCCTCCGCCAACTGGTCGCGTCGGTACGGCGCGAGGAGTGCGGCTGGTGCGGGCTGGAGGTGCTGGGCGACCGGTGCGCGTTCTGCACGGCCCCGCTGGCCAGGGACCGTTCGGCGCGAGGCGGCGGCCCGGCCGGGCGCGGCCCCGCGGCCATAGCCGGGCCGGGAGCGGGGACTGGAGCGGAGACGGCCGCCGGGACGGCGAACGCCCCGCACCCGGCGGCGGACCGGCTCTCGGCCCAGGGCCCCGGCCCGCAGGCGCTCCCGGCCCCCGACCCGGCCGGCGAGGCGCCCGCGCCCCCGGGACCCGCGACGGAGGCGCCCGCCCCGCCGGCCCCCGCCCCCGACCCTTCCTGTGGCCCGTCCACCCCGTCCGCCCCGTCGTCCGCCGTCCCGGCACCGCAGCCCGGTCCGCCGCCGTCCGCGCCGTGGGGCGAGCGGGGGTTGGCGCCGGTGGCGCCGTCGGGCGTGCCCGGCGGGCCGGAGGTGACGGACGGATACGGCGGTGCGCCCGCCGGCCGGCGCGTACCGGGGCAGGTGGACGTCCGCGGTCCGGAGCTCCCGAACGGCGTCCCCGGGGCGGGAGTTCCGGGGAACCCTTACGGGTCCGGCCGCCCCGTCCCGGGCAACCCGTACGCGACCGACGCCCCCCGCACCGCCCCCGGCCGCCGGTGCCTCCCCGGCCACCCCGATTTCGCCGGTGAACCGGACGCGCCGAACGTTCCCGGAACCCCCGGTGCCCCACGGACGGTGGCCCGCGCCCGCTGACCCCGACCGATCCGGCCCCCTGATCCGCCCCTCCGAACCGCCCTCCGAATGGCCCGCAGAGCCGACTGACCCACCGACCCGCCGAACCACCCGCGCCGACCCGACCGCCCCCCCGTTCCGCTCCCGCCCCGCCCCGCCCCGCCCCGTCCCCGTCCCGTTCCCGCCCCCACCCCCGTCCCGATCGAGGTCCCTCCCCCATGAACTCACGCCAGCGCCGCGGAGTGATCCTGCTGCTCCTGTCGGTTCTCTGTGCGGTCGGCGCGTTCGTCGGCGTGCTGTCGGTGATCAGGAACGTCGAGTCCAAGGTCGGTCCGGAGAAGACCGCGTACCGGCTGAAGACGGACGTCGCGGCCTATAAAGCGCTGGATCCGGGGCAGTTCGAGAAGGTGAAGATGCCGCAGCGCTGGCTGCCGCCCACCGCCGTGACCGATCTGGACCAGGTCAGCGGCAAGATCGCGGTGACCCCGCTGAAGAAGGGGTCGCTGCTCCAGGACGACATGATCGTCGAGCGGCCGGCGCTGAAGGCCGGGCAGCAGGAGATCGCCATCATGATCGATGCCGCGACCGGTGTGGCCGGCAAGATCAACCCCGGGGCCCGGGTGAACATCTACGCCACCTTCGAGGGCAAGCGCCCCGAGGACAAGCCGGTCTCCAAGGTGATCGTGTCCGGCGCCCAGGTCATCGACGTCGGCAAGCTGACGCCCCTGGAGGCCAAGGACCCCGGCGACACGAACGCGGCCAACCGGCAGGCCGGTGAGGCCGTGCCGATCACCTTCGCGCTCAACACCCAGGACGCCCAGCGGGTCGCGTACGCCGAGTCGTTCGCCTCCCACGTACGGCTGGCGCTGCTCGCGCCCGGCAGCGAGGCCACCATCCCGCCGAGCCAGCGCACGTACACCCTCGACGGCGACAAGTGACCCGGAGGCCCAGGTGACCATCCGCATCCTCCCGGCGATCGGCGACCCGGACGCCGCCCGCGCGGTGACCTCGCTGCTCAACCAGCTGCCGGACGCCGAACCGGCGCCCGCGGTCGCCGACGGCACCGCACTGCTCGACGCCCTGGCCGGAGCCGCGGCGCAGCCCGCCGTGGACACCGGCCCGGGCCCCGCCGTCGAGGCGCTGCCCGAGGTCGTCCTGGTCCACGAGCGGATCGGGCCGACACCGGCGCTGGAGCTGATCCGTGAGATCGCGCTCCGCTTCCCCGCCGTCGGCGTCGTACTGATCACCACCGACGCCGGGCCCGCGCTGTTCTCCGCGGCGATGGACGCCGGCGCCCGGGGCGTCGTCGGACTGCCGCTCGGCTACGACGAGTTGGCCGCCCGGGTGCAGGCCGCCGCCCAGTGGGCCGCCGGCGTACGGGTGCACCTGGGGGGAAACCCGGAGGCCCGGCCCGGACCGGCCGGCCGGCTGGTGACCGTGACCGGCGCCAAGGGCGGGGTCGGCACCACCGTCGCCGCCGTCCAGCTGGCGCTGGCCGCCCGGGCCGCGGGCCGCAGCGTCGCGCTGGTGGACCTCGACCTGCAGTCCGGGGACGTGGCCTCCTACCTGGACGTCCAGTTCCGCCGCTCGGTCGTAGACCTGGCCGGCATCCAGGACCTGTCCGTACGGGTCCTCCAGGACGCGGTGCACGACCACCACACCGGCCTGGCGCTGCTGCTGGCGCCGGAGGAGGGCGAGCGCGGCGAGGAGGTCGACGACCGGGCCGCCCGGCAGATCCTCGGCGCGCTGCGCTCCCGCTACGAGGTCGTGGTGGTCGACTGCGGCTCCCAGATGCAGTCGGCGAACGCCGCGGCCGTCGAACTCGCCGACGTCGCCCTGCTGGTGACCACCCCGGACGTGGTGGCCGTACGGGCCGCCAAGCGGCAGGTGCGGCTGTGGGACCGGCTGCAGATCCGCAAGGCCGAGGACACCACCACGGTCGTCAACCGGCTCACCCGCAGCACCGAGATCCAGCCGCCGGTGGTCGCCAAGGCCACCGGCACCCGGACGGCCCGGGCGCACGTCCCGGCGGCGTACAAGGAGCTCCAGCCGTGTGTGGACGCCGGCCGGATGCAGGACCTGGACGCCCGGTCGACGGTCAAGCAGGCGCTCTGGGCGCTCGCCGGGGAGCTGGGGCTGGTCGAGTCACCGGCCGCGCGGCAGGGCCGGGGCAGCCACCGGGCGCGTCCGTCGCTGACGGGGCGCAAGCGCAAGGCGCTCACGACGGGGGCGGCTTCCGGTTCCGGGACGGGTCCGGGTACGGCCTCCGGGGCCGCGTCGGGGTCGGTACCGGGGTCGGGCGCCGGACGGTTCGGGGTCCGGCGGGGCCAGGCGACGGCGGCCGGCGGGCCCGGGCCGTTCGACCCGGCCGGCCCGTACGAGGAGGGCTGAGCGGTGCGGCGCCCGCTGGGCGGCGACGACCGCGGACAGGTCTCCGTGGAGTTCCTGGGACTGCTGCCGCTGATCCTGCTGGTCCTGGTGCTGCTCTGGCAGTTCGTGCTGGTCGGGTACAGCTACTCGCTCGCCGCGCACGCCGCCGACCGGGGCGCGCGGGCGGCCACCGCCACCCGGGACGGCGGCGCGGGCGCCTGCCGTACCGCCGCCGAGGACCAGCTGCCGCCCGCCTGGCAGGCGGGTTCCTCGGCCTCCTGCACCACCGAGGCCGGCCTGTGGAAGGCCACCGTCCGGATCAGCGTCCCGGTGCTCTTCCCCGGCGTGGCCAGCTTCCCGGGGCACATCACCGGCTCGGCCGGCGCCGCGAAGGAGGACACCCGATGAGGACGGTGCGCCGCCGCGGGTCCGTTTCCCGTCGTCGTGCCGCCGGGGCCCCAGGAGGGTTCCGCGGTCCCGCCCCAAGGCTCCGCCACGGCCGCGACCGGGGCCAGGCCTCCATCGAGTTCCTCGGCTTCCTGCCGATCCTGCTGGTCGTCGCGCTGGCCGTGGTGCAGCTCGGCCTGGCGGCCTACGCCGTCCAGCAGGCCGGCACCGGCGCGCGCGCCGCGGCCCGTACCGCCTCGATGGACCGGGCCGACCGGGAGACCGATCCGCGGTCCGCCGGCCGGGCCGCGATGAGCGGCTGGGTCGCGAAGGGCGCGACGATCTCCGTCAGCGAGGGCGGCGACGCGGTCAGCGCGACCGCACGCGTCACCATCCCCTCGATCATCCCCGGCGTCGACGACTTCGGCTCCGCCAGCCGCAGCGCCACCATGCCCCGCCCCGCCGACCCGCAGGGCGCGGCAGCAGCGAGCACGTACGAAGGAGCACCCCCGCGATGAGTCTGAAAGCCCGGATCGTCGCGCCCGAGCCGGCCGGTGAGCCGCGCCACGACAGCCACCTGGTCGCCACCTACCGCGCCAAGCTGCTGGAGGAGATCGACCTCGCCGAGATGTCCTCGCTGGCCGCGGCCGAGCGCCGGTCCCGGCTGGAGCGCGTCCTCGGCCACATCATCAGCCGCGAGGGCCCGGTGCTCTCCACCGCCGAACGGGCCCAGCTGATCCGCCGGGTGGTCGACGAGGCGCTGGGCCTGGGCGTGCTGGAACCGCTGCTGGAGGACGCCTCGGTCACCGAGATCATGGTCAACGGGCCGGACCAGGTCTATGTCGAACGCGCCGGCCGGGTCGAGCTCGTCCCGGTCCGCTTCGCCTCGCACGAGCAGCTGATGCAGACCATCGAGCGGATCGTCTCCACCGTCAACCGCCGCGTCGACGAGTCCAATCCGATGGTCGACGCCCGCCTCCCCTCCGGTGAGCGCGTCAATGTCATCATCCCGCCGCTCGCCCTGAACGGCGCCACCCTCACCATCCGCCGCTTCCCGCGCGCCTACACCCTGGCCGAACTCATCGGCCGGGGCACGCTCGACGAGCAGATGCTGATGCTGTTGGCCGGGCTGGTGCGCGCCAAGTTCAACGTGGTGGTCTCCGGTGCCACCGGCGCGGGCAAGACCACCCTGCTCAACGCCCTCTCCGGCCTCATCCCGGAGGGCGAGCGGATCATCACCGTCGAGGACGCCGCCGAACTCCAGCTCCAGCAGACCCACGTCATCCGGCTGGAGGCCCGGCCGCCCAACGTGGAGGGCAAGGGCCGGATCACCATCCGCGACCTCGTACGCAACTCCCTGCGCATGCGCCCCGACCGCATCATCGTCGGCGAGGTGCGCGGCGGCGAGACCCTCGACATGCTCCAGGCGATGTCCACCGGCCACGACGGCTCGCTCGCCACCGTGCACGCCAACAGCGCCGAGGACGCCCTGATGCGGCTGCAGACGCTGGCCTCCATGTCGGACGTGAAGATTCCTTTCGAGGCGCTGCGGGACCAGATCAACAGCGCCGTCGACTGCATCGTCCAGCTCACCCGGCACGCCGACGGCTCCCGCCGGATCAGCGAGATCGCCATCCTCGACTCGCGCGGCCACGAGGACTACCGGATCGCGACGGTCTGCCGGTTCGACGCCGAACCGATGGGCGCCGACCGGATCGTGCACGGCCGCTTCCGCTACTTCCCGTTGCCCCGAAGGGTGGCCGAGCGCCTCTTCATGGCGAGCGAACCCACCCCGCCCGCCTTCGGGGTGGCGGCCACCGACGACCAACTCGCCACCCGGAAGGCCACCTCATGACCGGCTGGGCACTGACCACCGCCGCCGGGGGGCCCACCACGGCCTCCACGACCCCCCTCGTCCAGCTCACCATCGGGGCCACCCTGCTGTGCGCGGTGCTCGCCGTCGTAGGCGTCCGCAGCTACGCGGCCGGGCGGGCCCAGCGCCAGGCCGTCGTCGACCGCCTCGCCGACGAGCACGGGCTGCCGGCGACCGGGAAACGCCGGCGCTTCCCGTCCGTGGACCGCGCCCTGCGCGGCACCCGCTTCGGCCGCCGCCTGGAACTCCGGCTGGCCGCCACCGGCCTGGACGTCACCCCCGGCGAGTTCTTCGTCGGCATGCTCGTCGCGGTCGTCGCCCTCTGGCTTCTCGCGCATGCCGTCCTGGCGCCCTTCTTCGGGCCGATCGCCGCGCTGGTCGCCGTCTGGGCGGCCTTCGCGTTCCTCAACTGGCAGCGCCAGAAACGCATCGAGAAGTTCATCAACCAGCTCCCCGAACTCTCCCGGATCCTGGCCAACGCCACCCAGGCCGGGCTGGCGCTGCGCACGGCCCTGGGGATGGCGGCCGAGGAACTGGAGGCCCCGGCCGGCGAGGAACTGGCCAAGGTGGCGGCCAAGCTCGCCGTCGGCCACTCCATCGACGAGGCCCTCGGCGAACTCGCCGAACGCCTGCCCTCCCGCGAACTGGTCGTCCTCGTCACCACCCTCGTCCTCTCGAACCGCGCCGGCGGCACCGTCGTCGGCTCGCTGCGCAACCTCACCACGACGCTGGAGGAGCGCAAGGAGACCCGTCGCGAGGTCCGCACCCAGCTCTCCCAGGTCACCGTCACCGCCTACGTCGTCCCGCTCCTCGGCGTCGGCACCCTGCTGCTGATGAACCGCATCGCTCCCGGCGCCATCGACCGCATGACGTCCTCGTTCCTCGGCCAGCTCGCGGTCGTGGTCGCCTTCGTCCTCTACGGGCTGGGCTTCTTCTTCATCCGCCGGCTGTCCAAGATCGACGTCTGAGGGACCGGGAGGGAAGCGGGATGGAAAACGGAATGGGAATCGGAATTCTGCTGGCCGCGGCCTTCGCCCTTTCGGTCGTCGGCATCGCTTGCGGGGTCGCCCTGTACCGCCGCGAGGCCCGGCTGCCGCCCGACCTGGCGCTGTCCCTGGAGGTCGGTGCGACCCGGACGACGGCCGTGGGTTCGGCCGTGGACCGCCTCGGCATGCGCTACGCCCCGCTCGTGCTGCGCCTGATGGGCGAGAAGCGCACCGCCCGCATCCGTCGCCGGATCGACCTGGCGGGCAACCCCGGCGGCCTCACCGTCGACCGCTACGCCGCTCGCCGTGCCGTCTACGGCGCCCTCGGCTTCATCGGCGCGCTGGTGATGTTCCTGCACGGTCAGCCGGTTCTCGGCGTCCTGATGGTGCTCTTCGGCCTCTTCTGGAACGAGGTCGGCATCTGGGCCGCGATCCGCCAGCGCAAGGACACGATCGAGCGGACCCTGCCGGACTTCCTGGACGTGCTCGCGGTCGTCGTCAGCGCCGGGCTGAGTTTCCGCCAGGCACTCGACCGGGTCGCGGACAAATACGAAGGCCCGTGGGCCGATGAACTCCGGATCACCCTGCGGCAGATGGACATGGGCGTCAGCCGCCGCGCCGCCTTCGACGAACTGCGCAAACGCAACGACTCCGAACAGGTCGCCCAGTTCGTCACGGCCCTCCAGCAGGGCGAGGAACTCGGCTCGCCCATCGTCGACACCCTGATCCAGATCGCCAACGACATGCGCCGGACCGACGCCCAGAACGCCCGTCGGCGGGCCGCCCGGGCCGTCCCCAAGGCCACCATGGTCGTCACCACGTTCATGGTGCCGGCGACGATGATCCTGCTCATCGCGGGTTTCTTCCTCGGCTCGGGCACCAATTTCGGCTCGCTGATGGGGGATTGAGACGGCGCCCGCGCGGCGCCGTAGCGGCGGACGGCCCGGGCGTGCGGCGGTCGGCCGAACGCCGTGCCGGACCCGGCCGGATGCGTGCGGTGCGCGGCCCGCATTCCCGTCAACGCCTTCGCAACAGCAACGAGTTGTGTCACAGTGGGTGGACCGGCGGTCACCGCCGCGCTCGGGCGCGGGGAGGCCGGCCGGTCCGCATGGGCATCGGCGCGGGACGCGGTCCGGAGGGGGAGCGGGGGTGGACGAGGTGCATGAGCGTGGCCGAAAGGCGCCGTTGTATCTTCCGCCCGTGTCCCCGAAAGAGGATTGGGTACGGAATCCCTGTCCGGGGAACACCGTTCCGGCGTACTTTTCTGGTGTCATGAGCGCGGCCGACCGCGCCGACACCACGGGGGCAGACCAGCCGGACCAGAGCGGTGCGGCCGCCCATGGAGGGGAAGACGATGGCGAAGCGGTTTTTGGGGAACGACCGGGGACAGACCTCGATCGAGTACCTCGGCATCATCGCGGTGGTCGTGGCGATCGTCCTGGTCCTGTCGACCACGGACTTCGGCAGCCAGATCGCCAATGCCATCGCCAACAAGATCTCCGACGTCGTCGGCATTTAGGGACCCGGGCCGCCACCGCCATGACGGTCGCCGAACCGCGCCGCGGCGCGCGTGACGCCGGGCAGGCCTTCCCGCTCTACCTCGTGGCGGTCGCGGGCCTGCTCTTCCTCGCGCTCGCCTTCTTCGCCGTGGGGCAGGCGGCGGCCACCCGCAACGGTGCCCAGACCGCCGCCGACGCCGCCGCGCTCGCCGCCGGGCAGAAGTACCGCGACCTGCTGACCAAGCGCGTGCTCGACGGCGTCCGCGACGGCAGTTACGAGACCGACAAGGCCGCCTGGGAGGACCTGCTGAACGGGCGCGGGGTTCTTTCCCCGGCGGCCTGCGCGAGCGCGGACTGGTTCGCCGGGCGCAACGACGCCGAGGTCTCCCGCTGCGTCCCGGACTCCTGGCCGACCTCGTTCGCGGTCACCGTCAAGACCCTGAACACCGTGGGGTCCTCGGTCGTCCCCGGCACCGCGGGCAAGCACGCACGGGCCGAGGCGACCTCGGTGGTCGGTCCGCGCTGCGCCCCCGCACCCGACGGCGGCGACGCCGGCGGCAAGGACGGCGCGGACGACGGCCGTGGCAAAGACGGCAAGGGCGGCAAGGACGACGGAGGGGGCAAGGGCGGCAAGGGCGGCGGCAAGGACGACCCCGGGCCCGCCCCCGTCACGATCACCTGCGACGGCAAGGAATGGATCCTCGACGCCGGCGACCCGACGCACCTCCCCGACGCCTCCGACCTCTTCTCCGTACGGCTGGCCCACTGACCGTCCCAGAGCACCACATCGACCACCCCACCGACCCGCACCGGGCACCCGACGATCGAAGGAATCGCATCCATGAGCATTCGGCGCACCACGAAGGCCGCCAGGGGAGCGGTCGCCATGGCGAGCGCTGTCGGCCTGGCTCTCGTCGTGTCCGGCTGCGGTGGCGGCGGCGGGGACGGCGGTGCGCGGACGGACGACAAGAAGCCGCCGGCCCGTAGCAGCACGCCCAAGGACGGCGGCCCGGGCACCCCGGCGGCCGACTCCAGCAAGGTGATCGGCGAGATGAAGGGCCCGGACGGCGTCGTGGTCACCCTGAATTCCGTGGTCCGCGACTCCGGCGGCTTCGTCACCGTCAACGGTACGGTCAGCAACCACGGCAGCCGCGCCTTCAACGCCATCGACTGGCGCTCCAACGAGACCGAGCTGCGGTCGCGTTCGTCCATCTCGGGCGCCACCCTGGTCGACAAGGCGGGCAAGAAGCGCTATCTGGTGCTGCGGGACACCAACGGCGAATGCCTGTGCACGACGGGCCTGAGCGGGCTGATGCCGGGGGCCAGCCGCCCGATATTCGCGCAGTTCCCGGCGCCACCGGCCAAGGTGACCGAGGTCGACTTCCAGTTGCCGACCATGCCGCCGGCGACCGTCCAGATCACGGACTGAGCGGGCCGCCCGATGACCCTGAACCCCACGCCGCGTTCTCCCCGTTCTCCCCGTTCTCCCCGTTCGCGCCGGATGCCCCGCGGCGCCGTCCCGGCCGCCGTCGCGCTGCTGCTGGCCGCCGCGCTGTCCGCGCCCCCCGCCCACGCCGATCCGCCGGGGGTGACCGAGGACTCCGGCCCACCCGTGCGCATCGACCCCCACGACCCCGATCTGCGGATGGTGCAGGGGGCCAAGCTGGCGCCGGCGAAGGTGCTGAACATCAAGTCGATCGTGGAGACCGACGACGGCTCGGAGCGGCGGCAGGACACCAACGACAACGTGACGTTCGCGCTGCAGGCCGAGGTGCTGTTCGGCAAGGACAGCGCCGAGCTGACCGGGGACGCGGTGTCCCGGATCGGCACCATCGCCGACGAGGTCAGGAAGCAGCACGCCACCACCCTGCGGGTCTTCGGTTTCACCGACAACCTCGGCTCGGCGAGCCACGGCCTGGTGCTGTCCAAGAAGCGGGCCACCGCCGTCCAGGAGGAACTGGCCAAGGACCTCGGCTCGCAGGTCGGCTTCCAGATCCGCGGCTACGGCGAGCAGTACCCGATCGCGGACAACACCACCGAGGAAGGCCGCAGGAAGAACCGCAGGGTCGAGGTCAGCTTCCCGCGGGCGGATTCGTAGCCGGGGGCGGGAAGGGCGCCGCGGGCGGGTAGCCGCCCGGCGGAGGCCAGTTGCCCGGGGGCGGGTAGGGCGGCGGGAAGGACGGGGCGGGCATCCGGGTGCGCAGGACCAGGGTGCCCACGGCCTTGTCGTGCAGGCACTGCCGGTAGGGCCGGTCCCAGAGGCAGAACAGCGCGTCGAGCTGGCTGAGCACCGGCACCGCCCACATCCCCAGGTGCGCGAGATGCCGCGCCAGGGCCGTCCCGTAGGACAGCCGGCGGCCGTCGGCCACCCGGACGACGGTCAGACCGCAGATCAGCTTGCCCACCGTGCCCCCGCACCCGGCCGTCAGCAGCGGCGAGTAGAGGAACACCATCGCCACGGCCGCCAGGAGGGTCAGGTAGAAGGGCGAGTTGTCCGCCGGGCGGCCCAGGGCGACGACCAGGCCGATGGCCGCCGAGAGGACGGACAGCGCGACGGCGGCGATCACCACGTCGATGACGACGGCGAGCAGCCGCCGGCCCGGGTTGGCGAGGACGGGAGGGCATGCGTTCACCCGCGCATGTGATCACTCGGGGGCGGCGGACGGCAAGCCGTCCGCGGGGGCCGGCCGGACAATATTGGATCGAGCGATTCAAATCGTGCTAGCTTGATGTCATGGCGCGACCCAGGCAGTTCGACGAGGACCGGGCGCTCGACGCGGCGATGGAAGCGTTCTGGATCACCGGCTACGAGGCGACGTCCACCCAGGACCTCTGTGACGCCACCGGGCTGGGACGCAGCAGCATCTACAACACCTTCAAGAGCAAGCACGACCTGTTCGAACGGGCCCTGGCCCGTTACATGGAGCGCAAGAACGCCGAGATGTACGCGTTGCTGGAGAGCGAGCTGCCGGCCCGGCAGAAGATCCGCGCGCTGCTCCAGTGGACGATCGACGACGAGTGCGCGGCCGGTGCGGACGGCCGCGGCTGTCTGGTCGTCAACACCTGCGTCGAGGTGTCGGCCCACGACCCGTCGGTCGCCGCCACGCTGGAACGGGACTACGGCGCACGGCTGGCGGCGCTCCGGGCGGTGATCGAGTCGGGGCAGCGGGCCGGCGACCTCACCTCGCGGACGGACGCCGGGACGCTCGCCCACCTCCTCATCGCCACGATCGGTGGGCTGCGGGTCTCGGCCCGGGCCGGGGTCGGTCGTGCGGCGCTGGAGGGCGTGGCGGACGCGGTGATGAGCGGGTTCTGAGCAGCCGGCCGGACGTCGGGGCGGTACGGGCCGGGAGTCCGCACCGCCCCGCTCGCTACCGCGCCTGACCGCCCCGTAGCGCGACCAGCACCACACCTCCCGCGGCCAGCGCGGCGACGGCGAGACCGAAGATGGTGGCGGCCGCCGGGAGGCCGATGGCGTCGCTGAGGTAGCCGTCGGCGACCGGGAGGGCGCCCGCCAGGAAGTAACCGCCCGCGTTCAGCGCGGCGTTGGCCTCCGCGCGGCGGCCGGCCGGGACCTCGCGGCTCAGCAGCGTCAGCCCGCCCAGCTGGCCCGCGCCCTGGCCCGCCCCGGCCAGCAGCACCGCGACGACGAGCGGTGCCAGGGTGCCGGTGTGGATCGCGGTGACCAGGGCGAGCGTGCCGGTGACGGTGGCCGCGCCGGAAGCGAGCAGGACCGTACGGACCGCGCGGCGGCGCAGCGCGAACTGCACGCCGGTGGCGGACAGGAACATCGCCAGCGCCAGCCCGCCCGCCAGCGCGCGGTTGGTCGTACCGAGCAGTCCGGCGAGCAGCGACGGGCCGAGCGACAGCACGAAGGCGGTGGCGCTGATGCCCGGCGCGAACGCGGCCAGCCCCAGGGCGAGATGGCGGCGGTTGGCGTGCGGCACGGCGGGCAGCCGCACCCAGCCGCCCGGCGCCGCGCCGGCCGTCCCGTCCCGCCGCGGCAGCGGCATCCGGACCACCGCCGCCAGCGCCGTGGCCAGCAGGACGCCCTCGACGACGAAGACCGTGACGGTCGGCGCGGGCGCGGTCTGTGACAGCACCCCGGCCAGTACGGGGCCGATCCCCGCGCCCAGCACCATGGCGGTGGAGGCCAGCAGCGGGCCGATCCGGCGGCCCGCGGCCAGATCGGTGACCGCGGCCATCCCGGCCGAGACGGCGGCGCCGGTGGCCACGCCGGTCAGCAGCCGGGCGACGGCGAGCGCGGCCACCGAGGGTGCGGTGGCGTAGACGAGGCAGGCGACGAGGGCCAGCAGCAGCGCCGGGACCAGCACCGGTTTGCGTCCGAGCCGGTCCGAGGCGACGCCCGCCACCAGCAGCGCACCCAGCAGGCCGACCACGTACGCGGCGTAGATCAGCGTCAACGTGCCGGAACTGAAGCCGAGTTGGCGCTGCCAGACCGCGTACAGCGGCATCGCCGCGTTCGAGAGCACGAAGATCGCGACCACCGGCCAGGCGGCGAACCAGACCTCCCGCACGGGCGGTACGGCGGTGGTCGCGGCCGGTGCCGGGCTCGCGGTGGGTGTGGCCTCGGGCCGCGCGGTGCGTGTTCCGGGCATGGGTGTCCCCTCCTCGTCATGCTGTACGAGTCGAGTCGTACAGTCAGTACGAAGAGATTCGTACAGCCATACCGCAGTACGATGCAAGTCGTACTGCGAAGTGGGCCGCGCAGGAGGCGGCGAAACGGCCGCCCGCCCCTGCCGCCCGACCGCCCCGAACCGGAGGAGCGCCGAATGTCGTCCACCCCACGTGCCCGGGCCGAGTGGGCACAGCGACCGGTGCCGGCCGGCGCGCCCGAACCGCTGCCCGAGCCGGTGCGGGACGCGCTGCGGCTGGAGGTCGTCATGGGCGCGCTGAGCGATCCGCTGCGGATGCACATCGTGCGCACGCTGCTGCTGGAGTCCGAGGAGTTCGACCACACCTGCGGCTGGTTCGGCCTGGACCGGCCCAAGTCCTCGCTCACCCACCACTTCCGCACGCTGCGGGAGGCCGGTCTGATCCGCCAGCGCCAGTACGGGCTGGAGCGGCGCAGCCACGTCCGGGTGGACGACCTTCAGGCGCGCTTCCCCGGACTGCTGGCACTGGTGGCCGACTGGCAGCGGTGACGGCGCCCGGCGGAACGGGGCTCAGCGCCCGGCGGAACGGGGCTCAGCGCCCGGCGGCCTCCGGCGCGGGCGTCGGCTCGACCCGCAGCCGCATCCCCGGGCGCAGGCCCCAGTCCGTCATCGCACCGGCCGCCGCCTCCAGGACGTGCCGGGCGCGCAGCCGCGGGCGGCCCAGGCGGCCCGGCGGCATGGTGCGCACCGCCAGCACGCGGAAGTCCCGGCCCAGATAGGCCACATCGATGGCGAACCGCATCCGGAAGGTGTGCACCCCGCTCGCCGGGGTCAGCAGCAGGGCACCCTCGATGCCGTCGCGGCCCAGCAGACCGCGGGCCCGGGCCCGGTACGAGGCCGCGATCTCCACCGGCACCGCACGCTCCGCGCCGTACAGCACCCCCGGTCCGTTCCTCCAACGCGCCATGCCCCGCGTTCTATCAGCTCCCGGCGTGCCCCGGGAGACGCCCCCATAGGGTCGGACCGTGTCAGTGATGCTGATGGTGCTCGCCGCCGCCTACGGGGCCGCGGCCGGGCTGCTCATACCGCGGCCCGCCCACCGGATGGCCGTCGGCCCCGACGAGGAGTGGCGCGCGCAGTGCCCGGGGGGACACCCGATCACCGGCGCGGCGCGCGGCTGGCTGGGACCGGGGCGCTGCCCGGCCTGCGGGGCGTACGGGCCCGCCTGGGCGCCGACGGCCGCGGTCACCGCGCTGGTCTGCGCGGCCCTGGCGGCGGCCACCGGGCCGCGGCCGGAACTCGCCGCCTGGCTGCTGGCGGCGCCGGCCGCGGTGCTGCTGGTGATCGTCGACTGGCGGGTGCGGCGGCTGCCGGACGTGCTGACGCTGCCGCTGGCCGCCGTCCTCGCGGCGGCACTGGGCCTCGCCGGCCGGTTCACCGGCGACCCCGGCGCCTGGTGGCGGGCCCTCCTGGCCGGTCTCGTGCTCGCCGCCTGCTACCTGGTCCTGCACCTCGTCAACCCGGCGGGCCTCGGACTGGGTGACGTCAAGCTGGCGCTCGGACTGGGGGTCGCCCTTGGGTGGTACGGCTGGCGCACCCTGGTCACCGGCGGCGCGGCCGGGATCCTGCTCGGCGGGCTCTACGCCGCCGGGCTGCTGATCGTCAGGCGCGGCGCCCGGAAAACCGCCGTACCCCTGGGGCCCTTCCTGATCGCCGGGGCCTTCTGCGGCCTGTTGCCGGCCGCACTGGCGGCCCGCTGACCCCGATGGGCCGGGGCGCCGCCGGGCCCGTACGCCCGCGCTGGCGCAGGGGCGCACGGCCCGCCTCCCGCCCCCGTCGCCGCGCCGGAGCCACGCCGCCGCGCGCGCCGGTGCACACAGCACCCCTTCCGCGGGGTTATGGTGGAAACCCCCCCTCGGGCCGGTCCGTATCCCCCCCACGGACCGGCCCGCTTTTCTTTGCGGCCCGCGGGAGGGGCGCGGACCCCCTTCGGAGATGGCCGGAAAGCAGTGCTTCCGGGCGGCGGTCCGCCGGCCGGGTCAGCCCCGGCGGGCCCAGATGTTGACCCCGTCCGTGGTCGTCGCGAACCGATCGATCTCGGCGAGCTCGGCGTCCGTGAGGGCCGGGGCGTCGAGGGCCGCGACATTGGCCTCCAGCTGGGTGACGCTGCTGGCGCCGATCAGCGCCGAGGTCATCCGCTCGTCGCGCAGCACCCATCGCAGGGCCAGCTGGGCCAGCGACTGCCCGCGCCGGCCGGCGATCTCGTTGAGGCCGCGCAGCCGGCCCACGACATCCTCGGAGAGCAGGTTCGGGTCCAGGGACTTGCCCTGGGAGGCGCGCGAGCCCTCGGGAACGCCGTTCAGGTACTTGTCGGTGAGCAGACCCTGGGCCAGCGGCGCGAAGGAGATGCAGCCCATGCCCTCGTCCTCCAGGGTGTCCAGCAGCAGGTCGTCCTCGGTCCAGCGGTTGATCATCGAGTACGACGGCTGGTGGATCAGCGGCCGAACGCCCATTTCGCGCAGTATGCGGGCGGCGTCCCGGGTCTGCTCGGCGTTGTAGGAGGAGATGCCGACGTAGAGCGCCTTGCCCTGCTGGACGGCGGAGGCCAGCGCGCCCATCGTCTCTTCCAGCGGGGTGTCCGGATCGAAGCGGTGCGAGTAGAAGATATCGACGTAATCGACACCCATCCGCTTCAGTGACGCATCCAACGACGAGAGGAGATATTTCCGCGAACCCCATTCGCCGTAGGGGCCCGGATGCATCAGATATCCGGCCTTCGTGGAGAGAATCATCTCGTCGCGGTAGCCGCGGAAGTCCTGGGCGAAGATCTTTCCGAAGTTCAGCTCGGCGGAGCCGGGCGGCGGGCCGTAGTTGTTGGCCAGATCGAAGTGGGTGACACCCAGGTCGAAGGCGCGTCGCAGGATGGCCCGCTGGGAGCTCAGGGTGCGGTCGTCCCCGAAGTTGTGCCAGAGTCCAAGGGAGATAGCGGGGAGTTTGAGTCCGCTGCGGCCCGTTCGCCGGTACTTCATCGAGTCGTAGCGGGAATCCGCGGCGCGGTAGTCGGTGCCAGTCATGCTCATCTCCCTATCACGTACCTGTGACCTACCTGATGGGGCTGTCTCGACAGCCGAGAAGTAAAGTTGCCCACTTGAGGCGACGGGGCGACCGCCATTGGCACGGAGGGGCTGGACCACACATGCTGCGATCTTCCGGGATGCGCATCCCGTATCCGCCTGCACTGCGGAATCTGGTTTACCGGCTTTACGCGCGGCGGGTGGAGGGTCGCCTGGATCACACCCAGGTGCCCAAGCACATCGGCGTCATCCTCGACGGCAACCGGCGCTGGGCGCGGGCCGACGGGCGGACGACCGAGCAGGGTCACCAGGCGGGCGCGGCCAAGATCGGCGAGCTGCTCGGCTGGTGCGCGGAGACCGATGTGGAGGTCGTCACGCTCTGGCTGCTGTCGACGGACAACCTCGACCGGCCCGAGGGCGAGCTGAAGCCGCTGCTCGGCATCATCGAGAACACCGTGCGGGACCTGGCCGCCGACGGCCGCTGGCGGGTGCACCACGTCGGCAACCGCGACCTGCTGCCCGAGGCCACCCAGACGGTCCTCAAGGAGGCCGAGGCGGCCACCCTCGACAACAAGGGCATCCTGGTCAACGTCGCGGTCGGCTACGGCGGCCGGCAGGAGATCGCGGACGCGGTGCGCTCGCTGCTGCTGGAGCACGCCGAGCGCGGCACCTCCTTCGAGGAACTGGCCGAGATCGTCGACATCGACCGGATCGCGGAGCACCTCTACACCCGCGGCCAGCCCGACCCGGACCTGGTGATCCGGACCAGCGGCGAGCAGCGGCTGTCGGGCTTCATGCTGTGGCAGAGCGCCCATTCGGAGTACTACTTCTGCGAGGTCTTCTGGCCGGCGTTCCGGAAGGTCGACTTCCTGCGCGCGCTGCGCGACTACGCGGCCCGGCACCGCCGCTACGGCTTCTAGCAGGCCGTACCCTCCTCGCCGCGAAGCCCCCGCCGGCCCCGAACGGGCCCCGGCGGGGGCTTTTCTGACGGCGTCTTCGCCCGGGAACCACCCGCTCGGCCCCTCGTGCGCCGCCCGCGCCGGCCGCCCCGGCGAAGCGATCACACGTAACCCAAGGTTCATCGACCGTGCGTCATATGCCGTGGCATGGCGAGGGGGGTTCGAGGGAATATCCCATCCAGGTCGGCGTCCGGAACAAGCCATCGGGCGCCGCATCTCAGCGGACGGCATGGGGCCGTCCGCCCGGGAGGCCCTTTGCACATCACGGAGATCCGTGCGTACCGCACGGGCGACGCGAGGGGCCGGCGCTCGGCCCGTGCATCGTGGCCTGAGCCCGGTCCGGTCATGAGATGGCCGGGGGTCCCGAGGGCGCTGCCCAGCAGCCGCTGGGAGCACCACGCCTCCGGGAGCACACCGCCCCGCGACGCCGTCGCACCCCAACCTCATCCGAGGGGGTTCGTCCACCCGTGGTGAACAGCAAGCAGCGCCGTGACAACGACCGGCGCACTTATGTCCTCGACACCAGTGTGTTGCTGGCGGATCCAGGCGCCATGACCCGCTTCGACGAGCACGAGGTCGTGCTGCCGGTCGTGGTGGTCACGGAACTGGAGGCCAAGCGGCACCATCCCGAGCTCGGCTACTTCGCCCGGCAGGCGCTGCGCCGGCTGGACGAGTACCGGGTGCAGCACGGGCGGCTGGACTCGCCCATCCCCATCGGGGAGCTCGGCGGGACGCTCCGGGTCGAACTGAACCACTCCGACACCGGCATCCTGCCCCCGGGCTTCCTCAACGGGCACAGCCGGCTGGGTGACAACGACTCGCGGATCCTCGCCGTCGCGCGCAACCTCCAGGCCGAGGGGTTCGACGTCACGGTCGTCTCCAAGGACCTGCCGATGCGCATCAAGGCGTCCTCGGTGGGCCTGCTGGCCGAGGAGTACCGCGCCGAACTCGCCATCACCGAATCCGGGTGGACCGGGATGGCCGAGGTGGCCGTCCCCGCCGACCAGGTCGACGACCTGTTCTCCGCCGAGACCGTGTACGTACCGGAGGCGGCCGGGCTGCCGGTGCACACCGGCCTGGTGCTGCAGTCCGAGCGCGGCAAGGCGCTCGGCCGGGTCACCGCGGACGGCACGGTCCGGCTGGTCCGGGGCGACCGGGAGGCGTTCGGCATCCACGGGCGCAGCGCCGAACAGCGGATCGCGCTGGACCTGCTGCTCGACCCGGACGTCGGCATCGTGTCGATGGGCGGGCGGGCCGGCACGGGCAAGTCGGCGCTGGCGCTGTGCGCGGGCCTGGAGGCGGTGCTGGAGCGCCGGCAGCACCGCAAGGTGATGGTGTTCCGCCCGCTGTACGCGGTCGGCGGGCAGGAACTGGGCTATCTGCCGGGCAGCGAGGCGGAGAAGATGAGCCCCTGGGCGCAGGCCGTCTTCGACACGCTGTCCGCGGTGACCACCAAGGACGTCATCGAAGAGGTGGTGGGCCGCGGCATGTTGGAGGTGCTGCCGCTGACCCACATCCGCGGGCGGTCGCTGCACGACGCGTTCGTCATCGTGGACGAGGCCCAGTCCCTGGAGCGCAATGTCCTTTTGACGGTTCTGTCCCGTATCGGGGCCAACTCCCGGGTCGTCCTCACCCATGACGTCGCCCAGCGGGACAACCTCCGGGTCGGGCGCTACGACGGAGTGGTCGCGGTCGTCGAGAAGCTGAAAGGGCATCCGCTTTTCGCCCATGTCACCCTGAACCGCTCGGAACGGTCGCCGATTGCGGCACTGGTGACCGAAATGCTGGAGGACGTCAGGATCTGACCCGGCAGACCTGGACAACCGCTCGGATCGGGCCAGTTGTCCGGATCTGACCTGCTGTAAGGCGGCGCCGCCCGGCAAAGCGAAGGAGCTTAGCCGGGCGGCGTTCTGCTGCGCGCCGATATCCGAAAATACCCGGGGGTAAACGAGGTGTGAGCTTTCACACCCGGCCGGGAATTGATTCCCGGTGTGTCGTTCGGGCAGAGTCTGGGTCCTGTCAGGCCCCGCATACGGCATCCGCACCCCCAGCGGTGCAGAACAACCGAACTTCATAGTGAGTCGCCGTATGCCGCCCGAGCACCACGCGGACCCCGAGGGGGACGTACCGGGCCAGTGCCTCCCGTGACCAGCCGGTCCCGCCCGCTCAACAGGGCCCGGAACAAGGGGAGACCAGCGCCAGGGGCACGATTGCGTCCGCGAGGTCACCTAAGCGGGCGATGCTGGAAGGAAAACGTGTGAGCCGGATCTCGGTCCGGGGATTCGCCGTGGCATCCGCCACCGCGGTCACCACCGTCGGCGCCGTCGTCGGCGTCGCTGCAGGGCAGCCCGCCACGGTCAACGCCGAGGCGACCGCTGCCGATGCGACGACCATTGCCGACATCCCCGCGGGCGCCCAGGCCCAGGTGCAGACGGCTTCCCTGACGCAGCAGGCGGACGAGGCGTCCACCCAGGCGGACGCGAGCGCCCTCAAGTCTGCACAGGAGGCCGCGCGCAAGGCTGCCGCGGAGACCGCGCAGAGCAAGAAGGACGCCGCGGACCAGCAGGCCAAGAAGGAAGCCGACGCGCGCAAGAAGAAGGAGCTGGCCGCGTCCCGCTCCTCCGAGCGCACCGACCTCGGCGACCTGGTCGGCAAGAGCTCGTACACCATCGCCGAGACGCAGGCCATCGCGCGTCAGATGATGGCGGGCGACCAGTTCCAGTGCTTCAGCAACATCGTGAGCCACGAGTCCGGCTGGAACTACAAGGCCACCAACGCCGGCTCGGGTGCCTACGGCCTCGTCCAGGCGCTGCCCGGCTCGAAGATGGCCTCCGCGGGCTCCGACTGGCAGACGAACCCGGCGACCCAGATCAAGTGGGGCCTGAACTACATGAACGACCGCTACGGCAGCCCCTGCGGCGCCTGGTCGTTCTGGCAGGCGAACAGCTGGTACTAGGCCCACCGGCCGCACACCGCGCCTCTCGAAACCCCCGAACGCACCGCGTCGGGGGTTTCGTGCGTCGCGCACGGGTAACGTCGTGCCCGTCAACGTGGCGCACGGGAGGGGAAGAGGAAGGCAGATGTCCAGATTGCCTCAGTGGGTCGGTGGCCTCGGCGCCGGTCTGACGCGGCTCTCGCAGCGGCTGGAGGAACAGCGCCGCCGCGCCGAGGCCGCCGCCGCAGCAGCCGAGGACGCGGACGAGCTGGGGCGTGCCGAGCGCTCGGCGTCGTCGACGCTCGACGGACCGGTGGCCGACGCACCGGTGGCCGCGCTCGCCGTGCCCCGCACGCAGTTGCCGCAGGCCGGGGACGGCGTACCGCATCCGGGCACGGGCGCGGAGGACGCGGCGCGGTCGGCCCCTTCGCGGGCACCGGACTCGGTGCCCGCGCCGCCCTCGTACGCGCCGGCCGTGGCGGCCCGGCCCGATCCGGTCGACGCCGTGCCCTGGGGCGTACGGGTCGCCGCCGAGGCGGGCTGGCGGCTGCTGGTGCTGGCCGCCACGCTGTGGGTGCTGGCGCAAGTGATCACCAGCATCCAGCTGGTCGTGCTGTCCTTCATCGCGGCGATGCTGATCACCGCGCTGCTCCAGCCGACGGTCGGCTGGCTGCGCCGGCGCGGGCTGCCGCGCGGGCCGGCCACCACGCTGACCTTCATCGGCGGCTTCGTGATCATGGGCCTGGTCGGCTGGTTCGTGGTGTGGCAGGTCCAGGACAACATCGACTCGGTGTCCAGCCGCATCCAGGAGGGCATCAGCGAGCTCAAGGGCTGGCTGCTGAAGAGCCCGTTCCATGTGACCGAGAGTCAGATCAACAGCATCGCCAAGAACCTCCAGGACGCGATCGGTGCCAACACCGAGGCGATCACCTCGGTCGGCCTGGAGGGCGTCACCGTCGTCCTGGAGGTCTTGACCGGCATCCTGCTGGCCATGTTCACCACGCTGTTCCTGCTCTACGACGGGCGGCGGATCTGGGAGTGGGTGCTCAAGCTCGTTCCGGGCGCGGCGCGGGAGGGCGTGGCGGGCGCCGGACCGCGGGCCTGGCGCACCCTGACCGCCTATGTGCGCGGCACGGTGATCGTGGCGCTCATCGACGCCATCTTCATCGGCATCGGGCTGTACTTCCTCAACGTGCCGCTGGCCGTCCCGCTCGCCGTCTTCATCTTCCTGTTCGCCTTCATCCCGCTGGTCGGCGCGGTGGTCTCGGGCGCGCTGGCGTGCGTGGTCGCGCTGGTCACCCAGGGCGTGTTCACGGCGCTGATGGTGCTGGCGGTGGTGCTGGCCGTGCAGCAGATCGAGGGCCATGTGCTGCAGCCGTTCATCCTGGGCCGGGCGGTCCGGGTGCACCCGCTCGCGGTGATCCTCTCGGTCGCGGCCGGCGGACTGATCGCCGGGATCGGCGGTGCGGTCGTCGCGGTGCCGCTGGTGGCGGTCACCAACACGGTCGTCGGGTATCTGCGCTCGTACTCCCGGGAACAGGCGGTGCGCATGTCGGTGGCCCCGCGCGGCGCCACCGCCCTCGGAGTGGCGCCGACCCCGCCGCCGGTCCGGCGGGCCCGGAGCGACGACGACGGCGACGGCGAACGCGAGTAGCACCCGGACAACGACGCAGAACCCCGCGGACGACGCAACGTCCGCGGGGTTCTGCGTGTTTCGGGCGCCGTACGGCTACCGGGTCACTCGGCGAGTGCGGCCTCGGCGTCCAGGGTGGCGCCGACGGCCTGCAGAACGGAAGCGATCTTGACCGCCTCCTGGATCGTCTCGCGCTCCACACCGGCCTTGCGCAGCACCTGCTCGTGCGAGTCCAGGCACATTCCGCAGCCGTTGATGGCCGAGACGGCCAGCGACCACAGCTCGAAGTCGACCTTGTCGACGCCCGGGTTGCCGATGACGTTCATCCGCAGGCCGGCGCGCAGGTTGCCGTACTCCGGGTCCGACAGCAGGTGCCGGGTCCGGTAGAAGACGTTGTTCATCGCCATGATGGCGGCGGCCGACTTGGCGGCGGTGTACGCCTCGGCGGAGAGGTTCGCCTTCGCCTCGGGCTCCAGCTCGCGCAGCACCTTCGGCGACCGGGAGGCGATCGCGCAGGCCAGCACCGTGCCCCACAGCTGCTGCTGCGGCAGGTCGCTGTTGCCGATCACCGAACCGAGGTTCAGCTTGAGGTCCTTGGCGTAGTCCGGGACCGCGGACTTCAGGTCATCGAGGGCCATGGGTCTCACTCACCAGCCAGCAGCGCGACCGCGTCCAGGGTGTCCTCGCCCTTGCTCCAGTTGCACGGGCACAGCTCGTCCGTCTGGAGGGCGTCGAGGACCCGCAGGACCTCCTTGGGGTTACGGCCGACGGAGCCGGCGGTCACCATCGTGAACTGGATCTCGTTGTTCTGGTCGACGATGAAGACGGCGCGCTGCGCGAAGCCGTCCTCGCCCTCGATGCCGAGGTCGCGCATGAGCTCGTGCTTCGAGTCGGCGAGCATCGGGAAGGGCAGGTCGGTCAGGTCCGGGTGGTCCTTGCGCCAGGCGTGGTGCACGAACTCGGAGTCGCCGGAGAAGCCGAGGACCTGCGCGTCACGGTCGGCGAACTCCTCGTTCAGCTTGCCGAACGCGGCGATCTCGGTCGGGCACACGAAGGTGAAGTCCTTGGGCCACGCGAAGACGATCTTCCACTTGCCCTCGTAGGTCTTGTGGTTGATCTGCTCGAACTCCTTGCCCTTCTCCAGCGAGACACAGGCAGTCAGGTCGAACTCGGGGAACTTGTCACCGACAGTGAGCACGCGCTCTCCTTGTTGCGTAGAAAGTCCCTTTTGGGGCTTTCCTTGAGGCTTGGACGGAACTCACAGTGCCACAGGACGCATTGATCAGGGAAATAGCTAGACTGGTTGATGTTGATCGGAGGTGGTTATCAGTGGCTTCACCAGCCAGCCAGGGCGGCCGGCCCCGCCAGCCCAGCCTGGCCCAGCTGCGGGCGTTCGCGGCGGTGGCCGAGCATCTGCATTTCCGTGAGGCGGCGGCCGAGATCGGCATGAGCCAGCCCGCGTTGTCCGGCGCGGTCTCCGCGCTGGAGGAGGCCCTCGGGGTGCAGCTGCTGGAGCGTACGACGCGCAAGGTGCTGCTGTCGCCCGCGGGGGAGCGGCTGGCGGCCCGGGCCCGTACGGTCCTGGAGGCCGTCGGCGACCTGATGGAGGAGGCCGAGGCGGCCCGCGCGCCCTTCACCGGAGTCCTCCGCCTCGGCGTCATCCCGACCGTGGCGCCGTACCTCCTCCCGGCCGTGCTCCGCCTGGTCCACGACACCTACCCCGACCTGGACCTCCAGGTCCACGAGGAACAGACCGCGTCGCTGCTCGACGGCCTGGCGCACGGGCGCCTCGACCTGCTCCTGCTCGCCGTCCCGCTCGGCGTCCCCCAGATCACCGAACTCCCGCTCTTCGACGAGGACTTCGTGCTCGTCGCGCCCAAGGACCACTGGCTCGGCGGCCGCGGCGACATCCCCCGCCAGGCGCTCCAGGAACTCGACCTGCTGCTGCTCGACGAGGGCCACTGCCTGCGCGACCAGGCCCTGGACATCTGCCGGGAGGCGGGCCGCGACGAGAACACCCCGGTCACCACCAGCGCGGCGGGCCTGTCCACCCTCGTCCAGCTCGTGGCCGGCGGCCTGGGCGTGACCCTCCTGCCGCGCACCGCCCTCCGCGTCGAGACCGGCCGCAACGACCAGCTCACCACCGGCTATTTCGCCGACCCGGCCCCGTCCCGCCGGATCGCCCTGGCCATGCGCACGGGCGCGGCCCGGCAGGACGAATTCGAGCAGTTCGCCGAGGCCCTGCGGGCGGCACTACGGGGGCTGCCGGTGCGGATGGTCAAGGGGTGAGGGTCAGGGGCGGGGGGCCCGCGGTCGGGCGTCGTCCAGGACCTGCCCGACGTCCAGAGTGACTTCGGCGCCGATCGACTCCGGCAGGGTGACCTTCTCGCCGGCCACATGGATGCGGTGCACGGCATAGTCGTCCACCATCGGCTCGGTGAGGACGTGCAGGCGTTCGTGCCTGCGGTCGACGATCACGTATACCGGCACCTTCGCCGCCCCGTAGGCGGTCACCTTCGTGCGCAGGTCGTTGGTGTAATTCGTGGACGTGACCTCCAGCACCATCCGGAAGACCGCCGGGTCGCAGCACCCGTACTCGATGACGTGATCCTCGAAGTCGGCGTCCACCACGGAGAGGTCAGGAACGGCGAAGTCCTCCGGTCCGTCCGGCAACCACAGGCCGAGACCCTCCAGCACCTCTGTCCGGCCGCCGTCCAGCCCGGCCGCGACGAAGGGTCGCCGGAGACGGGAGAGCCCCTTTGCGTGGGCAGGGTCAGGGGGTGGGGTCACGGTGAGGACGCCTCCGAGGATCTCGACGCGGTGGCCAGGGAGCTGCTTCATGAGCTGGTCGGCCTGTTCGAGGAGCGTCAGAGGCTCACGGCCGTGCGCGTAAGGACCCTCGACAGCTGCTGCGGACATGCATGCCTCCCGTTGGCTGGTGCCGAGGCCATCATCGTAGGCAGGAGTGCCTGCGCACGTCTCGTACGACAGCGTCCACCCGTTCGAGGGGGATGTTCAGCCGTGACGGGCTCCGTCGAGCAACGCTGCCACGTCGAGTTGCACCGTTGCTCCGACGGAGGCCGGGAGGGTCACCCGTTCGCCGGGGTGATGGATCCGGTGGCTTCGGTACGTACCGTGGCGCGGGTCGGTCAGGACGTGGAGGCAGTCGTCGCGACGGTTGAGGATGACGTAGACCGGGATCTCGGCGCTGGCATAGGCCGCGACCTTGGTGTCCAGCTCGTTGCCGTAGTTGTTCGAGGTGACTTCCAGGGCCAGGCGGAAGATGGCGGGGTCGTAGCAGTTGTACTCGACGAGGTGTCCGTCGAAGTCGTCGGTGAGGGCGAGATCGGGGATGGCGAAGTCGTAGGGGCCGGTCGGCAGCCAGACGGCGAGCTTCTGGAGGACGCGCCTGTTCCCGGCGTGCAGGCCCGCCTCCATGAAGAGAAGCGTCAGGTCGGTCAGTACACACCCATGGGCCCCGTCCGGCAGCGGGGTCACCCGGATCTCCCCGCCGATGACCTCGAAGCGGACGCCGGGGAGGCGGTCCATGAGCCGGTCGACCTCGTCGAGGAGGGTGGTCGCACGAGGTGCACGGGTCGCACGGGGCGTATGGGTCGGCATTTCTCGGCTCCTGACGGGCGTTGAGGGGTGTCGTTGAGCGGTGTCAGGGCATCGTTGTCGCGTCCGGTCCGCGCCCGCTCGCCGTGCGGGGCGGTTCACCCGTTCGAGGACACCGCACGTCACTCCGTCCGCAGGCCCTCCGGTCGCATCATGCGCCACAGGGGCGGCAGGCTCAGGGCGGTGACGAAGAGGATGACGGCGGCGCCGGTGGCGGTCATGGCGAGGACGACCGGCCAGTCGACGGTGACGGCGCTGTCGATCATGGTGAGGAGCAGGGCGCCGAGGGAGAGTCCGCAGGCCAGAGCGAGGGCGAGGCCGAGGAGGACGGGGAGGGCGGTCTGCCAGAGGAGCGACCGGCCGAGGGTGGCGCGGCGGATGCCGTGGGCGTCGAGGGTGGAGAGCAGGCGGCGGCGCTCGTGGAGCTGCTCGACGGTGGTGATGATCAGGCCCGCGCCGATCAGCAGCAGGGTGACCACGGCGCCCGCGAACAGGGCGTTGCGGACGCTGGAGTACTGGCCGTCGTGCGGATTGTCGACCGCGGACGACTCCAGCACGGTCGGGTCGAACCGGGACGCGGTGGTGCGGATGTGTTCCACCGCGTCGGGGAGGGAGCGGTCGAAGCCGACGCGGAGCTCCATGCTGGGGGCGTTCAGCCGGCTCGGGTCGAGCGCGGACGGGGTGACCAGCAGGTCGTAGGAGAACAGGTCGGGGCCGTGGCCGGGGGCGAGCAGCCGGGCGGTGCGGGCGGACCGGGGGATCGTCCAGGGCTGCGGGTCGAACCGGTCGCCCCGCACCATCGGCGGGTTGAGGTCGAGCCGGGCCCCGGGCACCAGGGCCGGTTCGCGGTCCGGGGTGTTGGCGGTGAGGAAGACCTCGCCGTCCCGGCAGGAGGGCAGCTGGGCGAGCCGGCGCAGTTCGGCGCAGCTGCCGATGGCCAGGGTGGAGGGATGCGTGGGGGTAGCGGGAGCAGCGGGGGCGCGGTCGGTGGGGAGCGGGCCGGCGAGGCCGTCGATGGTGCCGCGGGCGGCCGTCACGCCGGGGGTGGCGCGCAGCGCGGTGAGCGCCCGCTGGGTCGTGGGCCAGTCCTTCGCGTTGCCCCACAGGCCGATCCGCGGCAGCTTGCCGGACTCCGCGTAGGCCGCGGCGTACCCGGCCTGCATCCCGGTCATCAGCATGTGGACGGCGATCGCGCCGGCCACCGCGACGGTGATCCCGCTGACCGCGCGGGTGGCCGAACCGCTGCTCAACTGCAGGCGACGGACGGCCAGTTGCCAGGAGACGGGGCCGCCGTGCAGCCGGCCGACCACCGCGTCCACCAGCCAGGGCAGCAGCGCGGTGACCCCGAGCAGCAGCAGCATCGCACCGGCCGCGAGGCGGACGGTGTGGAGCGGGTCGTCGGTCCACGGCCCCTCCCAGGACAGCGGGACCAGCAGCAGCGCACCGACGGCGGGCAGCGCCGGCCGCCACCACAGCCGGCGGCGGACCGGCCGGCGGTGGTGGACGACGCCGAGCGGATCGACGGTGACGGAGCGCTGCGCGAGGAGGGTGACCAGGACCGCCGCGGCCGGGACGAGCAGCGTGATCAGGGCGGCGGCGAGCGGGCCGGGGGCGATGTCGGCGGGGAAGACGTTGATGTCCCACAGCGTGAGGTACGGGGCGAGCCCGCGGGCGGCCAGGAACAGCGCGGCGCCGCCGGCCACCCCGAGCAGCGAGCCGAACAGCGCCTCCCCGGAGGCGATCCGGCGGGTCGTCGGGACGTCGGTGCCGACCAGCCGCAGCGCCGCCAGCCGCTCCTCGCGGCGCTCGTTGCCGAACCGCACCGACGTGCCGATGAAGACCATCACCGGCGTCATCAGCGACACACACGTCATGATCACCAGCAGCACGGCCGGGGCGCTCATCGGCCGCGGGTCCCAGCTCTTGCCGAAGTGGTCGATGCGGTAGCCGTCCGGCGCGGCCAGGGTGGCGCTCCGCGCGACGTACGTGAGCTCCTTCGGGCCGAGCAGCCCCGCGTCGCCGATGGTGCCGGCGATCTCGTACGGCAGGCGGTCGCGCAGCAGGGCACCACCGGGGGAGTCGAGCAGGTCCTTGAGGGCGGGGGACACCAGCATCCGGCCGGGGCCGGGGAGGCGGTCGATGCCGGGCGGGACCGGCGGGTGCGTGCCGTCGGGACGGACCAGCCGGCCGCGGACCTCGGCGCCGTGGAAGGTGGTGTCGGCGGAGGCGTAGCGCAGGGTGGTGTCGGAGGGCCGGGGCTCGTGCTGCTGGCCGAGGTTCTCGCGGGCCTTCTCCCGGCCGTGCCAGGCGTCCATCAGGTGCGGGACGGACACGCCGAGCAGCAGGACGGCCACGCCGAGGGCGACCCCGGCGGCGGTCAGCGCGGTGCGGATCCAGCCCTCGCGGCCGCCGCCGGCCGCGAACCGCATGCCCATCGCGAGGTCGCGGGCCCAGACACCGGGGCCGGAGCGGGCGGCGCCGAGCGGGCCGCGGCCGTCGCCGCCCGCGCCGCAGGTGCCGGTGCGGGAGCGCAGCGGGCTCATATCAGGCCCGCCAGCATGTCCTTCACCTTGCCGTCGCGCACGACGACCTCCCGGTCGGAGTACGCGGCCACCCGGGCCTCGTGGGTGACCAGGACGACGGCGGCCCGGGTCTCCCGCGCGGCATCGGTCAGCAGGGTCAGCACGCGCTCGCCGTTGAGCGAGTCCAGCGCGCCGGTGGGTTCGTCGGCGAAGATCACCCGGGGCCGGGTGGCGAGGGCACGGGCGACCGCGACCCGCTGGCCCTGGCCGCCGGAGATCTCGCCGGGCCGCTGGCCGGCCACCGCCTCGACCTCCAGGCGCTCCAGCCACTCGTGGGCGCGGCGTTCGGCCTCCTTGCGCCGGGTGCCGTTCAGCCGCAGCGGCAGCGCGACGTTCTCCAGGCAGGTCAACTCCGGTACCAGTCGGCCGAATTGGAAGACGAAGCCGAAGTCGGTGCGGCGCAGGGCGCTGCGCTGGGCGTCGGTCAGGCCGGTGAGGGTGTGTGGGCCGTAGAGGACCGTGCCGGAGTCGGGGGTGATGATCCCGGCGAGGCAGTGCAGCAGGGTCGACTTGCCGGAGCCGGAGGGGCCCATCACGGCGACGACCTCACCGGGGTGGATCGAGAAGTCCGCGCCGACCAGGGCCGGGGTGCGGCCGTAGGTCTTGTGCAGCCCCTCGGCGGCGAGCAGGGACCCCTCCGGCGTCATGCCCGGACCGCTTCCGCCAGCTTCTCCAGCCGGGCGGCGGTCAGCTCCAGCCAGCGCAGATCGGCCTCCAGGTGGAACAGCGCGTGGTCGCAGATCAGCTGGTCGGCGAGGTCGCCGGTGCGCTTGCGCTCGGTCAGTCCGCGCATCAGCCGCAGGTGTTCGGCGCGTTGGGCGTCGAGGAGTTCGGCGGCGTTGCGGTCGGTCAGCATGGCCAGCACCACCTTGGTGTAGAGCGTCGACTGCAGGTACGGCTCGGGCTTCTCCGGGCGGGCCAGCCACTGCGCGACATCGGTGACGCCGGCATCGGTGATCGCGTACCGCTTGCGCTCCGGACCGGCGCCGGGCTCCACCGCGTCCACCTCGACCAGGCCGTTCTTCAGCAGCCGGGACATCGTGGAGTAGACCTGCCCGTAGTGCAGCGGGCGGTCCTGGCCGAAGTGCTCGTCGAAGGCCCGCTTGAGGTCGTAGCCGTGGCGGGGGCCGGACTCCAAAAGGCCCAGAAGCGTATGACCGATTGACATGCCGACCACCCTACTGGCGGTGTAACGGCGGTGTATACGTCAGGTGTATAGGGGGAGGAGGCGGCGCCGACCGTCGTGGCGTGCGGCGCTACGGCTGGCCGTCCGGCTTCTTCGGCGGGCGGCCCCGGCGCGGGATCGCCCCCGCGCCCCGGGGCAGCCGCCCCGCCTCGGAGAGCGCCTTGCGGAGCAGGAACTCGATCTGCGCGTTGGCGCTGCGCAGTTCGTCGTCCGCCCAGCGGGCCAGCGCGTCATGGATCAACGGGTCCAGCCGCAGCAGCACCTGCTTGCGCTGCTGCGGCCGTCGCGCGGGGGTCCGTCCGCCTTCGGCGCCGGACTCCTCCGGAGTCCCGGTGCTCATGCTGAAACCTCGCTACGCTCGGCCTCGCATTCGCGAGGCACGCACCCCCTAATGGTTCGCTCGCTGCGCTCCCTCACTGGTACAGCGAGCCCGTGTTCAGTACCGGCTGGGCGGCCCGGTCGCCGCACAGCACCACCATCAGATTGCTGACCATGGCAGCCTTCCGTTCCTCGTCCAGCTCGACGATGCCCTGCTCGCTGATCCTCGCCAGTGCCTGCTCCACCATGCCGACCGCACCCTCGACGATCTGCTGGCGGGCCGCGACCATCGCGCCGGCCTGCTGGCGCTGGAGCATCGCCGAGGCGATCTCGGGAGCGTAGGCGAGGTGGCTGAAGCGGGACTCGATGATCCGCACGCCGGCCGCCTGGACCCGCGCGGTCAGCTCCAGGGCCAGCTTCTCGGTGATCTCCTCGGCGTTGCCGCGCAGCGACAGGGCGTCCTCGTCGTGCGCGTCATAGGGGTACTCGATCGCGATGTGCCGGACCGCCGCCTCGGTCTGGGTGGCGACGAACTCCAGGAAGTCGTCGACCTCGAACAGCGCCTGGGCGGTGTCCTCCACCTGCCAGACCACGATCGAGGCCAGCTCGATCGGGTTGCCGTAGGCGTCGTTGACCTTCAGCACCGCGGTCTCGTGGTTGCGCACCCGGGTGGAGATGCTGCGGGCGGTGGTCAGCGGGTTGACCCAGCGCAGGCCGTCGGTGCGGATGGTGCCGACGTACCGCCCGAAGAGCTGGATGACCCGGGCCTCGCCGGGGGCCACCATCTTCACGCCGGTCATGCAGAAGAGGGAGCCGAGCAGGATCGCGGCCCCGGCCAGGATCAGGGGTATGCCGGCCGCCTTGTTGCCGCCGTCGGCCAGGATGCCGCCGACGGCGATCCCGGCGACGCCCAGCGCCACGCCGAGCACGGTCAGCAGCAGGGCCAGCCCGCCCGCGATGCTGTGCGCCCTGACCTCGCGGATCTGCGGGCGGGGCATCTCGGGGGCGGTCACGGCGAGGTCGTCGCCGGCGGTGGGGCCTGAGGTGGCGCCGCTGAGGTGGTCGGCCGTTGGCTTCTCGGACATGGATATCCCCGTTTCTCCCGATGCGGCGCGTGATGTCCGCCGCATTCGATGATGTCGCTGATCTAGCAAAGTGATAGCAGATTAATGGACGGGCGGTCAGGTCGTCCAGTCCCCGCGCCGAGCCCGATTTACGGCAAGTGCGCAGGTGAGAGCCGGGTGACGCAGAACACCCACCTCCTGGTTCCGTCGGGCCGGGTGCTGTTTGTCACGTCGGGAAAAGCCTTGATCGATGAGTATTTGTTGACAGATGCGGTGTTAGCTTCAACAGCTGAGTTAGCTGGGGGCGGAACGACTGGAGTTGTCGAAGCGATGGGCCGAGCGGAAGCGAGACGGGCGCAGCAGGAGAGCGCCCGCCGGGCCAAGACGAAGCAGAAGAAGTCCGGCATACGCCGCCTCTTCACCTGGAAGAAGATCCTCGGGACCTTCCTCGGGGTGTGCCTGCTGGGCATGGCCGCCTTCATCGGGCTGTACCTCTACGTGGACATCCCCGCCAAGGGCAACGAGGACTCAGGCAAGCAGGCCAACGTCTTCAAGTACGCCGACGGCAAGGTCTTCGCCCGCGGCGGCAAGCTCAACCGCGAGGCGATCAGCCTCAGTCAGATCAACGTGAAGGTGCAGCACGCCTTCGTCGCCGCGGAGAACAAGAGCTTCTACCACGACTCCGGCGTCGACCTGTGGGGCACCGCCCGCGGCATCCTCAACACGCTGATGGGGCACGGCAAGCAGGGCGGCTCGACGATCACCCAGCAGTACGTCAAGAACTACTACCTGAGCGACGAGCAGACGGTCAGCCGCAAGCTGCAGGAGATAGTCATCTCGCTCAAGGTGGACGACAAGATGTCCAAGAGCCAGATCCTTGAGGGCTACCTCAACACCAGCTACTACGGCCGCGGCGCCTACGGCATCCAGGCCGCCGCCCAGGCGTACTACCGCAAGGACGCCGAGAAGCTGACCGTCACGGAGGGCGCCTACCTCGCCTCGCTGCTCCAGGCGCCGAGCCAGTACGACTGGCAGAACGCCACCTCCACCGGCCGGAAGCTGGTCAAGCAGCGCTGGGCGTACACGCTCAACAACATGACCGAGATGCACTGGCTCTCGCCCGACGAGCGCGCCCGGCAGAAATTCGAGAAGCCCCAGCCGCCCAAGCCGATGCCCGGTGTGACCGGCCAGAAGGCCTACATCCTCGAAGCGGCCAAGCAGGAGCTCTTCGCGCAGGGCGTCGACCCGAAGCGGTTCGACGCCGGCGGCTGGACCGTCACCCTCGGCATCGACCCCAAGAAGCAGAAGGCGCTGGAGAAGTCGGTCCAGCGCAAGCTCACCGGCGACCTCAACCCCGGCAAGCGCAAGGTCGACGGCGACGCCCAGCTCGGCGCCGCCTCCGTGGACCCCAGGACCGGACATGTCGTCGCGATGTACGGCGGTGCCGGCTACCCGAAGCACTACCGCAACAACGCGACCCGCTCCGACTACCAGGCGGCCTCCACCTTCAAGCCGCTGATCCTCGCCTCGGCGATGCAGAACCACGCGGTCACCCAGGACGGCGTGCAGATCACCCCGAACACGATCTACGACGGCAGCAACCGCCGTCCGGTCGTCGGCGGCACCATCCCCTTCGCGCCGCCCAACGAGGACGAGCACGACTACGACAAGATCACCGTCCAGACGGCCACCAACAACTCCGTCAACGCGGTCTTCGCACAGATGGGCGCGGACGTCGGCCTGGACGACGTGAAGAAGACCGCGGTCAGCCTCGGCATGGACGGCTCCAAGATGGACGTCAAGCCGGCCATGACCCTGGGCACCATGGGCGCCAGCCCGCTCCAGATGGCCGGGGCCTACGCCACGCTCGACAACCACGGCGTCAAGGTCACCCCCACGATGGTCACCAAGGCCGTGCACAGCGTCGGCGGCGTGGAGAACGAGCTGAAGCTCAAGGACCCGATCGGCCAGCGGGTCCTCGACCGCAGGACCGCCGACACCGTGACCTCCGTCCTCACCGGCGTGGTCAACGACGGCACCGCCTCGGAGGCCGTCAAGAACACCGCCTACCAGGCGGCCGGCAAGACCGGTACCTCCGACGACGACAAGTCGGCCTGGTTCGTGGGCTACACGCCCAAGCTGGTCACCGCGGTCGGCATGTTCGGCGAGTCGCCCAACGGCGGCGCCCAGGTGACCCTCAAGGGCACCGGCGGCGGCGGCCGGGTCAACGGCGGCGGCTACCCGGCCAAGGTGTGGGCGGACTACACACAGGCCGCGCTCGACGGCAACACCGGCGGCGACTTCGACCTGGAGACGGACATGGGCGCCGCGGTCCCGCCGACCACCAGCCCGTCGCCGACCGCCACCCCGTCGACGACCCCGTCGCCGACCGGCAGCCCGAGCAGCACCCCCAGCGGCACCCCGTCGTCCCCGTCCGGCCGCCCGTCGCACACCCCGAGCGGCCGCCCGAGCAGCCCGACCACCCCGAGCGACACGGCCTCACCGCCGGACGGCGGTGTGGACGGCGGCGACACCACCGGCACCACCAGCGGCGTCGACGGCGGCACCGGCGGCAACGGCAACGGCGGCACCAAGGGCGCCAACAGCATGCCGGGCTTCAACTGACGCCGGAAGCCGTCCACCACGACAACAGCGCGGCCCCCGCCGAACCGGCGGGGGCCGCGCTGTTGCCGTACGGGACCGGGTCAGCGGCGCGGCGTCCCCGGCGGCATGCTCAGCTCGAACCAGACCACCTTGCCCATGCTCAACCGGGTCGCACCCCAGCGCCGGGCCATCCGGTTGACGAGGTAGAGCCCCCGCCCGCCCTCGTCCGACGGCCGGGCCTGCCGCAGCCGCGGCAGCTGCGGTACGTCGTCCCCGACCTCGCAGCGCAGCACGTCGGTGCGCAGCAGCCGCAGCGTGATCGGCCGCTCCGCGTACCGCACCGCGTTCGTCACCACCTCACTGACCAGCAGCTCCAGCTGATCGGTGAGGTCGTCCAGGCCCCAGCGCGCCAGCGCCCGGCGGGCCAGCCGGCGGGCCTGCCCGGCTGTCTGCGCCTTCGGGTCCAGGTACCAGTACGCGACGTCGCTCGGCGCGATCCCGTCGAACCGGGCCGCCAGCAGCGCGATGTCGTCGTCCCGGTCGCCCGGCCCGAGCATGTCCAGCACCTCGTCGCACAGCGGCTCCAGCGGCGGCGGGTTCGGGCCCGTCAGCCGGGCCGTCTCCGCCAGCCGCTCCCGCAGCTGCTCGATCCCGGTCCACACGTCCCGGATCCGCGACTCCACCAGACCGTCGGTGTACAGCACGAGCGTGGCCCCCGCCGGGGCGTCCAGCTCCACCGCCTCGAAGTCCACCCCGCCGACGCCGATCGGCGCGCCCGGCGGCACCCGCAGCACCTCCGCGCGCCCGCCGCGGTGCAGCATCAGCGGCGGCGGATGGCCCGCGTTGGCGATCGTGATCCGGTGCGCGACCGGGTCGTACACCGCGTACAGGCAGGTCGCCATCCGGTCCGAACCCAGCCGCTGGGCCTGCTCGTCGAGGTGGTGCAGCACCTCCTGCGGCGGCAGGTCGAGACCGGCCAGGGTCTGCGCGGTGGTGCGCAGCTGGCCCATGATCGCCGCCGAGGTCATCGAATGCCCCATGACGTCACCGACCACCAGCGCCACCCGGCTGCCCGGCAGCGGGATCGCGTCGTACCAGTCACCGCCCACCCGGGCCGTCTCGGCGGCCGGCAGATAACGGCTGGCCAGCCGCACCCCGGTCGGCTGCGGCAGCGAGTCCGGCAGCATCGTGCGCTGCAGCGCATCCGCGATGTACGCCTCCCGGCCGTACAGCACCGCCTTGTCCACGCCCAGCGCGGTGTGCGTCGCCAGCTGCGCCGCCACCAGCAGGTCGTCCGGCTCGAACGCCGGCCGGTCGGGCCGGCGCAGGAACACCGCCGCACCGATCACCCGCCGCCGCCCGCGCAGCGGCGCCAGGATCACCCGGTGCCCGCCCGGCAGCCGCGGATCGGGCCCCAGCAGCTCGGGCAGCGCGGTCCGCGCCGCCTGCGCCTCGCCGAACAACGGCCGTACGCCCCGCAGCACCTCCGCCAGCGGACCGCCGGGCCGCACCTCGGCCAGCTCCGCGGCGCTGCCGCCCATCGCCGGACCCAGATCGGGCTGCGCCGGCAGTACGGGCAGCCGCCCGCCGTTGGTGTCCGGCTCCTCCGGGATCCGGTCGGTGCGCCGCAGCCGCAGCACCACCGGTCCGGTGGGCCGCTCGTCGCCCACCGGCAGCGGATCGCGCAGATACACCAGGATCGCGTCGGCGAAGGTCGGCACCGTCGCCCGGCACAGCCCCAGCACGATCTCGTCGAGGTCGATGCCGCGGGCGATCCGCCGGGTCGCCGCACCGATGAACCGCAGCCGGTCACCGCCCGCCTGCCGGGCCGCCGCGACCTCACCGCTCTCGCCCGGATGCGCCGAACGCGCCGGGCCGGCCGGCGGCAGCGGAGCGGGCGGCGGGCCCGACGGCGGCCCGGCCGGCGCCGGCACCTGTGCCCCGGTCGCCTCCCCGGCCGTCGCCCGGGACCGTCCGGCGCCGCCGTCCCGCGGCCGCCCGATGCCCTCGCCGCCCGGCCGCGGACGCTCGCCGCGGTGCGGCTCCTCGGCCGGATCCGGTGTGCCCGCGCGGCCCACCGCGCCCTGCGCCACCCGCCGCCGCGCCGGGGCCGCCTCGCGTTCCCCGTCCGGTGCGCCGCCCGGCCGCCCGCTCGCCGGCATGGCCACCTCCCCGTAAGAGTCGGCGCCCCAGGGGTCGCCGCCGTAAGTGTCCGCGCCGCCAAAGGCGTTCGCGCCGCTGTACCTGCCCGCGCCACGGTACGCGCCCGCGCCGCCGAAGGTGTCCCCGTACGCCTCCCCGTACGGAATCGCCGCGTCGTCCCGGGCCGCGCCGTGGTCCACGGGCGACTCGCCGTCGGCCCGGCCGGCCGGCGGCCCCGCCGGGACGAAGCCGGCCGCGGCGGGCTGCTGCAGGGCGCCGCGCGGGTCCGGGACGGCGCCCAGCGGCGGTGTCCGGCCCGGCCCCCGCGCAGGGGACGCCGAGGGCGCGGCGGTCGGGGCCGACCGCCGCGATTCGTGGGAGGTGGGATGCTCCGTCACGCGTGGGATTCCATCCGTCCGGGGCTGCGCGTCCGACGCGCCGCGTTCCGGGCGCGCAGCCCGTACGGGACGCGCCCGACGCGCTGCGTTTCAGGCGCGTCGCAGGTGCAGAAAGAGCTGGATCTCGGGTGGTACGTCCGTGCTCGCCGGGGCGTAGGCGTAGGCGTCCTCCCCGACGACGTCGAAACCCGCGTCGTGCACGACCCGGCGCAGGTCGTCCCGCAGGTAACCCGATACCCGGATCGTGTTGCCCAGGAACGGGATCGGGAAGTCGTCCACGTCCGCCTCGACCATCGACAGGGCCATCAGGCCCCCGGGTCGTAGCAGATCATGCAGCAGGCCCAGTGCGTAAGGGATTTCCGCGCGGGGCAGCATCAACAGCGAGAAATAAGCGGCGACACCGTCGAAGGAACCGGGGCCGCCGAGCCGGCCGCCCCGCAGATCGGCGATGTCCAGGCGGTGGAACTCGGCGCCCGGGACGTTGTCCCGGGCCAGCTTGACCATGGAGGGGGAGAGATCGATACCGACCACGCGGTGCCCGGCCCCGGAGAGCTGACGGGCGGTCGGCAGGCCCGTACCGGACCCGACGTCCAGGACGCGGGCGCCCGCGGGCAGTGCACCGGCCAGCCAGGCACCCGAGGACACCTGACCCTCCTTGTGCGGAAAGGCGTCGTTGTAGCGGTCGCCGATCGCGTCGAAGGCGTCGGCCTGCCCGGCCCGGTCCAGCGCTAACCGGCTCAGGCCCTCGTACTCGTCGTAGCTCTTCGCGCTCACGACCTCGCCCCTCCTGCGACCGCGGTCAAGTTCGTTTTCCAGTTCTGGAGTTGCGCCTGTGCAGTCTTGCGGAGGACGATCCTACGTTTGAAGACCCGGGGCGCAGCAAGGGGGCTCGGACCGGCTCCTCGCCCCGCGGGAAACAGCTTTGCCCAAAGGCGCACCTTTCCACGGTCCGCCTCCTTCACTCCCACTCGGTGTACCCCGTTTCACTTCGCTCCCTCACGACCGCAAACACTCCGGTGGGCGGTCCCAGTCCTCCGGGAGCCGGGGAACCTGCCAGGCCGGGTCGGGCCGCCAGTCCTCCCAGCCGGCCGAGTACGGTTCGCGCCAGGCCGAGATCTGTGCGATCGCGGCCCGTCCGGCGGACCGGACCTCCGCGGCCCGCGCTTTCGTCATCAGCCCGTCCCGCTGCGCCTGTGCGAATTCGTCCTCGTCCCGCCACTCCCAGTGCCGGTCCGGATAGACACAGATGTCGAGGAAGTGGTCCTCGGAGTCAATTCCCCCTGACCAACGACGGCGCGGCTGCTCCAGGTTGACGTACCAGTTCTTGAACTGCCAGCCCTGCTCCCAGAAGAGCCAGACCGACCAGGGGTCGCCGGGCCGCGCGAGCTTCAGCACGCCGGTGCCGAACCAGTGGTCGCGGGTGGTCCGGCGCGGTTTGGTGTAGCGGGTGGCGAGCGGCTCGCGGTGCACCGGCGTGCCGTCGGCCAGCACCGGCTTGATGCACGCGGTCCCCGGCGCCATCCACACCGCCAGCAGCTCTTCGGTGTCCTGGACGACGGTCATCGGCCGGCAGATGTGGAAGCGCCCCGGGTCGGCGTTGTCGCGGTAGCGCCACAGGACGTGGTCGCCCGGCGCCCAGTGGCCCGCCGCACCGTCCGCCGCCGCCTGCCGCACCCCGGACGTCCCGTGCCCGCCGGCCGTCCCGCCTTCCGTCGTGTCCACCATGTCCGCTGTCATGGGCAGATTTTAGAGGTGCCGTATGACGCCCGCCGTGACATGAGACGCAGCGGGCGTTACGGGCGCGGTAACGTACCTTGCTTGCGGTGTTACGGGCCGGGCCCGCTCACGGGTGGGTCACGGTCACGGCCGGGTCATACGCAGCACGTCCAGCGCCTCGTCCAGCTGCTCCTCGGTGAGCAGCCCGCGCTCCACATACCCCTCGTCCAGGACCACCTGACGGATCGTCCTCCGCTCGGCGAGCGATTTCTTCGCCACCTTGGCCGCCTCTTCATAACCGAGGTACTTGTTCAGCGGGGTGACGACGGACGGCGACGATTCGGCGTATTCGCGGGCCCGTTCCGCATTGGCGGTGATGCCGTCGACCGTACGGTCCGCCAGCAGCCGCGCCACATTGCCGAGCAGCCGGATCGATTCGAGGACGTTCCGCGCGATCACCGGGAGCATCACATTGAGCTCGAAATTACCGGCCGCACCGGCCGCGGCCACCGTCGCGTCATTACCGGTGACCTGTGCGGCGACCATCAGCACCGCCTCCGGAATCACCGGATTGACCTTCCCCGGCATGATCGACGAACCGGGCTGGAGGTCCGGCAGATTGATCTCGGCGAGCCCGGTGCGCGGCCCCGACGCCATCCACCGCAGGTCATTGGCGATCTTCGTCAGCCCGACGGCGATCGTCCGCAGCTGCCCGCTGGTCTCGACGATCCCGTCCCGCGCGCCCTGCGCCTCGAAATGATTGCGCGCCTCGGTCAGCGGCAGTCCGGTGGCCCGGGCCACTTCCGCGATCACCGCGGCGGAGAATCCGGGCGGCGTATTGATACCCGTCCCGACGGCCGTACCGCCCAACGGCAGTTCCGCCAGCCGCGGCACCGCACTGCGCAGCCGCTCCACGCCGTACCGCACCTGGGCGGCATATCCGCCGAATTCCTGGCCCAGGGTCACCGGCGTGGCGTCCATCAAATGCGTCCGCCCCGACTTCACGACGTCCGCGAATTCCTCCGCCTTCCGCTCGAACGCCGCCGCGAGATGCTCCAGCGCCGGAATCAGATCGTTCAGCACCGCCGATGTGGCCGCGATGTGGATCGACGAGGGAAACACGTCATTGGACGACTGGCTCGCATTGACGTGGTCGTTGGGATGGACGTCCCGCCCCAGCCGCTCGCTCGCGAGCGTGGCGACGACCTCGTTGGTGTTCATGTTCGACGACGTCCCGGAGCCCGTCTGGAACACATCGACCGGGAAGTGCGCGTCCCACTCACCCCCGGCGACCGCCGCGGCCGCCTCCTGCACGGCCTCGGCGACGTCCTTGTCCAGCACCCCCAGCTCGGCGTTCACCTTGGCGGCCGCGCCCTTGATCCGCGCCAGCGCCTCGATGTGCGCCCGCTCCAGCCGCTGCCCGGAAACGGGGAAGTTCTCCACCGCCCGCTGCGTCTGCGCCCGCCACTTGGCCTCCGCGGGCACCCGGACCTCGCCCATCGAGTCGTGCTCCACGCGAAACCCGCCGCCGTCACCCACTGCACTCGTGTCACTCATACCTATGACAGTGCCCTGCGGAGGGGATCTGTTCCCGCCCCGACGCACTCCGCCCCGCCGGCAGTTCGCGCGGCGGGCGGAGGTGGTGTGCGGCGACCCGGGAGAGGGCCGGGCGGGTCAGGCGCCCTGGCGCACCGGGATGCTCGTGAACGTCGGGGCCGGGGCCGGGTCCTGGAAGAAGTCGTTGCCCTTGTCGTCGACGACGATGAAGGCAGGGAAGTCCTCGACCTCGATCTTCCAGACCGCCTCCATGCCGAGCTCCTCGTACTCCAGGACCTCGACCTTCTTGATGCAGTCCTGGGCCAGACGGGCGGCCGGACCGCCGATGGAGCCGAGGTAGAAGCCGCCGTGCGCGGCGCAGGCGTCGGTGACCTGCTGCGAGCGGTTGCCCTTGGCGAGCATGATCTTCGAGCCGCCGGCGGCCTGGAACTGCTCGACGTAGGCGTCCATCCGGCCCGCGGTCGTCGGGCCGAACGAGCCGGAGGCGTAGCCCTCGGGGGTCTTGGCCGGGCCCGCGTAGTAGACCGGGTGGTTCTTGAGGTACTCCGGCATCTCCTCGCCGGCGTCCAGGCGCTCCTTGATCTTGGCGTGCGCGATGTCGCGGGCGACGACCAGCGTGCCGGTCAGGGACAGCCGGGTCTTCACCGGGTGCCTGGTCAGCTCGGCGAGGACCTCGTCCATGGGGCGGTCGAGGTCGATGGCGACCGCGTCGAGGTCGGGGCCGGCGCCCTCGGTCAGTTCCTCGTCCGTCGTCTCCGGCAGGAAGCGGGCCGGGTCGGTCTCCAGCTGCTCCAGGAAGACGCCCTCAGCGGTGATCTTGGCGACGGCCTGGCGGTCCGCGGAGCAGGACACCGCGATGGCGACCGGGCAGGAGGCGCCGTGCCGGGGGAGGCGGACCACGCGGACGTCGTGGCAGAAGTACTTGCCGCCGAACTGCGCGCCGATGCCGATCTTCTGCGTCAGCTCGAAGACCTTCTCCTCCAGCTCCTTGTCCCGGAAGCCGTGGCCCGTGGGCGAGCCCTCGGCGGGCAGCTCGTCCAGGTAGTGCGCGGAGGCGTACTTGGCGGTCTTGAGGGCGTACTCGGCCGACGTACCGCCGACGACGATCGCGAGGTGGTACGGCGGGCAGGCGGCCGTACCGAGCGAGCGGATCTTCTGCTCCAGGAACTTCATCATGGAGCCCTCGTTGAGGACCGCCTTGGTCTCCTGGTAGAGGAAGGACTTGTTGGCGCTGCCGCCGCCCTTGGCCATGAAGAGGAACTTGTAGGCGCCGCCGTCGGTCGCGTACAGCTCGATCTGCGCCGGGAGGTTGGAGCCGGTGTTCTTCTCCTCCCACATGGTCAGCGGGGCCATCTGCGAGTAGCGCAGGTTCAGCTGCGTGTACGCGTCGAAGATGCCGCGGGAGAGCGCTTCCTCGTCGCCGCCCTCGGTGAGCACGTTCTGGCCGCGCTTGCCCATCACGATCGCGGTGCCGGTGTCCTGGCACATCGGCAGCACGCCGGCGGCCGCGATGTTGGCGTTCTTCAGCAGGTCGAGGGCGACGAACTTGTCGTTGGCCGAGGCCTCGGGGTCGTCGATGATCTTCCGGAGCTGACCGAGGTGCGCGGGGCGCAGGTAGTGCTGGATGTCATGGATCGCCGCTTCGGCCAGCTTGCGCAGCGCCTCCGGCTCGACCTTGAGGAACGTCCGGCCGTCGGCCTCGAAGGTGCTGACACCTTCCGAGGTGACGAGGCGGTAGGGGGTGGTGTCCTCGCCGGTGGGGAGCAGGTCGGTGTAGGCGAATTCCGGCATGGTGGCGGTTCATCCTTACTCGGAGGGGTCTGGCTGGCTTCTACGGCAGCGCCCCAACAGCGTAGAACCCTGGCGCGCGGACGGGGCTGTGAGGTAAGGCTCAGTCGGCGGCGGGCTCCGCTTCGGTGGCGGTACGGGCCGGTGCGGGCTCCGGTTCGGGCGAATGTGCGGTCCGACGCGGCAATCCCTAGTCGCGATCTATCGCGTTTCGGTACGCTGGGGCGGTGGATGCAGACAACGGGGGACGAGTGGGCCCCGAGACCCCGCAAACGGTGGACCTGACCAAGGCCGCGACCAGGCCCGCGGGCGCGCCCGTGGCCGAGGCGGACATCCGGGCGTCCGACGCGGACCGCGACCGGATCGCCGCGATACTCCGGGAGGCGCTCGCGGAGGGCCGCCTCGATCCCGAGGAGCACGCCGAGCGGATCGACACGGTCTACCGCGCCAAGACCCTGGGCGAGCTGGAGCCGGTCGTCCGCGACCTGCCGGCGGCCGGCGGCCGTCCGCAGCCGGGACCGGCCACGTCGGCGACCGCCTCCGACACCGGTGCGCCGCTCCCGGACCAGAACCTCGTCGCGATCTTCAGCGCCGCCTCCCGCAAGGGGCGTTGGCACGTCCCGGCGCGGATCAACGCCGTCGCGATCTTCGGTTCCGTGGAGATCGACCTGACCGAGGCGGTCTTCCCGCAGCAGCAGGTCCAGATCACCGTCACCTCCCTCTTCGGGAGCGTGGAGATCCGGGTCCCGGAGAACGTCACGCTGCGCAGCAGCGGCTCGGGGATCCTGGGGGCCTTCGAGATCGACACCCATGAGGCGGAGGACGGCGACGCCCCGCAGATCCAGGTCAACGGCTTCGCCGTCCTCGGCAGCGTGGAGGCCCGGCCCAAGCGCGGCGCGCTGATCAGCGACCTGCGGGACCGGATGCGGGACAGCCACCGCGAGCTGCGCGACCGGGCGTGGGAGGACCACCGCGACCTGCGCCGGCAGCTCCGCGACGAGCACCGCGAGCGGCACCAACTGCTGCGCCTGGAGCGGCAGGAGCGCCGGGACCGCTTCCGCAAGAGGTACGACCGCGGCCGCTGACGTACGGACGTCCCGGGGGGCGCGGTACGACTTTTCGCCTTGTCGCGTGATCTCCTTTCCGCACGATCGCCACGGTGTGCATAAGCGTGCGCACAGCGGGTAGGGCTGGTGCATCGTCTCTCGTACGGCTGCGGGGTGCGGAAAAAGGCCGTGCGCAGCGAGACGGGCAAGGGTGATTTCTCGCGCCGAAGCCGTCGTCAGGAGTAGACCGTGCTGCTACCGCATCAGCCCCTGCAGGATGCCGCTGTCCTTCCGTCCCCGCGAGTACCTGCGCGCGACGAGGCCGGTCCCTGGCATTCCGAGGCGGTGTGCCGCCGGGACGAAGCCGGGCTGTTCTTCGCCCCGTCGAAGGAGCCGACCGCCGCGCGGCTGGCCAGGGAAGAAGCCGCGAAGCGGGTCTGTGCCCGCTGCCCGGTGATGGTCGAGTGCCGGGAGCACGCGCTCCTCCAGCCGGAGCCGTACGGCGTCTGGGGCGGGCTCACCGCGGCCGAGCGCAGGGTCGTGCTGACCCGGCGCCGGCGCCGGGAGTCCGAGCTGCAGCGTGCGGCCCATATGCCCGCGGCCGGCTGACCGACCGCGCGTATGGGCCACTTCGCCCCCGCCGGAGCCTCTCCGGCGGGGGCGAAGTGCGTCCGGGGTCGTCCCGGTGGAGGCGGTCAGCTCGGGCGCTCGAAGTCCACCGAGCTGTAGGCGCGCAGCTTCGACAGCCGGTGCTGGGAGTCGATCTGCCGGATCGTGCCGGACTTGGACCGCATCACCAGGGACTGGGTGTAGGCGGTCTCGGCGCGGTAGCGCACGCCGCGCAGCAGCTCGCCGTCGGTGATGCCGGTGGCGACGAAGAAGACGTTGTCGCCGCGGACCAGGTCGTCGATCTCCAGCACCTTGTCCAGGTCGTGCCCGGCGTCCAGCGCGCGCTGCCGCTCCTCGTCGTCCTTGGGCCACAGCTTGGCCTGCAGGGTGCCGCCCAGACACTTCATGGCGCAGGCCGTGATGATGCCCTCGGGCGTACCGCCGATGCCCAGCAGCAGGTCGACGCCGGTGCCCTCACGCGCCGCCATGATCGCGCCCGCGACGTCGCCGTCGGCGATGAACTTGATCCGGGCGCCCGCCTCCCGGACCTCCTTGACCAGGCCCTCGTGGCGCGGCCGGTCCAGGATGACCACGGTGACGTCCTCGACCGCGGACTTCTTCGCCTTGGCGATCCGCTTGATGTTCACCGCCACCGGGGCGGTGATGTCGACGAAGTCCGCCGCCTCCGGGCCGGTGGCGAGCTTGTCCATGTAGAAGACCGCCGACGGGTCGAACATCGACCCGCGCTCGGCGACCGCCATCACGGACACCGCGTTGGCCATGCCCTTGGCGGTCAGCGTCGTACCGTCCACCGGGTCCACGGCCACGTCGCACTCCGGGCCGGTGCCGTCCCCGACGCGTTCGCCGTTGTACAGCATCGGGGCGTGGTCCTTCTCGCCCTCTCCGATGACGACGACCCCGTTCATGGACACGGTGTGGATCAGGGCGCGCATGGCCTTGACCGCCGCGCCGTCCGCGCCGTTCTTGTCACCTCGCCCCACCCAGCGGCCCGACGCCATGGCACCGGCCTCGGTGACCCGGACGAGTTCCAGGGCGAGGTTGCGGTCCGGGGCCTCGGGGCTGACCTCGAGTTGGGACGGGAGATGATGCTCGGTCATCGAGCGCACCTTTCTGTACGGCGACGGCCGTGGAGGAGTGAGGGTGGCTGTGCGGGGGCGCGGGGGTCTCCCCCAGAGGTTCACAGTATCCGCACGTCACCAAAATGAGCAGAGGGCCCTTCGCATGAGCGGCCGACCGGGGGATGCGCGACACGGTGTTCGCGCAGGTGACGGGCGTCACCGGGGGGCCTGTCGGGGCCGGCGCGGGGATGGGGGACCATAGGGGCGTGGCAGGTATGCGAGGCAGGCAAACGGTGCGGGACATGGTCCTGTCGCTGGCAGTGATCGGCGTCCTGGTCGGGGCGATCTACATCTTCATCCCGCACGACGAGAGCGCGGACGCGGCGAAGAACGCGGTGAAGACGGTCGACTACCGCGTCGAGCTGATCACCGCCCGGCGGGCGGCGCCCTATCCGGTCGCCGCGCCCCAGGGGCTCCCCAAGACCTGGCGTGCCACCTCCGTCTCCTACAAGGTGAGCGACGACGGCAAGGGCGGTGCCTGGCACCTGGGCATGCTCGACCCGGAGGAGCAGTACGCGGCGGTCGAGCAGAGTGACGCGCCGGCGCGGAAGTTCATCCAGGAGGTCACCCTCGGCGCCACCAGGACCGAGGGCAAGCAGGCCGTCGGCAGCAAGAAGTGGGACCGCTACGAGGGCGACAGGTACAAGGCGCTGGTCCGCGAGGAGAAGGGCGTGACCACGGTCGTCACCGGCACCGCGCCGTACGGGCGGCTGGCGGACCTGGCGGCCGCCCTGGTGGCGAAGTAGCGCTGACGCAGGCGAAGCATGCAGGGGCCGCCGCACCCGGACTGGGTGCGGCGGCCCCTGTGTGGTTTCCGACGGCCGTCGGACGGTGCTGACCGCTGTCGGAGGGTGGTGACGGAGGTCAGACGGTGGTGACGGCGTCGTCGAAGGTCAGGCGCGGCGCGCGCGGGAAGAAGGCGTCCGGGCCCGGCTTGCCGAGGTTGATGACGAGGAAGGACTTCTGCTTGCCGTCGCCGAAGAACTCCTTGTCGATGCCGGTGAAGTCGAAGCCGGTCATCGGGCCGGCGGCCAGGCCGGCGGCGCGGACGCCGACGATGAAGTAGCCGGCCTGCAGGGTGGCGTTCTGGGTGCCGGCGACCTCGCGGACGGCGGCCTCGGCGAAGAAGGTGTCCTTGATGCCGGGGGCGTGCGGGAAGAGCTCCGGCAGCTTCTCGTGGAAGTCCAGGTCGACGGAGAGGATCGCGGTCAGCGGCGCGGTCAGGGTCTTCGGGCCGTTGGCACCCATGGCGTGGTTGACCAGGCGCTGCCGGGCCTCGGGCGAACGGACCAGGGTTATCCGCAGCGGCGACTGGTTGAAGGCGGTCGGGCCGAACTTCACCAGGTCGTAGATCGCCTGGACCTGCTCGTCCGTCACCGGCTCGTCCGTGAACGTGTTGGCGGTCTGGGCCTCGCGGAACAGCAGGTCCTGGGCGGCGGCGTCAAGGGCGAGAGACATGAAAAGCACCTCGGTGGTCAGCTCGGTGGTCAAACGGGTCTGCGGTAGCCGCCGCGGAAACGGCGAGTACCACGATGCGGATACCGCAGTCCACATACTGCACGGTTCTCCGTGCTCTCCACTCTAAAGCAGGTAGATTAATGTTCAACTAAATCGAGGGTGTTGTGTGCCGGTTCACATGAGGGGGTGTAAAAGGAACGCCTGATCCGCGCGCGGCACGCGGCCCGGAACGCCGCGCCTACCGCTCCTCGGCCAGCGCCGCGTCCAGCCGGGCCCGGGCGCCGTCCAGCCAGCGGCGGCACACCTTCGCCAGCGCCTCGCCGCGCTCCCACAGCGCCAGCGACTCCTCCAGCGTCGTACCGCCCGCCTCCAGGCTGCGGACGACCTCGATCAGCTCGTCCCGCGCCTGCTCGTAGCCGAGCGTGGAATCCACCGGGGGCACCGCGTCCGCGGGTGCTCCCGGCTGCGGTCCGGCGGCGTCCGGACCCGGCTCAGCGGCGGGCTCCGCGCTCTTCGCGGCCCGCGCGCCGGTGTCCGCGCCGGCCCCCGGGCCCTGCTCCGTCTCCGCCACGCCGTCCGTCTCCCGCTCCGTCTTCGCCTGCGCCTTCGCCATGTCTCCCACCCTATTCGGGGTCACTGACAGCGCCCTGGACGCCGCCGACCCGGACCCGGAACTCGCCCGCCGACACCCGGGCCCGCAGCTCCTCCCCGGCATCGACCTCCCCGGGGGAGCGCACCGCCGCCCCGTCCGCCTTCTGGAGCACCGCATAGCCGCGCTCCAGCGTCGCCCTGGGCGAGAGCGCGACCACCCGGGCGAGGGTGTGCGTCAGCTCCGAGTCGGCCCGGTCCAGCAGATGCCCCAGCGTCCGCCGGCCGCGCTCCACCAGGGCCGTGACCTGCTCCTCGCGCTCCTCCACCATCCGCTGCGGCCGCTCCATGCACGGTCGCTGCAGCGCCGCCGCCAGCCCCCGCTGCTCCCGCTGCAGGAAGCCCTCGACCGCGCGCAGCGCCCGCTCCCGCAGCTGCTGCACCCGGGCCAGCTCCTCGCCCACGTCCGGCACCACCTTCTTCGCCGCGTCCGTAGGAGTCGAGGCGCGCAGATCGGCCACCAGATCCAGCAAGGGCGTGTCCGGCTCATGGCCGATCGCCGAGACGACCGGCGTCACCGCCGCGCTCACCGCCCGGACCAGTTGCTCGTCGGAGAACGGCAGCAGGTCCTCCACGCTGCCGCCGCCACGGGCCACGATGATCACGTCCACCTCGGGCAGCGCGTCCAGCTCCTGCACCGCCGCGATCACCTGCGGCACCGCATGCACGCCCTGCACCGGTACGTTGCGCACCTCGAAGCGGACGGCCGGCCAGCGGTGCCGGGCGTTCTCCAGCACGTCCCGCTCCGCGGCGCTGGCCCGCCCGCAGACCAGCCCGATCAACTGCGGCAGGAACGGCAGCGGCCGCTTGCGGTCCGCCGCGAACAGCCCCTCCGCCGCCAGCGACTTCTTCAACTGCTCCAGCCGCGCGAGCAGCTCACCGACGCCGACCGGGCGGATCTCCGCGGCCCGCAGCGACAGTTGACCGCGCGGGGCGTACCACTCCGGTTTGGCGTGCACCACCACCCGGGCGCCCTCGCTGATCACGTCCGCGACCTTGTCGAAGACCTGGCGGTAGCAGGTCACGCGGAGCGAGATGTCGTGGGACGGATCGCGCAGCGTCAGGAAGACCACGCCCGCGCCGGGGCGGCGGGAGAGCTGGGTGATCTGCCCCTCGACCCAGACCGCGCCGAGCCGGTCGATCCAGCCGCCGATGAGCCGGGACACCTCGCCGACCGGGATCGGCGTTTCGGGGGACGTGGAGACAGCCATACGAGCGAGCGTAGCGGCGGCCACCGACAGTGCCGGCCGCCTCGCCCTCAGCCCGCCGCCCCGCCCCCCTCGGTCCCCGCCCCACCGGCCCGCGACCGCCGCCCGTACTGCACCGCCAGCCACACCAGCCCCACCGCCAGCCAGCATCCGCCCACGGCCTGCGCCGTCGGCGACGCCGCCACGAGCACCGCGACCACCACCGCGAGCCCCAGCAGCGGCACCACCACGTGCCGCAGCACGCCCGGCACCCCGGCCCGCTCCCGCGCCCGGAAGCGGAACCAGCCGATCACCGAGGCGTGCAGCAGCCCGAACGCGGTCAGCGCCCCCACGTTCACGATCGACGACAGCTGCTCCAGCCCGTCGTCCCGGCGCGCCGCCCACACCGCCGCCACCAGCGTCACCCCCGCCGCGCCCAGCAGCGCCCGGCGCGGCACTCCGCGACGGGCGTCCACCTCGGCCATCGCCCCCGGCAGCCGCCGGTCCCGGGCCATCGCGAACAGCAGCCGCCCGGCCGCCGCCTGCCCCGCCAGCGCCGCGAACGCCGCCCCGACCGCCTTGCCGGCCGCCACCAGCTGCCCCAGCCACGGCCCGACGGCCGCCTCTGCCGTCACGTAGAAGGCGCTGCCCTGCTCACCCGGTCTGGCCGCCAGCCCGGCCGCGGACACCGGGGCCAGCAGCGCCGCGAGATACGTCTGCACGGCGAACAGCACCCCCGCCACCGCCAGACAGGTCAGCACCGCCCGCGCGACCCGCCGTGGGCCGCCCACCCGTCGCCCACCACCCTTCCCGGGACGCTCCCCCCGACTCCGTCCGGGGGCACCCCCCTCGCGCGGCGCATCTTCGGCCTCCTCCGCGAACGACGCGATCGCGTCGAAACCCAGGAACGACAGGACCGCCACCGACACCGCCGCGAGCACCGCGACCGGGGAGAAGGCCCCCGCACCGGTGAACGGCTCGCTCCAGCCGCGCCGCGCCCCCGCCGTGACCAGCACATACCCGGCCGCGCCGACGAAGACGACCAGCACCGCGAGCTCCAGGGCCAGCACCACGAAGCCGACCACCGCCGCGGTCCGTACGCCCCACAGGTTCAGCAGCGTCGTCACCACCACGGCCAGCGCCGTCCACACCCACTGGTGCACCGACGGCACCAGGGCGTGCAGCGCGATCCCGGAGAACAGATACGCCACCGCCGGGATCAGCAGATAGTCCAGCATCGCCATCCACCCGGCGACGAACCCGGCACCGTCGCCCAGCCCCACCCGGGCGTAGGTGTAGACCGACCCGGCCCGCGGCGCGACCCGCACCATCTGGGCGTACGAGTACGCCGTGAACGCCATCGCGACCGTCGCCACCACGTAGACCACGGTGATCGCGCCGTGCGACGTGGCCAGCAGGGTGCCGAAGATCCCGACCGGCGCCATCGGGGCGATGAACAGCAGCCCGTAGACGACCAGGTCCCGGAACGTCAGCGTCCGCCGCAGCGCCGCCGGCCGCGCCCCCTCCGCAGCGCCGCCCCGCCGCCCCGACTCCATCCCGGCCTCCCTCGGTACTTCCGGCCTCGGTGGTTCCGGCCTCCCAGTCTGGGCCAACGGCCGATCTTCGGCCCCGGGGCACGGCCCTTACGATGGACGGCATGACTGCACTTCCCGGCCCCCCCGCCGGCCGCAAGGTCCTGCTCGCCGCCCCCCGTGGCTACTGCGCGGGCGTGGACCGCGCCGTGATCGCCGTCGAGAAAGCCCTGGAGCAGTACGGCGCGCCCGTCTACGTACGCCACGAGATCGTGCACAACAAGTACGTCGTGCAGACCCTGGAGAAGAAGGGCGCGATCTTCGTCGAGCGCACGGAGGAGGTCCCGCCGGGCAACATCGTGATGTTCTCGGCGCACGGTGTCGCCCCCGTCGTCCACGAGGAGGCCAAGCGCGGCCGCCTCGCCACCATCGACGCGACCTGCCCCCTGGTGACCAAGGTCCACAAGGAAGCCGTCCGCTACGCCAAGGAGGACTACGACATCCTCCTGATCGGCCACGAGGGGCACGAGGAGGTCATCGGCACCTCCGGTGAGGCCCCCGACCACATCCAGCTCGTCGACGGCCCCGAGGACGTCGACAAGGTCGAGGTCCGCGACCCGTCGAAGATCGTCTGGCTGTCGCAGACCACCCTCTCCGTGGACGAGACCATGGAGACCGTCGACGCCCTGAAGACCAAGTTCCCGGGCCTGGTCTCCCCGCCCAGCGACGACATCTGCTACGCCACCCAGAACCGGCAGCTCGCCGTGAAGCAGATGGGCGCCGAGGCGGACCTGGTCATCGTGGTCGGCTCCCGCAACTCCTCCAACTCCAAGCGGCTCGTCGAGGTCGCCAAGCTCGCCGGCGCCCGCGAGGCCTACCTCGTGGACTTCGCCGCCGAGATCGACGAGGCCTGGCTGGAGGGCGTGACCACGGTCGGCGTCACCTCCGGCGCCTCCGTCCCGGAGGTCCTGGTCGAGCAGGTCCTGGAGTGGCTCGCCGAGCGCGGCTACGGCGACGTCGAGCTCGTCAAGGCGGCCGAGGAGTCCATCACCTTCTCGCTGCCCAAGGAACTCCGCCGCGATCTGCGCGCCGAGGCCAAGGCCGCGACCGAGGACACCGACGCCTGACGCCCCGCCCCGACGACGAACGCGGCCCCGGCGGACGAAAGCGCCGCCGGATCCGCGTTCCCTGGGCGGCCGGGCCCGTCCGCGCCTAGCCTTTTCCCCATGAGGGTCTTCGGTGTGGACATCGGCGGATCGGGCATCAAGGGCGCCCCGGTGGATCTCGAACGCGGCGACCTCGCCGACGAGCGCCACAAGGTGCTGACCCCGCATCCGGCCACCCCGGACGCCGTCGCGGACGGCGTCCGCGAGGTGGTCGCGCACTTCGGATGGACCGGCCCGGTCGGCGCGACCTTCCCCGGAGTGGTCACCGGCGGAATCACCCGCACCGCCGCCAACGTCGACAAACGATGGATCGGCACCGACGCCGCCGCCCTGCTCACCGACCGGCTCGGCGGCGAGGCCGGCGGCTGCCCGGTCATCCTCCTCAACGACGCGGACGCGGCCGGCCTGGCCGAGATGCGTTTCGGCGCCGGCCGCGGCCGGACCGGCACCGTCATCGTCCTCACCCTCGGCACCGGCATCGGCAGCGCCGTCTTCACCGACGGCCGGCTCCTGGCGAACACCGAGCTCGGCCACCTCGAACTGAACGGCCACGACGCCGAGAAACGCGCCTCCACCAAGGTCAAGGAGGACGAGGACCTCAGCTGGCAGCGCTGGGCGCGCCGGGTCCAGAAGTACCTGGCCCATGTGGAGATGCTGTTCTCGCCCGAGCTGTTCGTGATCGGCGGCGGGGTGAGCCGCAAGGCCGAGAAGTTCCTGCCGCTGATCGAGGGCATCAGGGCCGAGATCGTGCCGGCTCAGCTTCAGAACAACGCGGGGATCGTGGGGGCGGCGATGGCCGCGTACGCCGCTCTGGCTGGCGCGCCACCTGCCGCGGCCGTGGCCCCGGCCGGGTCCGGCCGGCCTTCCGCGCCGCCGCCCGGTCCGCCGGCCCGGGCTCCCCGCTCCGCGGTCGCGTCACCGGTCGGCTGGCCCGACGCCGCGCGATGACCGCCGCCCGCCGGACGACCGCGATCAGCGCGCAGACCAGCGTGCCCGCGTAGAGCCAGCCCGCGTTCAGCGCCAATACGGTGAAGACGCCCATCAGCAGCCCGCCGAAACCGTCCCCGCCGCGGTGGATCGGCACCGCCCCGAGCGTGAACGCGATCGGCAGCGTCACCGGCGCGCAGATCAGGTCGTACGGCCGCACCCACACCGCCGCGCCGACGCCCACCAGCAGGAAGAACACGCCGTACGGGGTCTGGGCGCCGCCGAGCAGCAGCCGGTCCAGGCAGGCGAAGGCGAACAGCGCGAGGGTCGCCAGCAGCCAGCAGCCCAGGCCGGTGAGCTTGGCCGCGGGCATCCGGCGCCGCAGGCCGTCCGGCGCCGCGGGCAGCGGACGCTGCGGACGCGCCCGGTAGACGGCCGAGGATTCCGGGCCCACCGGGGGCGGCACGGCCGCCCGCTCACCAACGGGTGGCGCCACGGCCGCCGCGGTGGGCCCCCGGGCGGCCCACGCCTGCGCCGGACCGCGCGCCGCGGCCCGTACGGGCGCGGGCGCGGCGATCGGGACGGACGCGAAGCCGGAGGCCCGCATCGCGGAGAGGAAGTCGTCGTCGGGGTCGGGGGCCACGGCCTCCGCCGGGCGTGGGAGCCGGGCGTCCTGGTCCGCGGCCGGGCGTCCGGACCACGGCGGGCCGTGCTGGGGGGTGCGCGCTTCGTGTTGCTCCACTCGCCAACGGTAGGCCGCTAAGTGGTATTAACCGGTTACGGGACACGCCCTTTGGTCGAGCTTGGGGCTGCGTTCGACACGAGCGGGTGCGGGCCGGGCCGGGAGGCGACCGGAGGACGGGACGCGGCGGCGGGACAGCGGCCCGGGCTGGGGCGGCCGGGCGCCGCCGCCCGCCCCGTAGACTGGTGGATCGGCCCCTCACGAGGCCGTTGCCCACCCCACCGCTCTCCCTTCGGAAGTCGAGTCGCCACCGTGTCGCTCACGATCGGAATCGTCGGTCTGCCGAATGTCGGCAAGTCGACCCTGTTCAACGCCCTGACCAAGAACGACGTGCTGGCGGCCAACTACCCGTTCGCCACCATCGAGCCGAACGTCGGCGTCGTCGGCGTCCCCGACCCCCGCCTGGCCAAGCTCGCGGAGATCTTCGCCTCCCAGAAGGTCCTCCCGGCCACCGTCGACTTCGTCGACATCGCCGGCATCGTCCGCGGCGCCTCCGAGGGCGAGGGCCTGGGCAACAAGTTCCTCGCGAACATCCGCGAGTCCGACGCGATCTGCCAGGTCATCCGCGCCTTCAAGGACGAGAACGTCGTCCACGTCGACGGCAAGGTCTCGCCCAAGGACGACATCGAGACGATCAACACCGAGCTGATCCTCGCCGACCTCCAGACCATTGAGAAGGTCCTGCCGCGCCTGGTGAAGGAGTCGCGGATCAAGAAGGACGTGGCCCCCAAGGTCAAGGCCGTCGAAGAGGCCAAGGCCATCCTGGAGAAGGGCGACACCCTCTTCGCCCACGGGATCGTCCAGGGCAGCGAGCGCAACGAGCTCCTGCACGACCTCCACCTCCTCACCACCAAGCCGTTCCTCTACGTCTTCAACGTCGACGAGGACGAGCTGACCGACGAGGACTTCAAGAACGAGCAGCGCGAACTGGTCGCCCCCGCCGAGGCGATCTTCCTCAACGCCAAGCTGGAGGCCGACCTCGCCGAACTGGACGAGGACGAGGCCCTCGAACTCCTCCAGTCCGTCGGCCAGGAGGAGCCCGGCCTCGCCACCCTCGCCCACGTCGGCTTCCGCACCCTCGGCCTGCAGACCTACCTGACGGCCGGCCCCAAGGAAACCCGCGCCTGGACCATCAAGCAGGGCGCCACCGCCCCCGAGGCCGCGGGCGTCATCCACACCGACTTCCAAAAGGGCTTCATCAAGGCCGAGGTCATCTCCTTCGCCGACCTGGTGGAGACCGGCTCGGTAGCCGACGCCCGCTCCGCGGGCAAGGCCCGCATGGAGGGCAAGGAGTATGTGATGCAGGACGGGGATGTGGTGGAGTTCCGGTTCAACGTGTGAGTTTTCCCAACGGGAGCCCTTCGGTCTGTGTTCGCGCAGGTCGGAGGGCTTCTTCTGTTCGGAGGTGGGGGAGTTTCAACGGAACGTTGTGTGGGGTGGCCGGGCGTGCGCTGATTGCGTTTGTGCAGGTCAGCGTCGCGGCCACCGGTAGTTGAATCCGGGCGGGGTTTTCCCGGTGCTGGATCGGTGCTGGATGATCTGACGCCTCACCGGGCCTTGGGCCGGTGAGGCAAAGGCAGGTGCGCTGTGCACCGCCGGGTCTTCGTCACCCCAGGGCGCGCGGTGCTGTGGCTCGCCTTCGCCCCTGAGTCGCATGCCTGCCCACCGAGGCGTACGCCCGCCTCGCCATGCCCGCCGCCAAGGTGCGCGCCCCTGCACTGACGGCTCGCTCAGCCGGTCGTCGAGCTCCATGACCGCCCCCCACCCGGTCACCGACCGCCCTTGCTGACCGGCCCCGTCGCCGAGGTCGCCGCCTGCAACTGAACCTGGCCCGCTCGGCGGAACTGATCAACAGGCAATGATTACTTGCCAATTCACGCCAACAGACGCACTGATGACCCTGCCTAGAATGCTTCTTTGCCCGTCCCTTGCTCCCCTTTGAGCGCTGTCTGATGAGCTGCTGTGAGGCATCAAATCGGGGGTGCAGTATGGCGATCGAGCTGCCGGATCAGGTGGTGTCGTTCCTCCAGTTCATCGGGGTGAACTGGCCGAACATCGATGAGGACAAGGTCCGCGAGTTCGCTTCTCACGTGCGGGATTTCGCGCAGAAGGTGGATGACACCCACAAGGACTCCACGTCCACGGTCAAGCAGTTGCAGGACGTGTACCAGGGCGCGTCGTACGAGGCGCTGCTGGCCAAGTGGGGCCAGATGTCCGACGGCCACATGACGGAACTGGTCAACGCCTGCCATGTGGTGGCCGACGCACTGGATATCGCGGCGGACACGATCGTGGCGATGAAGCTGGAGGCGATCGCCGAACTCACCGTGCTGGCCATCACGTTCATCGCCGACCAGGCCGCCGCGGTCGCCACGCTCGGGATCGCGGAGGCGGCCGAGGCGCTGGTCGTGGAAGCGGCCGAGAAGCTGATGGACTATCTGGTGCAGCAGTTGGAGCAGTACGTCATCGGCCAGGTCATCGAGGCTGCCATCGATCCGCTGGTCGAGACGGTCGGCAAGGCGGTGGGCGGCCTGGTGTTCCAGGCTGCCGAGTCCGCACTGGGTGTCTCCGCCGGCGGCGGGGGGCGTGGTGGGGAGGGTTTCTCCATCCATCCGGAGGCGCTGCACGCCCGTGCGGAGAAGCTGCACGAGCATGCGCGGACAGTGGCGTCGCACGCCGCCGAATTCGGGACGAAGGCTGCGGGGGCGAGCTTCGAATGAGCAATCCGATCGTCAAGGCGCTGGAGCACGCGGCGGAGAAGCTGGGCAAGACCCTCGGCAAGGACGCGGGCAAGGCGGTCGAGGACCTGTACCACGGGGCGGGCACCCGGCTGAAGAAGGTCGCCACCAACCACGCTGAGAACGACGCCAAGCACGCCGCGGAGCTCGACAAGCTCCTCAAGGGTGGCAAGGAGGGCATGCCGCACGCGCCCCGCGCTAGGGGGTGTCTTCAAATGATCTCGGGTGGTGGACCATGGTCGGGTGATACGTCGCCATGAACTATCCGATGCTGAGTGGGAGTTCGTCCGACC